>CAYPQJ010000011.1:18252-44138 GCA_964412835.1 uncultured Desulfobacteraceae bacterium | reverse complement strand
CCCCGGTAAGCCACAACAGCGGCGCAGCCGCAACGGGAACAATCGGCCTGGTCCCCGTAGGTACAGGTTTTTGGCCGGCCATCCGATCGGTAGCATCGAACCCGCCGGCTCACGGGGCAGGTTGACAAATTGTTCCATTGGGGAAATGCGCCATGGGTCAGCAACTGACGGGCCATGGCCGGGGTAAAACCGATTTTCTCACCATATTTTTTCCTGAGTTGGAGCAGTTCCATCACCAGCTGGTTCCGTTCCGTCAGGGGAATAAACAGGTTTTCATCGTCTGTTCCCCGGTTGGGCGTAACAAAGGAAAACCCCATGCCCCTGATGGGCAACGCCATCATTTCCCGCACAAACGGCGCCAAGCTGTTTTGGTTCATCCTGGAAATGGTCATATGGACGATGGGGGGGCGGGGAGCGGCTTTCAGGTTTTCTATGGCCTTTTGGTATACCCCTTCTCCCCGAATACGATCATTTTCCGTTTCGGGTCCATCCAGGGAAAGAATCCACTGGCCGTTTTCAAGCTCCGGAAAACCGTTTACGCCATTGGTAAAGGCCAGTGTGGCATCAAAAATCCGGGCTGCGGCCCGGCAGATTTCCGGGCGAAGGGTGGGTTCTCCACCGTACAGGATGGCCGCCCGAAGGCCGCCTGCCCGCAGCTTTTTTAGAAATGCAATCATCTGACCATCATCCAGCTCCGGAGGGTGTTCCTGTTTCCACCAGTAGCAATGAAGGCATTTTAGGTTGCATTTGTGGGTAATGTCAACCGCAACGGAGGTGGGTCGTCGCGTTAACAGCCATTGGGCAAGAATGATCAGTTTTCCCAGGGTCAGGGACATGGTCGGGAATTATCCCATTCTTTTTGAAATCGCAAGGGAAATCTTGATATTCTGACGGTCACGGGCTATAAGGGCCTATATTTGCGACTGTAAAACCTATCCATAAACTGTCGATCGACCCTGAAAGGACCGAAAAAGAAATGACCCTTGCCAACAAGATCACCCTCTTTCGGATTGTCCTGATTCCGGTTTTTATCATATTCACCATTCCCGCCGCCACCTGGACGAAATTTGTTGCCGCCTCAATTTTTGTACTCGCCTGTGCAACAGACCCGCTGGACGGCTATTTTGCCCGCAGTCGCAAGGAGGTCAGCACCCTGGGTATCTTTCTGGATCCCCTGGCCGATAAGCTGCTGATCATGAGTGCGTTTGTCATCCTGGTGAAATACCAGGTGGTGGCCGCCTGGATGGTCATCATCATTATTGCCAGGGAAGTTTCCATTACCGGTTTGCGGGCCATTGTGGCCCAGCAGACAGGGATTGCCATTGCCGCCGGCTCGTGGGGAAAAATCAAAACCATCACCCAAATGGTGGGGGGTACGATTCTACTGTATATGATCCCCTCCGGAGACTACAGCCGACAAGTCAGTCTCCTGCTTCCCCCGGTGGCCAATATCATCATGACCATTATTCTGGCGGCCACGGTGTGGTCCGGGTGGAAATATTTTCAAGGGTACTGGGACCGACTTAAAGAAGACTGAAAATGACTGCCGCCATGGACCACAAGGCTTCCGATTCCCTGGACCCCGAAGCTTTCAGGGTAACCGGCCTGACCCAGGATGGGCTGAAAATACCGGGGCTGGCTAAGGATATTCTGAGGCGTTTTGCCATTCTTGCCTTCAGAAAAGCCAACCCCTGTTTGTGGGTGGTCTTTCTGGGCGGCACCGGTACAGGTAAATCGACCCTGTTTAACGCCTTTTGCGGCAGGCCTTTGAGCGCTACCGGCGTGGAACGGCCCAAAACCGCCGGCCCCATTGCCCATGCCAACAGCCAATGTTTCTTTAAGGAAGCCTTTCCCTTTCCTGAAATCCATATCAAGCAAATAACCGCTGAAGACGAAAATTTGCCCTGTACCGGAAAAACTGCACAGTTGTCGGTGCTGGCGACTGACGAAGAACCGCTTTCACACCTGGTCCTGGTGGACACACCGGATTTGGACAGTGTTGAAGATAAAAACCATTCTATTGCAAAGGATCTTTACAGTATGTCCGATGCGGTGGTTTTTGTGGCCAGTCAGGAAAAATATGCCGATGAGGTGTTGCACGACTTTTTCATGAGAGTGCTTCAAGACGAAAAACCTTACTTTTTTGTACTCAACAAAGCATCCGCAGAAACCACCCGGGAAGAAATACTGAAAGCCCTTCAGGGACAGGCCCTTTCTATCCAAGGGGCAAACTTGTGGTTGATCCCCCACACAACCCCCGGGATCTATGATCGCATTTCCGGTCAGAAACCGTTTATTCGCCTGAAGGATGCCTTTTTTCAGGCATTTAACCCTGAACAGGCCCATCATATTAAATCGGAGGCCGGCGCCAGGGCCACAAGGGCTTTGAAAAAAGACGTATCCAGTCTTCAATCATTGCTGGACCGGGAAACCCGAGCCGTCGATGAATGGCTGAAAGATCTTCAGGAACTCACGCACCGCGCATCAGTGGAATACGTTCAAAACCAGAAGGAAAGATTTTCCAAAACCAGCGGACAATACCTGAGAGTGGAAATTCGAAAACTTTTCTCCCGATACGATCTCCTGGCCAAACCCCGACAAGCGGTTCGTAACGTCTTAAAAGCGCCGCTGAGGCTGTTGGGCCTGAGCCGAAAAAAAAGTCAGGCGGATCGCAGGGCCGGACTCCTGAAAGTGCGGGAGAACGTGGCCTTTACGCCGGTTCAGGAAACCCTTGCAAAATACAACGTTTCGGTGTTGAAAACCCTATCCCCTTCCCATGAGGACGCGCCCCTTTTCAAATCCTTGCGGAATCCTCACCTGCCACTTACAGAAACGGAAATCCGCCAATACATCCTGGAAGCCCAGGAAGAGCTGGCCCAATGGCTTGAAGAAACCTTCGAGGCACTGGCCAAAGGCATTTCCACGGGAAAAAAGGTGGGCATCTACTCCACATCGGTCCTCTGGGGAATCCTCATCCTGACCTTTGAAGTGGTGGTGGGCGGGGGGTTCACCATGCTGGATGCAGCCCTGGACTCCGCTTTGGCCCCCTTTGTGACCAAAGGGGCCGTGGAAGCCTTCGCCTACCATGAAATTCGGAAAATCGCCAAGGAACTGGCAGTGCGCTACCAGGAGGGGCTTCTGTCCATATTGCGCAAACAGGAGGAACGTTATGTGGCCTGCATTCAGTCTTCGACCACATCCCCTCGAACACGGGAGGCCCTGATAGGTCTCAATGTCGGAATAAAAAACTTATCGCATGAATAACCGGGAAATAAAAAAATGACCCATCCCATTGAACAGCATCAACAACGCCTGGAGAAGACCCTTGATCTCCTTCGAAAGGGGGGGCTCTTTTCCATTTCACCGAACAAACGGCACACAATGGAAACAGAGGCTGAAAAGCTCATAGGCAAACTGGGCGTCATGGAAGCCCGTTACCTGACCATCGGCCTGGTGGGCGGGACCGGTGTTGGAAAGTCAACCCTCATGAACGCCCTGGCAGGGGAGGCCATCGCTTCCACCAGCCATCGGCGCCCACACACAGACAGGGTTCTGATCTACCGCCATGCGGAAGCTGAAGCCCCACCGATTCCGGGACCGGTGGATGTCCCCCGCCGGGAAATTCTACACCAGGGTGATGGCATTCGCAGAATCCTGCTTTGCGACCTACCGGATTTTGACAGTCTCGTGGGGGAACACCGTGAACGGGTTATTCAATTCATGGAACATCTGGATCTGCTTTTGTGGGTTACGTCCCCTGAAAAATATGCGGACAGAAAATTTTATGATTTCCTTTTACAGGCCCCCAAGTCAAAGGAAAATTTCACTTTTGTCCTCAACAAGGTGGATTTGCTGTTTCAGGGTGAAACCCTTGAGAAAGGATACGGCCAACTCAATCTTGCCACCACCCGATTCAACGAACTTTTAAAAGAAAAGGGAATCGGTGAGCCCATTTTGTTTGCGCTGGCCTCACAGGAGGCTTTTGAAGGGGACGCCCTTTCTCCCTGGAATCAGTTTCCGGCGTTTCGGCAACACGTTTTCAGAGAACGAAATGCCAAGCAGATTTCGGCCATCAAGGCCCAGAACCTGGATGTGGAAATCCAATCCTTGACATCGCTTTTTGAAATGGAAATTCAGACCCTTGAAAGTGCTGGCCGCATCCTCAACGAAACCATGGAAGAACTTGAAAAAAAGAGGCCTGAATGGGTCCAAACGGGCAAGGAGATTATGGATCGCTGGTTTGGCCATGAAATCCAGGAAAAGATCTCCCTTTCCCAGGGAGACCCTTCGCGGCTGGTGGGACCCGGTTTCGGGGTGGCCACCCTGCTGTTTTCCTTTGGAAAAGGACCCTCACGGGATTCTGAAAGCGGGATGGCGCTTCCTGCTTTTGAACCGCCGGATCAAATTTCAAAGGCCTTTCACCACCGGTATGCATGGCTTGAAGATCATCTCAGCCACCGTTTCCTAAACGAAAACCTCTCTCTGCCACTTCAGGAGCGGCTCAAGGAAACCCTTGATGTTCCCCGGCGTTTTGAAAATCTGGGAGAAGCCTTTTTTCAATCCACCGCCGCCTATGTGGAGGAAAAACGGCGGTCCCCATTATGGGGTTTCCGTTTTGGTCAATGGGTGATCTATGGTCTCATCTTTGCCGCATTCCTGTTTTCCACAGGAGGGGAAGATTCCTGGCGCCGTCTCTTTCTGGCGCCATCCGGAGGGGCTTTCACCAATCTTCTACTGTCCATCGTTGGTACCCTTTTCAGTACTGCAGGCCTGGCTGCCCTAGGAAGCTACCTGATCATAAATCTTGGCGCCGGATTTATCTTTTATCGACGCTATCGAAATATTCTCCTTCGAAATACACATAAAAATATCGGTCGTTTAAAGGAAATCCTGATTCGGGTGTGGATGGACAGCCTGGAAGCCATTGTGAAGGATCTTGAGCGTTTCAAGGAACAGCTCCTCAGTCAAAGCACGGAACTGTCCCGGCTTCAGAAAGATGAGGGCCTCCGCAAGAAATGAGCTCACGTTGGCTGAATTCCATTCATAAAATGCAGTTTCAATTCAACGTGAATCTGGATCCCACGCTGTTCAAAATAAAGCTGTCCGGAAAGGCCTTGGAAAACCGTTCGATGGCTTTCCAGCCGGTACAATGCATGGGAACGATGATTTTGGGGTCCATTTTTCTCAATTCCACGATGGTCTGTTCGATAATGGGCTCAAAAGCCGGACCGGACAGGTGAAACCCGCCGATGATGCCATGAATCGTTTCCACGCCGGTAATTTTTCTGGCGTACGCTACGGTGTTGACAATCCCTGCATGGGCGCAGCCCGAAATGACAACCAGGCCCTTGTCTTTCAAATGGAGCACCAGGGACTGGTCGTCCCAGATGGCATCGGGCTCTTCTTTTCCATCTCGGGAAAGAAATGCATTTGGAAACCCTTTTTCAAAAGAGGTTGTCCGTTCCACCTGGCCTGTGACCAGCAGGCTGTTATCACAAAGGGAAACCGGTGCTGTGGACTCAAGGATTTGAGCCCCGAGCGCTTCCAGTTCATCCCGTTTCAAGGTGCAGGGGAAAAGCAGTTTTTTTCCTTCACCGATATCCAGGTATCGGGGAGAAAGAAAGGCCTCCGGGTGCACAATCAGGGGCATGGTACGACCCAGGCCTTCCAAGATGCCATGGAGTGATCCCGTGTGGTCCATGTGACCATGGCTTAAGACGAGGGCTTCTATTTCCTTTAGATCAATTCCCAGGATTTTCAAATTATGCAATACACCGATGCGGCTGTAGCCCGTATCAAAAAGGATGCTGTGGGTTGCCCCCCGAGAATCCAGTCGCACCAGTAGAGAAAGCCCATGCTCCGCCAGGAGCGTGTCGGTGGGGATTTCCCCACCCGTTGCCAGAGGCGCCCGTGTCACCGGGCCTTCACTTTGAAGCAGCACATCAGAGTAGTTGTCCATGAGGGTCACGATTTCAATCTCATCCACCGGTTTGAGTTGTATAGGGTACTGTTGCATAACGTTACCTCCATTTTTTTAAAGGGTAATGCTTTCATTTACCTTGGATGCTTTATGGGGTTCTTATACCGCTTCAGAAATCCACTGTACAGGCCAAAACAAAAAGGATATACATTTTCGAAAGGTCTCTTCCTGTGAATTGGGTGAAGGTCTGAAGATGAAAAAAGGAGAAGGTTCATTTGAAACAATACAGGAAATCCCGAAGACGTGCAGAAATTAAAACCATGTTTGACCAGCTGTCCGGTCACTACGGTTTATTAAACCGGATGATGACATTTGGGTTTGATTCAATATGGCGTCGTCGCGTCATCGAAAAGGGCAACCTGTCCCCCGGCGGGCGCTTACTGGATGTGGGTACGGGAACCGGAGATATTGCCTTTACCGCGCTTCAGAAGGAACCATTGGCACGGGTAACGGCGGCTGATTTCTCACTGGGCATGATAAAAAAGGGTCGAGGTCGGCCTGGGGGGAGTCGAATCCCCTGGTGTTCGGCCGATGCCCTGCAGCTACCGTTTGCTGATGGAACCTTTGACGCCGTAACCTCCGGATACCTGATTCGCAATGTGGTAAACCCCCTGAAGGCCTTCCAGGAGCAGTTGCGGGTGCTCAAACCGGGGGGCCGTGTGGTCTGCCTTGAAACCTCTCCACCCAAGCAAAATCTGTTGCGGCCATTGATCGTTCTACACCTCAAGGTCACCATCCCCTTTTTAGGGCGTCTTGTGGGCGGCAACCAGGCTGCCTACACCTATCTGCCTGATACGACCCGAGACTTCATGAAACCCGATGAAATGGTCGCCACCATGCAAAAAGCCGGTTTTGAATCCGTTAAATGCGAATTGCTCATGTTTGGAACCATGACCATCCATAGTGGACAACGTCCGGAGAAGTCCTGAACCAGCCGGTGGTAACCGGAATGCCTGCATCCGTGTTTTAAAAATATCTTTTTAGGCCGATCCGAAAGGAATCGAAATGATTAAATCCATGAATATTGCCTGGTGGGTGCAGCGCTGGAAAGAACTGCATCCGGAGAAGGTCGCCATCCTTTTTGAGGGGTCAACCATAACCTACCTGGAACTTCATGGGCGGGCCAACCGTGTGAGCTGCTGGCTTCAGTCCCTGGGAATCGAAAAGGGAGACCGGGTGGCCGTCATGATGAGAAACTGCCCTGAATTCATAGATCTTTATCTGGCATGTGCCCGGCTGGGGGCCATTTTTATTCCCATCAATTTCAGGCTCACCGCTCCTGAATTGCGCTACATTCTGAAAAACGCCCAACCCAGGCTGTTCGTGTTCGGTAAAGCTCACTGCCGGAGCGTATGTGAACTGGAACTTCACAATGAAAAACCCCATATGGTTCTGACTTGCCTGGGTCATGTCCAAAACCGGGATGAAATTCTTGGATTTGAATCTGAAACCCAAAAATTTGATGGGAAAAAACCGTTTCTTACCAAATCCCTGGCACCCGCTGATCCTGAAGAACCCCATGTGATCATGTACACCTCCGGAACCACCGGGGCGCCCAAAGGGGCCGTGCTCTCATACCGGAAAACACTGTTCAACTGCCTGAATGCCGATATATTTTTCAAACTCCATTTTGATGATATCATGCTCATCATTCTGCCTCTTTTCCACTCGGGCGGGCTGTTTATACAGGCTTCGCCGATCCTCTATAAAGGGGGCACCATGATTATCCACCCCAGATTCGATGCGGCCAGGGCCTATGGGGATATCGAACGGTACAGGGTCACCAAGTTTTTAGGCGTTCCGACCATTTACAGGGCGCTTCTGGAAAAGGATCTGCCGATTCAAAAGAATGTTTCAACGCTCAAGATTTCAGCAATCGGGGGTGAGAAAGTCACACCCGGAATGCAGGAATTATGCCGTGAGGCCGGGTTTCCCGTCCGGCAAATTATGGGACAGACGGAAACATCGATTCTTTTCTGGGCATCCGAAGAGGATTCCATCAAAAAGCCCGGGACTGT
Organism: uncultured Desulfobacteraceae bacterium; assembly: GCA_964412835.1. Lineage (GTDB taxonomy): Bacteria > Desulfobacterota > DSM-4660 > Desulfatiglandales > Desulfatiglandaceae > NaphS2. The sequence goes on along the minus strand of CAYPQJ010000011.1, from coordinate 36,140 downwards.
GGGTCGCCCTGTCTTTCATTCAGAAGTGATCCTCATGGACGACAACGGCCGGCCTGTCAAAACGGGTGAGGTGGGAGAAATCGCGGTCCGGGGTTCCATTATGATGAAAGAGTATTGGCAGGACCCTGTGAGAACCGAAGAAACCATCCGAAACGGTTGGCTGCACACGGGGGACCTGGCCCGAATGGATGAAGAGGGGTATTTTTTCCTGGTGGACCGGGTAAAGAACATGTACATATCGGGTGGTGAAAATGTGTACCCCGTTGAAGTGGAAGCAGTGCTGAAAGCCCATACGGCTGTGAAAGACGCTGCCGTGGTCGGTGTACGGGATGATGAATGGGGGGAGAGGGGCAAGGCGTTTGTTGTTTTGAAAAAGGGGGCAGATGCAACGTGCGAATCCCTTCTATCGCACTGTGAAGGGCAATTGGCCCGCTATAAATGGCCCCGGGAAATTGTTTTCTGCGAGGAGTTTCCGAGAACGGCTCTCGGGAAGGTTAAAAAGATGCTGATTGATTCATAATAGGGGGTTCTTTTCATTACATCCGGCCTTTCATTTTCTTGAGAATCAAGGGAATGAAAAATGAAAAAACATAAAGGACAATGCCAAACAACATTTTTAAGGAAACCAGATCGCTCCACCTCCCGGAAATCCAGGCATCCCTCAACATACCACTCAAAAAAGTAAAGGCAAAAATCGAAGCCATGACACCCAGGCCCGTACCGAGGAAAAAGTCCCTGAAGTGGACCTTTGTGAGACTCAATCCGTAATTCATGGGGGTGAAGGGCGCATTGAGCAGCCGGATGTAAAGCACCGCCGTGAAACCGTTTTGTTCGATGGCGTCATCGTATTTTTTCAGCCGGTCACCGATGATGGCGGCAACAAAATCCCGACCCAAGGTCCTGCCCACAAAAAAAGCGCATCCTGCCCCGGCCCAAGCCCCGATCCATGCATACAGAAAACCCCAATAGGCCCCGAAAAGACCCGCAGCCAGAATAACCAGGATGCTGGCCGGGACAAAAAGGGTTATTGCCAATGCCTCAAACGCCATAAAAACGGCCGGTGCCCAGAAACCCGATGCGTTAAGAATCGCCTCCAGGGTTTGGGGGGTTATCCATTCCTTGAGTACGGTAAAACGATACAGGCAAAGGGCACCGACGGAAAAAACAATCAATAACAGGAATTTGATCAGAGCGCTTTTTGAAAGACGTTTTTGAAGATACCCCATTTAAATCTGCCCCTTCAACTTGCCCCACAGGAGGCCGAGATATTCATGGACGGCCTGGGTTGTATCGTCCAGAGCACTCACGCTTGGAAAGATATCCTGTAAGGAAAAAGGCATTTTTACCCGTGAGGTGGATCCGGCCGGACCGGGGATGGGGTGCATTCCCAGTTCCTCAAAAAGGGCCATGGATCGGGGCATATGGATGGCTGACGTGACCAGCACAAAGGGCGCTGCGCCAACGATGGGTTTGATCAACCGGGCCTGGTCCTCTGTATCATTGGATGCGGATTCTATGATCATGTCGTCTTTGGAGACCCCCATGAATTGACTGACTTCTGCCATAACCTTGGCCTCAGGGACAGGGTCAACGGCGCCACCCCCTGAGAGGATCAATCTGGCGCCGGGGTTTTGCCTGAGAATTCGAATCCCTTCCACCAGCCGGATCATTGAATGTCCTGATATCTGGCTGGTTACGGGAATGTTCGGGTCTGATTTGTGGCCACAGGCAAGCACCACAACGTATTTAACAAAAGGTAGCGGCGCGCACACTTCGGTTCCGGGTTTTTCCCATTGATTTGTCGAATACGCTTCATATTTACAGTTAAGTGGCGCATTCAATGCCCTTGAAACAGGGTTATAGCTCATTATGGTGAGCCCGATGAGCCCCAGCGTGGTCAGTATTTTTCCTGTAAAAACCCTTTTGCCGCGCCATAAAAGAAACAAACCCACAAAGGAAATCAGTAGAAAGAAAGGCAAGGGCATCAGTAGCGAACCGAGTATTTTTTTGATGATGAACACAGAAAAGCCTCCGGAAAGTTAGAGGGTTGTCAATGGCTTTTTACCGAAGCAGTCTGTTCCCCCATGGGATTTGGCCAATTGTAACCAATCCACGACCTGCGGTCAAAAAAACATTGTAAAAAGGAATGGAAAAGTATAAAAGGATTGCGTGTTTATTGGCAGATTTGCTTTTTCGGGGAGATTCTGATGGGTGACATCCTGGATTATTTTTTATGTGATGAGTGCGCCGGTAAGGACTTCAAGCTTGTTTACAATTTTTGCCTCCGGTTTCACGGCGTGAACTTTTCCGACGATCTTATCTACGACAAGGTTGCCAATGAACTTTTCCAGTGTACCAAATGTGAAAAAACATTTTCCAGGGAAGAAATAGAATCGGGGTTAACCCAGCTTAGAAGGGCACGTATTAAAAGAGACTAAAGCTCCACAGAATACTGTTCCTGATGAAAGTGTTCTTTTCCAATAATGATGATTCTTTTGCCGGTTCTTTTCTCCAGATCGATCACTGACCCCTGCTCCTCTTCCCTCAGCATCTTGTCCACTTCAGGGTTCACCAGAATGTGAATGCTGCCCCCTTCATCGAGGTGCATGCAGTCCCGTTCCAGGTCCCTGAAAATTTCGTAGCAGATTGTTTTGGGCGATTTCAAGGTCCCCCGGCCTTCACAGTAAGCGCATGGTTCACTGAGCAGGCGATTCAGACTGGCCCGGGTTCTCTTTCGGGTCATTTCAATCAATCCCAGGTCGGACATGGGAAGAATGTTTGTTTTGGCTTTGTCTTTACCAAGCACCTCTTTGAGCGCCATGGACACCCGTTCACGGTTTGAGATTTTTTCCATATCTATGAAATCAATGACAATCAGCCCACCGATATTCCTGAATCGGAGTTGGTAAGCGATCTCCTTGACGGCTTCGAGGTTTGTTTTCAAGATCGTTTCTTCAAGATTCCGCTTCCCCACATAACTTCCCGTGTTGACATCAATTGATGTCAGCGCTTCGGTCAGTTCAATGACGATATACCCTCCGGATTTCAGCCAGATTTTATTGCCCAGGGCTCTTGGAATTTCTATTTCGATGCCAAAAGTGTCAAAAATGGGACCGGCGCCTTCATAGAGTTCAACTGAGTATTTCAACCGGGGGGCAAAAGTTTCAATGAAGGCCATAACCTTTTCGTACTCTTCATCCGAATCAACAATAAGACGATCCACTTCCCGGGTAAACAGGTCCCGTACCGCCCGCAGTGTGATGGTGAGGTCCTTGTATAAAAGTCCGGGATTATTGCTTTTCTCCATCTTGTCCTTGATATTCTCCCAGAGCTTCAACAAGAAATCCATTTCAGCTTCCAGTTTTTCTTTGGAAGTATTTTCCGCTACCGTCCTGACAATGAAACCAAAGGATCCGGGATTAATATCCCTTATAATGCCTTTGAGTCGTTCGCGCTCTTCTCTGTCTTCGATTTTCCGGGATACGCCAATATGGTTTACGGTGGGCATCAGTACCAGATGCCTTCCGGGCAATGAGACGTGAGATGTCAGACGGGCCCCCTTGTTTCCAAGGGGCTCTTTTGAAACCTGTACCATTATGCTTTGCCCTTCGTGGAGCAGGTCCTCTATCTGGAAACCACTATAGCCTGATTGCCTTTTAAGGGAGCCATTAATTTTATCAGTATCCAGAGTTTCATTAACCTCACTGGCGTTCAGCATCATTTGCTCAAAATCTGAAAAATCCCTGTAAACATCGGAAACATAAAGAAAGGCGGTTCTTCCAAGACTGACATCCACAAAAGCCGCCTGCATGCCGGGCAGAACACGGACCACTCTCCCGCGATAGATGTTCCCCATCAACTCCCGACCGCTGTCCCTTTCAATATACAATTCAACAACGACGCCGTTTTCAACCAAGGCGACCCGGGTTTCATAAGACCTGGAATTGATGATCAGTTCGCTGGACATAGAGCAGCCCCCCGGGGTTTTCTGGCTTTAATGAAAAATCTGTTCGGTTTTCAGTATGTTCATGTTGCACAGGTCCTCTTCTCTTAAAGAGAATACGCCCTTTATGATTTCAGCCGGTTTTAAGGTCACTGTATCGGTTTGCCTGATGGTCAAGTCGATTTTTGCGGGCGAAACAATCCTCATGGCCGTCACAAGGGTTCGGGCGTCAATGATATGTTCCCCTTTTTTATTGATTTTGACAACCTCAAAATGTTTTGATCGGAGAAATTTCGTGAGGTTCGCTTCCTTGAACGTGGCCTCTTTGAGGGTAATAAGAAACCGGGATGCCTTAGGGCGAAGTTTTTTTTCTGAAGAAGAAACCTTCTCAATATGCGTTATATGGATGCCCTCAGGCAGTTGCCGGTTGATTTTGGCTTTGAGATTTTCCACGTCCAGCTGTTCGATGAGCTCAATTTCCACCCATTCCGCCAAACTTTCCGTACCCACCGGCAAGGCTGAAAAAAACGAGGTCTTGGGCATGGGGTGAAACCCTTGGGAATAGGCCAGTTTCAATCCGGCACGCCTGAAAGCACGATTCAACACCCGCCCCAATTCCAGGTGACTGAGATGCCGGGTACTTCCTGTTTTTGTAAAGGTGAGGCGGAACCTGCCGACGGATTGCAAGCCTTGTAGGCCCGGCGAAACTTTTTTCGGCTGAAATGACAAATCCTTGAAAAGAACGGGGTCAATATTTTTGTGGTCGCATACGCCACATTCATAACAATTTTCCCGGCAATCAGGCGTAAACTGTTCCGCTTCCGACTTTTTTCGTTCTTTTTTAAGAAAAGCCTTTGTCACACCGGATCGAATATGGTCCCAGGGCAAAATCTCATGGAGCTCCCTTTCCCGGTGATAGAATTCCGGTTTAATTCGGGCACGATCAAAAGCCGTTTTCCATATCGTCATATTGAAATGCTCGCTCCATGCGTCAAACCTTGCGCCAAGCTTCCAGGCCTCAATAATGACGTTACTCAGTTTTCGGTCTCCCCTGGCCATGGTCCCTTCCAACCAGCTTAACTCCGGTTGATTCCATTTGACCCGCACACGACTTTTTCTAAGGCCTTGTCGAATCAATTCTATTCTTCGCCGGCTTTCTTCCAGTGTGATTTGTGGCATCCACATAAAAGGGGTATGGCTCTTGGGTACAAAGGTGGAAACACTAACATTAACGTTTTCCCGACGCCCTTTTTGACCCGATAATTTCGTGATTTGCTCCGCAAGGTCAATAATATCTTGAAGATCGTCATCTTCTTCAGAAGGCAGACCGATCATGAAATAAAGTTTGATCAGTTTCCATCCGGACCGGTATACGATTTTTGCCGTTTCAAGGATGTCCGATTGGGTCAAGCCCTTGTTGATGACCCTCCTAAGACGATTGTTTCCCGCCTCGGGGGCAAGGGTAAACCCTGTTTTTCGAACCCTTTTAATTTGCGCCATCATTTCAGCATCCAGGCTGTCCACCCGGAGGGAAGGCAGGCTGATGCCGATATGATCGGAGGAGTGACGGTCCATGAGTGCGCAAAGAAGCGAACAAATATGGCTGTAATCACCGGAACTGAGTGACAACAGCGACAGGTCTTCATAGCCGGTGAGATTCAAGGTTTTTTCCGCAATGTTAACAATGGATTCCGGACTTCTTTCCCGTACGGGCCGGTAGATCATCCCCGCCTGGCAGAACCGGCAACCCCTCGTGCAACCGCGGGAAATCTCCACGGCAACGCGATCGTGAACCAGTTCCGTAAAGGGGACGATCTGACGTTCAGGGTATGGGGTTGAATCAAGATGGGGCAATGTGGCTTTGATGACCCATTTATGGTCATCATGTTCCGGAACAATTGCAGCAATCCTCCCGTCCGGCTCATACCGGACCTGAAAGAAAGAAGGGATATAGATTCCCTGTATATGAGAGATGATATTAAGGATGTCACTCTTTTGAACACCCATATCCGTTTTCATTTCTCGAACGGTTCTGCATATCTCAAGTGAAGCGGTCTCTCCATCCCCGATGAGCATGATATCAAAAAAATCTGCAACGGGTTCCGGATTGAAGCATGCAGGACCCCCTGCAATGATCAGCGGATATTCATTGCCCCTGTCCCGGGCTAAAAAGGGAATTTTGCAGAGATCCAGAACATTGAGGATGTTTGTGTAGGAAAGCTCATGTTGAAGGCTGAAACCGATGAGATCGAATTCTCCCAGTGGCCGTCCTGATTCCCAAGCGGTCAGCGGGGCGTCATGACGTCTGAGCGCCTCTTCCAAATCCGGCCAGGGGGAAAAAGCCCTTTCAGCTGCAAGCCAGTCCCGGCTGTTCAGAAGGTGGTAAATTATTTTCAGTCCCAAATGACTCATACCCACTTCAGGGACATCCGGGAATACCAGTGCAATGGAAACTTGGGTTTTTGGAAGGTCTTTGTGAATCGTGTTGATCTCATTGTCCAGATAGCGGCTGGGACGGCTGAGTTTAGAAAACCAATTTTGTTCACATATTTTCATGATGTTATCTTTTCCAGCTTCCAAAAGTTGTTCATCCTCATATTTTTTGTCATTTTCGTTACCAAACGTTAATGGCCCGTACCGGAATCCATGGGCAGAATGATCGCAATTTCGGCGCCGCCATCGGGGTGGTTATGCCCCGAAATCCTCCCTTGAAGTTGATCAATAATCCTTTTTACGGTGGCCAGCCCGAGACCGGATCCGCCCTCTTTGGTGGTAAAAAAAGGGGTAAAAAGTTTTGGAAGGGTTATCGGGTCAAATCCACTCCCCGTGTCGTGTATGACAATGGCCACGTTCTTGTTGGTTGATTCGGGTGTTTCAAACACCCATTTGGTGCCGATGTCAAGTATCCCGCCGTCGGGCATGGCATCGCAGGCATTGAGGAAAAGATTCCATAAAACCTGTTTGATCTGGTCCGGATCCGATTCAATGGTGACGGAATCCATGAAATGTGTGAGTACGCTGACGTTTTCATTCCAGCGCGGACCATTTTTAAAGAGCGTCAGGGACTCCATAATGACCTGATTCAGGTCAAAGGTCCTCCATTTTGTTTCTTTCGGTCGCGCAAAGAGCAGAAAGTCACTGATCAACTGGTTCAATCGATCGATTTCCCGCGACACAATGGCCATTAATTGGCTTTCGGTGCTATCCCAGGCAAGTCCTTCTTTTAACACCTCGATGGAACCGCTGATGGAAGCCATGGGGTTTCTGATTTCATGGGCAATGCCTGCAGCCATCTCTCCCACCAAGGCCAGTCCTTCCACTTTTTTCATGTTTTCTTCAATCCGCTTTATTTCCGTCACATCCTGAAAAACAATTATTTTCCCGCCTTTTTCGGTAGATAAATAATGAAGGGGGGAAATGGAAAGTCGAAGATAGATCGTAGCGCCATCTGGTTTCTGGTACAAAATGTCCATAAAAGGAGGCATGGTGACGGACGGACGCATTTCCGTAACGCTTTGAACATGTCGCCCAAGAGCGGGAAGGGCAGAGGCCAGCGATAACCCGGAGATTTGACGGGTATGGCTGCCAAGGATTTTTTCCGCTGTGGGATTGAAGAGTATAACGCGCTCTTTGTCGTCTAAAACAATAAGCCCAGAGGTAACGCTGTTAATGATACTTTCGTGAAGGATTTCTAAATTGTTCAGATCCAGCCTGGTTTCTTTGAGTTCAGCCCGGCTCCTTTTTGTCTGTTCAACCAGAAAACCACTCAAATAACCGACCAGATAGAACGCTGCCATATTCACCAGGATGGTGTAAAACAGAAACGAACTGTTATAACTATCGGAAGCGATATTCACCCGACTTCCCAGAGGATGAATCAAACCATAATAATGAAGATCCAGCATCAACCCATAAAGGATGCTGCTCGCCGAGGCAATAATGATGCCGCCTTTTCGAGAAAAGAGAATGCTTCCGCTGATGATATTTAAGATGAAAAGGAAGGAAAAAATACTGTCAATGCCACCGGTTGTGTATATGAAGACAGTAATGAAAACAGTATCGAAAAACAGCTGAAAATAGGCTTGGAGCCTTATTCTTCCCAAATATTTGATGAGAAAAATATAAACGACATTGGTGAAATATATCACCGCAAGGAGAATGTAGGGCGCACTTTGGGCATGAGTAATCTCAACGTGCGTTCCCTTGAAGCGAATAATAATGAGAGCGCCCAGAATCACGGAAACAAACAGCACCCGTAAAAACATCAGGGTGTGAAGGCGCTTTTGCAGGTCTGAATCCCCGTTGCCGGATTTTTTTCCGTTCATTTCCGCTTTAGTCGCCCATGGCCGCAGCCATGCCGAAAATAGGTAGATACATGGCAATTACAAGTCCGCCGATGGCGCCGCCAAGAAAGACCATGAGCAAAGGCTCGAGCATGGATGTCAATGCATCCACCGCCGCTTCTACCTCATCATCGTAAAAGTCCGCGATTTTTTCCAGCATGGTTTCCAGAGCGCCTGTGGCCTCTCCAACGCCGATCATCTGGACGACCATATTGGGAAATATGTCATTCTCCGAAAGGGGTTCGGCGATGGGTTGTCCCTCGGCAATGGCGGAGCGAACATCCAGGATAACTTCTTCCAGCACAACATTTCCGGAAGTTTTGGCAACGATTTCCATAGCTGTAATAATCGGTACACCGCTGGCAATCATGGTCCCCAGGGTTCTGGTGAAACTGGCCACAGCGACTTTTTTAAGCAGCGGCCCAAATACGGGGAGTTTCAGTGCCACGGTATCCACTTTTTTTCGCCCCACCTTGGTATTCTTGAATTTCTTGAAAGCAATGGCCAGGACAATAACAGCTCCGATTACATAATGCACATTCCCCTTCATAAAGCGACTCAAATTGACCACGATCTGGGTGGGGAGCGGCAGTGCCGAGCCGAAATCCGCAAACATGCTTTCAAAAACGGGAATCACAAAAATCATAATTACCGAAATCACCAGAATGGCAATGGCCACCACAATGGCGGGGTAGGTCATGGCACTCTTGATGCGCGCCTTCAGTTTTTGGGCTTTTTCAATATGAGTTGCCAGACGCTGGAGGATCGTATCCAGGATACCGCCAACTTCACCGGCCGCCACCAGATTTACGAAAAGGTTGTCAAACACCTTCGGGTGCTTCTGCAGTGCTTCGGCCAGACTGGCGCCCCCCTCCACATCCGAAACAACCACTTTCAAAATGCCTTTAAAGGTTTTATTTTCCATCTGGTCGGCCAGGATGGTAAGCCCCTGCACAAGGGGAAGGCCGGCATCAATCATGGTTGAAAACTGCCGGGTGAAAATAACGAGGTCTTTGCTGGTTATTTTCGGTTGCATGAACGATACGTTAGCAAAGAGATCTTTTGGTTTTTCTTTGATTTTTTTGATTTTGAGATTGCGACGCTTTAGCTGTAGCCTCGCCATTTTTTCATCAGCGGCCTCCAGTTCGCCACGGATCGTTTTTCCCTTCTTCGTCTCACAAACCCATTTGTATTCCGGCATTATGGTTCCTCTGGCCCCGTCTTTTCACCATGGGCCGCTGAAGATGAAAAACGCTGGCCCATTCGTTTGGGATTTTGATAATTTTTTAATTTAAATAGGCAGTTATCGGAAGATAGATAATTTGATCGTTTCTGTCAAGGCCTCTGTTTTGTTCGGACAATCTGATATAGTTCTTGACAAGAAGTAGAGATAGCATGTTATATGGACCTTTCATCGGAACGTCATGAAGATCTGTGTAATTCAACATTTTTAAATGGGTTTGATCCGATTGATTTTCATGGTCTTTTTGATCAGCGGGTTTTTAACATACGTAATCAGTTGAAATAATCAATAAGGAGGTAGTGGCTGTGAGTGAAATTATTGCCCCAATGGGGGGGAAGGTTATTGATGTAAAGGTGAAACCGGGAGATGCGGTAAACGAGGGTGATGAAGTGGTGATCCTCGAAGCCATGAAAATGGAGTTGCCGGTAGTGGCTGAGGCATCGGGTACGGTTAAAGAGGTAAATGCGAATAACGGGGACACGGTAGAAGCGGAAGGTGTTCTGATCACCTTGGAGTGATCCCCTCATATTTTAGTAGGGTTGTCCCAAATAACACACCAAAACAAAAGGCCTCCATTTCCAAATGGGGGCCTTTTGTTGTTGTCATTTCAACTTCCAGTATCCGTCTATCCCGCAGCTTTTTTCGCCTCAGCGCGACGGACAAATGCAGATATGATTTTTCCCGATACAAGCATCCCCACCAAAAGAATCATCAAGACCGTAAAAACACCGATATACCGCAAAACAAGGGTCCCGATAATCCATGTCCAGTTGTCTTTTACAATGACGATGGTAGCACCGTCTTTATCATCTTTTGAGATGGTGATGGAATGCCATGGCAATGCTCCGTCATCTTCAATATAGGTGGCATCCTTCCAGTCGCGAAACTTGATATCTGGAACCGCTTTTAATTGTTCCTTGTAAAACAACACCACCTCATCGTGGGATAGCGGTGTTTTCATCTCCAGACGGGCGTCGGTTCTCAAGTTTTCCTTGCCCTGGCTTACAACAGGCGCCCCCAGAAAACCCTCCGCGTTTGAGACCGCCGGAAACATCAATAAGACCAGTAGCAAAAGTGCCGTTTTTTTCATTTGCTTATCCTTCGTCAATTGAGTTTTCACTTTCAGTTGTTAAATGTACCATACGGCTTTTCCGCGCCTAAGGTCAGTCAAACATGGCGATGAACATTCCGGCTGCCGCAGCGGAACCGATGACACCCGCCAGATTCGGCCCAACGGCGTGCATGAGCAAATGGTTGGTCCGGTCATATTTGAGCCCTTCCACCTGTGAAACCCTTGCCGCCATGGGTACCGCAGACACACCGGCTGAACCGATCAGAGGATTAATTTTTTCCTTCAGAAAGAGATTCATAATTTTTACGGTAAGGATACCTCCGATGGTGCAAACAGCAAAATCCACCAGCCCCAGGCTAAAGATGAAGAGTGGTTTCCAGCTCAGGAACTTATCCGCCTGCATGGTGGCGCCCACCGAAATGCCTAAGAATATGGTAACGATGTTCATGAGGGAGTCCTTGGCCGTTCCGACCAACCGTTCAACAACACCGCTTTCTTTCATGAGGTTTCCGAGCATGAACATCCCCATGAGCGGAATTACCGAGGGTACCAGAAGTGCAATGATCCCTGCCGTAACCAGTGGGAACAGTATCTTTTCCTGGCGCGAAACAGGCCGCAATTGATGCATTCGGATTTTTCTTTCTTCCGGATTTGTCATCATTTTCATGAGGGGTGGTTGAATCAGGGGCACCATAGCCATGTATGAATAAGCGGCCAGCGCATTGGCGCCGAGCAATTGAGGCGCCAGATGCTGTGTTAAATAGATGGTGGTGGGACCGTCGGCGCCGCCGATGATACTGACGGAGGCGGCCTCTTTGAGGGTAAAACCCACCAGCACCGTACCGGTAAAGGTGATAAACACACCTAATTGAGAGCCCGCGCCGATGAGGAGCGTCTTGGGGTTGGCTATGAGAGGACCAAAATCGGTCATGGCGCCCAATCCCAGAAAAATAACACAGGGGATGACTTCCCATTTAAGCCCGTAATGGTAAAACAACTGAAAAAGTTGCGGATGGCCATGTGAAAAGCCCATCAGCGGAACCAGGGGAAAATTGACAATGAAAATCCCAAAACCGATGGGAAGCAGAAGAAGCGGTTCATATTTCTTGGCAATGGCCAGATAGATGAACAAGCTCCCCACGCCCCACATGATGAGAATATTCCATTGAAAGTGATAAATTCCGGTCGTATGGAGGGTTCCATACAACATATCGAGTATTTCATTGGCAGTCATGACAAAATCCTTCTAAAGTCCTGTTTATGAGTCTTATTCGTTTTTCCAGACGGGTTTTCGTTTTTCCATGAAAGCGTTCAACCCTTCCTGGGCATCCGCCGTCGGCATGAGTTCGTCCAGGTAGATATCTTCAATCACCTTGAGTGAAGGTTCAAAATCATCCATCAAACCCGTCATAATGGCCTTCTTTGTTTTTCTCAAAACTTCAGCGCTCAGTTTGAGATAGGGTTTGCAGAAATCCTCTGTAGCGGATCCCAAGTCATCTTTAGCAACAATTTTATTGATCAGTCCCATGCCCAAGGCCTCTTCAGCCGAAATAATCCTTCCCGACATGATCAAATCCATGGCAGCCTTTCGACCGATGATGCGGGGCATGATCTGTGCCGCAATGGGCGGAAACACGCCCACCTGCACTTCCGGTTGGCCGTATTTGGCATCTTCCGAGGAAATAACCAGGTCGCAGAAAACGGCCACTTCACACCCCCCCCCCAGGCATGAGCCATATACGGAGGCCATGGTTGGAATACCCAGACTGTCCATAAGTCGGAACATTCGATGAAAAGCACCAATCATTTTCGGTGCCATATCGCCCATGTGTTCTCCCACATCCACGCCTGCTGAAAAGCATTTGCCCAACGCGTCGAAGAGCACCAACTTCAGGTCTTTTTCACCCTGCCATGACGCGAGCACCCCGTTAATTTCTTCCATCATGGCGATGTTCAGAACATTCACCGGGGGCCTGTTTAAGGTGATGGTTCCCAAACCACCATCAACCTGGACTTTAATATGATCGTATCCCATTTTAGTACCCGCTCCTTATAAAAAAGAACGGCAGGCGGGTCAGTTCGTGGACCTGCCTGCCGTTGATAATTTGTGTTATTGCGAAGGAACTACTCTTTGGGTGTCCCCATGGCATTGGCAAACATGTCCATATCCCAGGTCTTGCATTCCGCGATATCCTGTCGGAATTTCAGGAAGTTGATGGTATCCTGACCCGTAATCCGTTTGGTATTAAACGCGCCGAAACCTAAAAAAGCTTCTCCGCCCATATTGGCGGCCAGCCAGTGACGGTTGTAGTTCTTGGAGTAATCCCAGAAGAATTTCTTCTTGGCGCGGATACTGTCAATGGATTTGATCAGGCAACCGGGAAACAGGTTGGCGAATGTCCATACGATTTTATCCACTTCTTTGTCCAGCAGTTCAAAATCCGCATTGGGCTGATGCTCTTTCACAAAGGCGCGGGCTTCCTTGGCTTCCGGACCGCTCTTGTACTCACCGTAGACCACTTCGCCGCCATCCACATACTTGTCGGTGATGATCATGGGGTTTCTCACCCATTCGCCGTCCACCTTCAGGACCGGAATAACCTTGCTGATCAGGGTTTTGGCTTTCATTTTATAGGCGGACCACATCTCGCAGGAGACGCAATTCCACATGGCGTCTTCAATCCCCAGGTACCATGGCAAGAAGTCGGAGGAACCACCATCGGGGGCGGAACCGTGTTTGGGTCCGGCTTGACCGAAAATGGCAAGGTCCGAAGAAATGGCCAAGTCACAGGCCATGCCGATTTCCTGACCACCGGCGACCCTCATACCGTTGACCCTGGAGACAACCGGTTTTTTGCAGGCCAGAATGGCATCCACCATGTGGTTGAAGAGTTCCATGTACTGACCGTATTCATCACAGCGCAAGCTGTAAAATTCACTGTATTCCTGGGTATTGCCGCCGGTACAAAAGGCGTAGGGACCCGTACCGGTGAAAACGACCGCAACGACGCTGCGATCTAAAGAAGCGTTTTCAAACCCTGCGATAACCCCTTTGACCATCTCTGTGGTATAGGAGTTGTATTGTTTGGGGTTGTTCAATCGAATCCAGGACACATAAAGTCCGTCCACCACATTGCCCTTGGGATCTGTCAAAGGGCGTTTTTCATAGACCACGCAGGGCGCTTCCGCGCCCCAGTGAACATCCGTGTGAAGCGCGTGATCCTTATGTTCATTGTCTCTCGGCATCCATTCTAAGGCCATAATCTTTTCTCCTTTACGTCTTTCATTTCTATTTTGGTTTTATGTTTTCTACCGTGTACGGTTAACTAAGGAAATCCCCTAAAAATCGGGGATCAGTACGATGCGTCTGGCAGGAGATCCCGCCTTATGCACTTCCTCAAACGTTTCAGCGATCGTGCTCATTGGGCGGGTTTCAACAAAAGGCCCGATATCAATTTTCTTGGAAAGCACCATATCCAACACTGCGGGGTAGTATTCCGGGAGACAGGCCCATGTTCCAATCATCTCGGCATCGAAGGCCATCAGACGGCCAATAGCGTATTCTGTCTTGGCCATACCGAACCCGACGACAATGAGTTTCCCCACAAAACCCAAAAGGGCCAGACCCATCTCCTGGCCACCCTTCGAACCGGTGACTTCAAAAATCTTCCATCCAAAATTGGGGAGACCGTTTTCCTTGCATAGACCTTTAAATTCCTTGGACACGACCCTTGCATCCTTGTCTGAAGAGTTAATAACGAAATCAGCGCCATAGTTTAAGGCCCGGTCCAATTTTTCCTGATTTCGACCAATGCCGATAACGTTTCTGGCGCCCAGGGCCTTGGCGATCTGTCCCATATACTGGCCAACACCCCCGGTAATCCCAATGACAATGACATTGTCTCCAACTTCCAATTGAGCCCTCTTGGCGGCCTGGTAGGGCGTTGTGCCGGCATCCGCTACAACGGCTAAGTGGGCCAGAGGGAGCTCTCCACGGCCTCTCACTTCACAAAGATCGATGCTGGGTACGGGGATGTGACTCGAAAATCCACCATAGATACCCATGCTGTTGCCCGGCATTTTCTGAGCGAGGCACCGGTTCCCCCGGCCGGTCTTACAAAGTATGCACTTTCGACAGGGCATCACCGCGGGAATAATCACTTCTTTTCCCATCCATTTTTCGTCTCCGTCAACAACGGTACCGGAAATTTCATGACCCAATGCCAATGGGGGTTTTGAAACCGTGGGCACGCCATCATAAAAGTATCCAAGGTCCGTGTGACAAACACCGCAGCCAGCCACTTCAACCAGGACTTCGCCTTCCTTTAGCGCGGGCACGGGTATTTCGGTTTTTTCCAATTTACCCGGCGTGACCTCACCGGTTTCCCGGTCACGTTTTGTGGGCTGAACCATTTGCCAGGTTTGAATTTTATCAGGTATTGCCATTTTTATCCTCCTTAACTGATTATGATTAAGTGTTTGAACTACTGATCCACGACTAAATCATCCCATAGCCCCCATCAACGCAGAGCAACTGGCCCGTGATGTAATCGCTGTCGTCTGAAGCCAGAAATGCGAAAGCCGGGGAAATGTCTTTGGGCTCGGCAAAGCGCTTCAAAAGAATTCGGTTCATATAGATTTCTTTCAGCTTTTCATCCGATCGAATCTTTTCCGTCATGTCGGTGGCCACAATACCCAGGGATATGACATTACAGCAAACGTTATACCGGGCGAGTTCCCGCGCAATGGACTTGGTCAGGCTTAAAAGACCGCCCTTTGCAGCACTGTAATTCACCTGCCCCACCGTTCCCACGAGACCCGCTACCGATGTTACATTAATAATTTTTCCGCTGTTCTGTTCTTTCATCCGGATACCCGCAGCCTGGGAACAGAGAAAAGCACCTTTTAAATGAATATCCACCACCTGATCCCACTGATCCTCGGTCATCTTGAGCATCAAAGATGGCCGGGTAAATCCTGCATTGTTTACAAGGATATCCAGCCTGCCGAATTTATCAACAGCGGCGGTCACCAGATTCTCCACCTCCGACTTTTGGGCTACATCCGCTTTTACGGCAATTGCGTCGCTTCCAAGGGCCTGAATCTCCTGAACCACTTCGTCGGCCGCCTTCTGATTGGATGTATAATTGACGACGACCTTTGCCCCTTCCCCGGCATATCCAAGAGCAACGGCCCTTCCTACACCCCGGCTGCTACCGGTCACCAATGCAATTTTATCTTTAAGTTTCATTCTTCCACCTCTTCCCAAAAAGCATGCCCCATTCATTTGGGATCCGTCTCTTTTACGGAGCTACATTGTAGCCACATTATAATTACGCAACGAATGTAATGAAAATCAATTTTCGTGTCAAGAAAAATCGAAAATATACAAATTTCATTCAATTATGGCCCGAGTCACCATTGAAATTACAGAACATCAAAATTTTTTCTCGCAATTCCTGTGTTGATCCATGCCAAAAATTTTCATATAATAATAGGTTGCATTCTACTTAAAAATTTTCCCCCATCTCAAAAGAGATTGAACATGAAAAAAAGAATTCTGAAGATGCTGATTTGTCCGGCTTGCCTGCCGGAAGAACAGGATTTAAATCCTCACATCAAAAAGGAAGAAGAAAGCGATATTGTTGAAGGGATTTTGTCCTGTACCCGCTGCGGCAGAGAATATCCCATTCAAGATGGCATCGCTTTTCTAGATCCCAACTTACCTCAAAAAACACAAGGTGCTCCTTCGAAGTATGAAGAAGCTCCGGTCCTGTCATCTTACCTGTGGAGCCATTACGGCGATCTTCTCAAGGATGAAAACGCCTCTGCCGCTTACCAGGACTGGAATAGCCTGATACGCCCTTCATCGGGGGTCGCCATCGATGCGGGTTCCGCCGTAGGCCGGTTCACTTTTGAATTGGCCCAAAAATGTGATTTTGCCATCGGCATTGATAATTCCCTATCCTTTATTCGAACGGCCAGGGAATTGATGCTGACCCGGGAAAAGGAAATCCAATTACAGCAGGAAGGTCTTGTAACCCGAAAAGCAATCGTAACGCTGCCAAAGACCTGGAAAAACGGCAATACGGAATTCCTGCTGGGCGATGCGCAAAGGTTGCCTTTCAAATCCCGTTCTTTTTCCTCTCTAGCCTCCCTTAACCTGGTGGACAAAGTGCCAAAGCCTCTCAAACATCTCGAAGAGATGAATCGTGTGGCAAAATCAAAACAAGCCCAGTTTCTTTTTTCAGACCCTTTTTCATGGTCGGAAGAGGTGACTGAACCGGAAAACTGGCTGGGAGGAACGCACGATGGGCCCCATTCTGGAAACGGCATGGAAAATGTGATGGGCATTTTGAACGGTGGCAAGAATGGGTTACGACCTCAATGGCACATCCAGAAGCAGGGGCATATCTGGTGGAAAATTCGAACCCACCAGAACCATTTTGAGCTCATCCGCAGTTGTTTTGTAAAGGCGGACCGATGAGACCTTTGAAAAACGCCCCCTTTCGCCCAATCTCTGCGTTGCGTTCAGGTTTTAATCCTCGAAATATTAAATATATTCATGTGGTTAAAATCATCACACGCCTTGATCTTGAACGAAATTGAGCATTTTTCAAAGGTCTCCGAAGAGGTAATTTGATGAAAAAAATACCATTTGTCGATTATGTTCTTCCTGTTGTCCCGTTGAAGTGACCATCGAAAACGGCAGGCTCGTTAAGGCGGAACGAAAATCTCTTCTGCCGGAAAAGAAGCGGATGCGGTGCCCGAAATTAAACGCTGCGAAAGATATTGTCTATTCGCCCGAAAGACTGACCCCCCCCCTGATCAGGGAAAACAGAAAGAGCGGCGCTTTTTTCAGAGAAGCATCCTGGGATGAAGCGCTAGATCAAGTTGCCGGCAAATTTGAATCTTTCAAAGAAACCCACGGGGCCCAGTCCGTCTGCTGGCTGAGGGGGATGGCGGCCGACTGGGGGGCGCCATGGGATTACGCCAATCGGTTTATGAATGTTTACGGATCCCCCACAACAGCATCGGCAATGGACCGGTTTGCCACGTAGCCCGGGAAATGGCCTATACCTATGGCGCCATGACGGCACCGGACTTTCGCCAATCGCGCTGCATTCTGGTCTGGGGGAAAAATGATGGGGACACCAATCCTCAGGCCTTTGAAAATATCATTTTTGCAAAAGAACAGGGCGCAAAATTGATCGTCGTCGATCCAATCCGCACGGGGCTTGCTGCCATGGCGGATATGTGGCTCCAAATAAAGCCCGGGCATGACGG
>CAYPQJ010000011.1:2304-18152 GCA_964412835.1 uncultured Desulfobacteraceae bacterium | reverse complement strand
CTGCGGCCCATTTGAAAAAACCCAGCTCAATCGGGCGTTCATCCGCAATAACCCCATTATATTGCAGAACCGGGTCATTGACGGTGTGGAAGACAGCTGGCCCGACTGGAAAATCACTTTTGAGTTGGCCCGGAGACTTGGCATGGATCGTGAGTTCCCATGGCGGAGTGCCGAGGAGGTCATCAACTATCAACTGGAACCGGCCGGTGTTACGGTGGATATGCTGCGGGAGCATCCGGGGGGCATGCGGGTTGAAGATTTGGCCCATGAAAAGTATAAACACATCGGTTTCAAGACACCGTCGGGCAAAATGGAAATTTATTCCGAACGGCTTAAAGACGGAGGGTATTCACCCGTCCCCAGCTTTAAAGGAGAAACCTTAAACCCCATCAGTTTTTACACTGAAAGAGCGGATTTTCCCATGGTGGGCATCAGCGGTGCCCGCACCCGATATTTCACCCATTCCCAGTTTAAGAATATTCCTTCTCTTCTAAACCGTGAAAAGGGATGCTTTGTGGATATTCATCCCGATGACGCCCACAGGCAGGATATCTGCGAAGGGAACAACATCAAGATTGAAACGCCCAAGGGAAACGTTCTCATGAAAGCCAGAATATCAAAGGTTGTTCATCCCGGTTCGGTCCGCATGGGGTGGTGCTGGGGCGACCTGGATTCGCGTCTCAATCTCAACAATTTGACCGATGACGACAAACGGGACCCGGTGACCGGCACCCCATCCAGCCGAAGTTTTATGTGCCGCCTGACAAAAGAATCGGGTTAAACCGAATCACTCAACCATCTTTCCCGCCACATCTCCCACATGAGAAGCGCCCAGAGGCGATAACAGTGATTGGCTTTGCCGGAGAGGTGCTCTTTGAGCTGCATCTCTACACAGGCAGGATCGAAAATCCCTTCTTTTTTCAATCGATTCACCGACAGGTAATCCGAAAGCATCTCTTTCAGATCGCCCCGAAACCATTTTTCAATGGGCACGCCAAATCCCATTTTAGGCCTTTCAAAAAGCGTCTGCGGCACATAACGGGACAGGAGTCTTCTGAGCAAATACTTTCCTTCGCCCCTTTGGTATTTCAAGTGATCCGGCAGAAAGGATGTGAATTCCACTACCCGATGGTCCAGGAGTGGCACACGAACCTCCAGGCTCACAGCCATGCTGGCCCGGTCCACTTTGGTCAACATGGCGTCAGGAAGGTAGGTTTTCTGGTCCGTTCGCATGAGGCGTGAAAGGACGGGCCAACCTTCCGTTTCCCGGAAAGCCTCTTCAAATTGACTCGTCACGAGTTCTCTCTGAAGGAGCGCCGGCAACATCTCTTTCGGCCAGAGTTGGATGGTCATCCGGTAAAGGGATTGAATATCCCCCCCTTGAGAGAGTTCCACCAGTTTCTTCCACTTGTCTGGAAAATTGGCCACATTGAGCCTCTGAGGCAGGAACTTTCGCCAAGGCATATAGCACCTTTCGATCCAGGAAACCGGAATTCTTTCCAAGGCACATCCCATGAAATTCCTGAACCATTCAGGGAACCGCTGAAATGCTCCAGCCATGGTCCGGGTGCTCCAATAGCGCACATACCCAGCAAACTGCTCATCCCCGCCATCCCCTGAAAGGGCTACCGTCACACGGGAACGGGCCAGTTTGGAAACCAGGAATGTGGGCACCGCGGATGAATCGGCAAAAGGCTCGTCATAGATTTCCGGCAGTTGAGGAATGACCGATAAAGCATCCCTGGGCGTCACATAAAATGCGGTATGGTCCGTTTTAAGATGTTCAGCCACTTTTGCGGCCCAGGGCGCCTCATTAAATCCGGGTTCATTAAACCCGATGCTGAAAGTTTTTACAGGGGCATTGCTCACCTTTTGCATCAGTGCCGCCACAATGGATGAATCGATTCCCCCGCTTAAAAGCCCCCCCAGCGGCACATCGCTGATCAATCGATCGGACACTGAATTTGTCAGCAGGCGATCCAGCTCTTCCAGGGCATCCTCCTCCCGTTGAAAGGGCATTGACGCACTCCCTTTGGGGTCAGGTAGGGTCCAGTAGGGTTTTACCACCAAAGAGCCTTTACGAAAACGGGCAAAATGGCCGGGCAAGAGCTTGAAGGTGTTCTTAAAGACCGTTCTTGGGGCGGGAATATACTGGTAATGCAAAAAGAGCGGGATTGCATCATAGTCCAGATCCCTTGGAAACATCGGAAGCCCCATAAGGGCTTTAAGTTCGGATGCAAAAAACAGGGTTTCCGACTCATGATAATAAAAAAGGGGTTTGATCCCCATGCGATCCCTGGCCAGGAACAGACACCCCTCCGTTTCATCCCACAAACCAAGTGAAAACATACCCGTAAATCGTTTCAGGCAATCGATGCCCCACTGGCGATAGGCTGTGAGAACGACTTCCGTATCGGTATGGGTTCGGAAGGTGTAACCCAATCCTTTTAGAGTTTTTCGAATCTCTCTGAAATTATACACTTCACCATTATAAACGATTCGGACCCGGCCATCTTCGCTTGCCATGGGCTGGCGACCGGCTTTGGACAGATCAATCACGGACAATCTCCGATGCCCCAACCCCACGCCGTGCGTTTCATCAAAAAAAAGGCCCGAATCATTCGGGCCCCGGTGGCTGAGACTTGACGTCGCTTCAGGGAGCGACTCTCGCAAAGGATTGAAATCTCGGTCCGTTTTAAAGCCAGCAATCCCGCACATAACCAATGAACCCTCAAGAAAACAAGTTTAGATTTTTGCTTCCATCACCCGTTGGTAAAGTTCTTCATACCGCCCGGCAATATTTGAAATCTCAAAGTTTTCAAGTATTCTCCTTCGAGCGGCTGTTCCGAGTTTATTCCTTTCAGCTTTTCCTTTTTCGATGAGCTCTTCCCACCCTTTCTTCAGGGCTTCCGGATTCTTTGCAGGAACCACAATTCCGGTTTTACCAACAAGCCGCCGGCAATCGCCAACATCTGTTACCACGCAGGGAATACAACAGGCCATGGCCTCGCCGATGACATTGGGGAACCCCTCACCATAGGAAGAGAGTGATGCAATATCGAGGGCCGGATAAAAAGACTCAACATCAGGGCGTTCACCCAAGAAAATCACCCTGTCCCCCAGACCCAGAGCCTCAACGATCCCGATTAATCCTGATGCACGTTTATCCACATCCCCTCCGAGAATAAGAAATCGAACATTTGTTCTCTGTTTTACAATCAATGACGCGGCCTCTAAAAAATTGACATGATCTTTCATTGGATGATAACGCGCAATCAAACCTATCAGAACCCCATCCTTCGGAACCCTTAGCGCCGAACGCACCTTTTGTCTGGCGTGGAGGTTCGGTTTAAACCGCTTTAAATCAAAGCCATTTGGAATAATACAAGCTTTTCCATGGGAATAACCGATGGCGGAATGTTGATCTGCACTGAAATGGGAATTGTATAAGATGCCTGCAACGCTTCCAGAAAAAAGCACCCCGGCCCAAATGGCCATATACGTCAGGGGTTTCTCCCGTTTAAAACTGTTAAGTGAACATCGAATATTCCAAATAACGGGTCGATTGGACACATTCAGGAAACGAAGCAAGCTGGCGGCCAGATTCCCGTGGTACAGCCATCCTTGAATAAGGTCAGGGCGCTGTTCGGAAAAAATCATTCGAAGCCTTGAGAGCGCACGAATTCTGGAAAAGGGGCGATGCAGATTAAGTTCGTAAACCGTGATACCCAGCTTTTCAATTTGATTACCGATGGGGCCTTTATTCTGTAAGGACAAAACGGACTGCTTGAACCGACCAGGGTCCATGGTTTCAAGTAATTTTTTGAGCATAATTTCCGCCCCGCCAACATTAAGCTCAGTGATCATATGCATTATTTTAGGCACAACAGCTATCTCACATTTTCTATTTGACACCGATGTAGAGCAATGAAGTCTTTTTTTGGGGAAATATTTTGAGAAAATACTTTACCAGCCGCTGGTGCTTTGAGGCGAAATTGCTTTCCTGAACCTGTACGGTTTTGAAACCACATGTTTCCATGTAGCACTGAAGGGTGGATACCGTCCATGTCCTGACGTGTTGCCAGCGATGAAAAATGGCACCGCATTCAGGGCATATGGCCTTATTCTTAGAAAGATTTTCCCTGTTAGGCGTTGTAATTACGATATACCCGCGGGGTTTCAGGATGCGATGAATCTCCTTAACCATGCTCAAGAGTTTTTCATCATCAAGATGTTCAACAACCTCAAGAGAAATCACCAGGTCCATGCCTTCATCCTGATAACGTGTTGGAAGATTTTCAGCCCAGACCGTTCCCCCATAATTGGGAATACCAGCGAATTTTTTTTCCACCAACTCAACTGATTTTCTGGAAAAATCCAACCCATAACACTTTTGGCCAGGTTTCGTGCACCCCAGTAATGCTTCGAGTAAAAAACCGGGACCACACCCATAATCGAGTATGGCGGATGATTTTTTGAAGTTCACAGCCCTTTCGATCCGGTTCAGTACAATCTTCCCTGCCTGATAGCTGAAGTACTCTTTCTGGTATATTTCGCTCCCGGAATAATACCCCCATAGTCGATCAATTTTTTTGTCGGACCATAATATTTCATGAAGTGAATATTCACTTGCCTCATTTGAATGGTTATTCTGGAGGGTCATTGTTATACTTTCTCTATATTTTGCATTTTTAAAGAACTTTCTGTAAGAGACGATATTTTGTTAAAAAATCTAAAGGCAATTATGGCACACCATGCGGCATAAATAAGGCCGGAAATACCCAAAGCCCATACAACGCCCTGTGCGCCGATTTCTGAAGAGAGGAAAAAAGTGCCAACGGCAGCAATCGTTGCGGATATCATTTTTGGAAGGACATATATTTCAGGCTTTTTGGCGATAAGTCCAAAGGCGGCAAGGACCTCTCCCAAATAGAAAAACGCCCACGAAAGGGTCAAAACCGGCAAAAGATATGAAAACTTGACATATTCCGCATTGCTCATCAAGAGGACTATGGCCTCGTGAAAAAAGATAAAGAAACCGATAAGCGCCGCAGCCCCCAATGTATAAACAGCAACCATTACAAGAATAAACTTATAGGCTGACTTAAGAGCACTGTAAGAACTGAGACCTCCTGCCCGCTCATAGGCCACAGGCATAAAAAGATTGAGCAGAAAACCTGATGAAAACATGAGCGGGTAGGCGGCTAAGAGTGCCACAACAGAAAAGGCACCCACAACATCGGCGCCATGAAATGCGAGAAGTGACCACCGATCGCAGGACTGGTGAATCCACACAAATATTCCCCAGGCACAAAAGGGCCACGAAAAGGCAAGGATTTCTTTCCCCATCTTACCTGCCTTGACCCCATTGCCATGGTTGTTTGACGAACTTTTCAGATCTTCTTTGATGACATTTTTGTAGTAGTGTTCAGCAACAAGCAGAATTGCCAATGCTGTAATGAGATAGCCCCACATGGCGCAGTCTGCGTTGGAAACAAACACAATCACTAAAAAAGTCGCAACCAAGGGCTTAAAAATTGCGGTGCCGACATTAATAAGCGCTACAATTTTTCTTTTTCTTGCGCCCAGCAAAACGGCAAGCCTGAGCCCAAAATAGCCGCTTAGCGCCCCAACAATCAAAGCCACTGCGATCAAACCCTGACGGTCAAACCACCCAGTTGCAGAACAAAAAACAAAAAAAACAAAACTGCCCGCCAAAACAAAGAACAGCAACCATCCACCATAACGATTTGCCGTGAAAACAAATTCTTCGACCTGATCTCTGTCATGAGAAATCGACCAGAATCGCATAAAACCGTGCCCAAGAGGACCAAACAAGCTATTCGAAATTAACAGGACAACCGTATTTCCGATGGAAAGCCTGCCGAATTCAAAGGGATCCAAAACTTGTGTCAGAACTTTCATGCCTAGCAGGACGCCTAAGGCATTACCTGTTTGCCCCAAAAATACCCACAGGGCTTCAGACCTGAAGCTGGATATGCGCCGCCCCCACGATGTAATTTCCAAATCCATGTTCCGCTTATTCAGTCCGCTACTCCCTCCCGATCCAGCATGATTTTTTTGGAGGAATTCTATTTCATCATTTCCAGATAAAGGGTTTCCATATCGTGGAGCAGCCGCTTTTCCGAAAAGGTTTGATTTGCAAAATATCTTGCGTTTTCAACCATGCCGTCCCTTTGGCATTTATTCATCTCCACCAGGTGTTTCAGGCCCCTTGCAAACCCGGTCGCGTCATTCTTGCGGCAAAGGATGCCTCTTTCGCACTCCAGAAAACCCTTTTGAATCTGCATTTCCTTTCGCGGTCCCAGTAGATCCTCCACACCCCCCGCATCCGTGGAAATCACGGGGGTACCAGCAGCCATGGCTTCAATAATTGAAACAGGTGTTCCCTCATTTTGTGATGTCAGCGCCAGGACATCCAGATCAGCGTAGACTTCGGGAAGATCACGCCGCCAGCCGCAGAAGCTCACATGATTTTTCAAATCCATGTTTTCAGCCCGGGTTTCCAGTTCGCCTCTTAATTGGCCATCTCCCACCAAAACAAATGCCACATCCCTATCCTTGTTTTCGCTAACGAAAACCTTTGCCATATCCAGGAAAAGGCAATGGTTTTTGATGGGGACCAGTCGACCGACAATTCCAACCAGCAGAGTACCTTCACCCTTCCCCAATGATTTTCTGAGACATCCTTTAGGGCAAGATCTTCTCAAGAACGGGGCCAGGTTAAAACCAAGCGGAATAACTCTGATTTTATCAGCAGGCGCGATGTGAAATTTGTAGGCAAGATCTGTTTTCTGGGTTTGGCTGATGGCAACAATGACATCGGTTTTTCGGGCAAGCAACTGTTCGATCCAGATGAACATCCGCGACCTGGCCTGGGAGAAATAGCCTGAAAAAACATGCCCGTGAAAGGTATGGACTGTTTTGGTGTGGCGACCTGAAAACCAGTTGTAAAGAATAGCTGCAAGCCTGGCACTGGTTCCCGCTTTGGCGGTGTGGGTGTGTACAATATCAGGGTTTTCATGCCTGAGCACCCCGAAAATCCTAAAGAAGGCTTTTATATCCATCAACGGGCTAATCTCCCGCTGCAACTCTTCGATAATAATCGGTTTTTCCTCTGAAGATTCAAAAAGATACCCCATATTCCCTTCGCCGGGGGAAATTTTTCCGGTAACAAGGGTAGAATAAAACTTTTTGCTGTCGAGCCCCGTGGTTAACAAGTGCACGTGGATTGACGGTCCCCCGATGTTAAGACGCGCAATAAACCGCAGAATCCTGATTCTGAATTCTTCAACTTTAAAATTTTCAGGCACGTTTTTTCGAAATGCGTGCCTTTCAGGCTCTCGAAAGAACCTGCGAACCAGCTGAGATACAAAAACAAAAAGAAATCGATAAATAATTCCCCAGAAAACAACTGGTTTCAGTAGCGAGTATGGCGCTTTGGCATGCTTGTCGAACAGGTGAAAGATACTTCTGTGAAATTCAAAAACAGATCGGAATATATTTGTTTCACTGCTGACACCCACATAATGGGTTACGGAAGCATTGGGAAAATAAACAGCTTTCCAGCCATTTTGCCACATCCGCCTGCACCAGTCGGCATCCTCCCAGTACATGAAAAATATTTCATCCAGAGGTCCGACTTGGTTAACGGCTTCTCTCCTCACGAACATACAAGCACCGGAAACCCAATCCACCTCCATGGGCGTCATCCCATCACTTCTGTCAGTCAGGATGTTTTCACGTGTAATGGGATTTTTCGGAAAGATTTTGGAGAGAATCGACTTCCTGCCAAAAAGGGCCGTGAGAAGGGTTGGGAAAGCCCTGGCAGATCCCTGGACAGTACCGTCATGGTCAAAAATTCCGGGGCCCAAAACGCCTACTTCCGGGTGATCTGACATGTAGTCCATGGCAGCAGCAATGAGACCGGGTTGAACAAGGGTATCCGGGTTAAGGATCAAAATATAGGGTGCGGATCCCAGTTTCAAGCCTTTGTTGACAGCTTTTCCAAATCCCAGGTTTCGCTTGTTTTTTGTGAGCAGTATTTGTGGATAGGCCCTTTTCAAATGGTCCACATCATCTTTCTTGGACGCATTGTCATAGACCTGAACCCGCAATGAAATACCCTGTGAATCATCAAACAAGGATTTCAGACACCAAAACAGTTGTTCCGTGCTGTTATAGTTGACAATAACAATATCAAGTTGTTTCATATCCATCCGTCGATTATTTTTAACCGCGTCAATCTCTTAAAGACCGTATGGTCAACCTGTCTAAAAAGTATTCTCTATCAAGCAGGTTCCATAAATATGCATTCTCAACTTGTTTTCGCTTTTGGACATTTTGGCGTTTCTTTAATATGACTTTTATTTGTTTTAAGGCGTCTGATTTAGCGCTTATAATACTTTTAAGATTTCCTTTCGAAGTAAAATAGAAAATTGAGCCGATGTTGTGTATCATGTGGAGAAACAGTGTTTTCACAATCAACCCTGATGGCATATTCTTGAAGTACACCCACTCCAGATTTCGGTGCCCATAGTAAATTGAGATGACCGAATCTCGCACAATCGTACTGCTTGCCTTGTGGTAAACGGTCGCATCCGGTATATACAGGCATTTATAGCCATTCAGCTGTGCCCTGAAACTGAGGTCCACATCTTCGTAGATCAGGAAAAAATCTTCGTCAAAAAAACCGATGTCGTCGATCATGCTTTTTCGATAAAGCGCCGCGGCGGCACAGGCACCGAAAACCCATTGGGGTTTAGCATAGGCCTTTGAAGGGGATCCTCGCCCGCGCAAAAGCCCTACCCCGGCATGGGTATACCCATCCCCGGCCCGGTCGATAACGTCAGGCGTGGCATAATGTAGGATTTTTGAGGCCGCAAAACCCGCTTGTTCATGGGTTTCAAGACCCTTCACAAGGTTGCGCAACCACAAGGGGTGTGCAACCGCGTCGTTATTCAAGAGAGCCACATATCTGGTTTTGACTTTGCTAAACCCGACGTTGTTGGCAACGCAAAACCCGGTGTTTCCGGAAAGAGAAATAGTCTTGATTTCCGGGTAGTGTGCCTGGACCCATTCAACCGATCCGTCCGATGAACCGTTGTCAACGAGAATGGTTTCAAAGTCTTTGAATTCCTGGTTTCTGAGACTCTCCAGACATTCAGAAAGCAAAGGCTGTCCATTCCAATTTACAATAATGACCGTTACCAAATCCATTTCCAGGAAGCTTCTCGAATACAAACCATCATGGATAATTCATGACAATAAATCACAGTGAAAATCGAGCAATTGCCACACTCCCATTTCCAACCTTGAAATTGATATCTTTCTGTAGGGTTCCGTAATGTGGGGAACGTCAACCACGAGACAACCGGTTTTGGAAATCGCATAATTACAGATTTCATCGTTGACCCCTATGATATAATCTTCACCACACGGTTTTACCGCAAGGGAGAGATTGCGCCACTGCCGTTTGTCGTACCATGGGAGATGGATGGTACAACTCTTTTCCACAACAGGATTCCATCGATGAAAACCATAAAGCGTTTGTGCCATATAACTTTTTGATCTCTGGAAACTTTTGATTTTTTTCTTTGCGCCTCTCAGTCTATCCAACAAAAACAGGGCGGCGTTTTCATGAAAATTTCTTTCCTTTTTGAAAAACAGGTCATAGCGATAGAATCCGGCCCAGGAAAACGGTATAGGCCGTCGGCCATACTTTTTTTCAATACGCCGGATTTCGCCGTAGCGCCGCCGGTCGCCACTCATGGTTTTGGTACCAGGGTAATAACGCACCGCCGCGAGCATTTCATTCAGATATTGAAACGTGGCTCCGGCAAGAGACAATCGCTGCCACAGATCCCAGTCCATGGTGTATTTGAGGGATGCATCAACTCCCCCGATGCGCTCGTAGGCGTTTCGGCGGACGAAGCACGCGGGTTGACATATGAAACAGGAGCGCCTCAGATCTTTTGGATTGAACGACTGAACAGGTGGAAAATAGGATAGAAAACAGCCGTCTGCGGTCACGTGAATTGCGTTCCCGTAAACAACATCCACACGGGGATTCTTTTCAAATACAGACGCCACCCTGTCCAGTGCCCCTGGAAAGTAGTAATCATCCGCGTTCAGCCAGGCCACAATATCTCCGGGAACGCTTGCCTTTCCCTTTTTTATGGCGGCAGCCTGTCCCCCGTCCGGCCCGGATTCCAGATGGTCAATCATATCTGAATAACGGGCAACCACAGACTGGAAATCGTCCGATGATCCCCCATCCATGAGCGCCACATTGAACGGGACTCTCTGGTGCCTTAAACTCTCAAAGGCCCAGGGGAGAAAATGACTCTGGTTAAAATTGGGAATGACTATGGAAAACGTCAGCATAAGAAAAACTTTGGTGGAACCGCATTTGATCCCGGCAGCAGCCAGGAATGAATTTGATCTTTTCCCATTGCGATCACCTTACGGGAAGAATTTCAAGGGATCAAAAATGCATGCAGATCAATAATCAAGATGACATGGACACATAGTGTTGATAGGTCCGCCTGATGCCTTCTTTCAGGGGTATTTTTGCCTGCCAGCCCAATGCTGCCAGCCTGGAAACGTCCAACAGTTTAAGGGGGGTCCCATCCGGCTTAGAAACATCGAAGCGGAGTTGTCCATCAAATCGAACGACCCCGGCAATCATTTCGGCCAACTCCCGGATACTCAAGTCTTTTCCCACACCCACGTTGACAATTTCGGTTTCCTCATAATGGTTCATCAGAAAAAGACATGCATCGGCCAGGTCGTCCACGTGCAGGAACTCCCGCCTCGGCTTTCCGGTCCCCCATATCTCCACGGAGGCATCACCGGAAATTTTGGCTTCGTGAAATTTGCGGATCAGCGCCGGGAGAACATGGGATGTTTCAAGATTAAAATTGTCGCCCGGTCCATAGAGGTTGGTGGGCATCAGGCTTATAAACCGGGTTCCATACTGCCGGTTGTAGGCCTGACACATCTTGATACCGGCAATTTTGGCCACCGCATAAGGTTCGTTCGAGGATTCCAGATAACCGGAGAGCAAATGTTCTTCTTTCATGGGCTGTGGGCAGTGTTTGGGGTAAATGCAGGAGCTGCCCAGAAAAAGTAGCTTTTTTACGCCATAGATATGGGCTGCATGAATGATATGGGTTTCCATAACCAGGTTCTGGTAAATAAAATCCGCAGGAAAAGTTGCATTGGCCAGGATCCCCCCCACCTTTGCAGCCGCCATGACCACATAATCGGGTCGTTCCTTTTCAAAAAATGCTTCAACAGAACCCTGGCGGGTAAGATCCATTTCTTCATGGGTCCTCAAAATGAGGTTGTCATACCCCGCCTTTTTGAGGCACCGCACCATGGCAGCCCCCACGAGACCACCGTGCCCAGCCACATAGATTCTGGATCTCTTATTCATCATCAACAAATATCTCCAGCATTTCAGAGGATTTTCGCAACAAAACGCTATTGTAAAACCAGGGACTCAACGCCAACAGATCCTTCTTGAATGCTAAGGGAAGTGATGGTCGTATGGGCTACTTGAACGGTAAACGCAGTGTTCCACCCCCCCTGTAGCGAAAGGGTTTTTGCGGTAGCCAGGCTGAGCGCCTGGGCAGCTGCATCCTGGGAAATTTTAATGGTATCCCCGGAAACCGCCGCATCAATGGCATCCTGAATGCTCGCATAGCAAGGGTTGTTCCCACCGCATTCTCCGGAAGGTTCCACATAGCTGGTAGCACCCTCGACAAGACTTGCCACGGCGTTGTCTAGGTCCACCCTCGGTTTTGTGATGGCGACCTTCGTGTCTGTAATCTCATCGCCCGTGTCTATGAGAGTCGATTGCACCTGATCCGGGGACAGAAAAGTACCGGTTATGGCTTTGGCGGCATTCTGCAAACAGGCTGCCGCACCGGCGGCGTAAGGAGATGCAGCCGAAGTGCCGCCGAAACCGTATGCCGAAGTATAATAACCACCACCCAGAGCTGTGGTGGTCGCCCAGTTAGAGGGCGCCAGGACAGACAATATAGACGCAGTGTTGGAATACACAGTCACTTGATCCCCATAGGGCACCTCCAGGGAGTAATATCCCGAAGAGCAACCCCAGGTAGGATTCTTATCGGCACAGGATTCTTGCGCCACGCACCACCCAATGCCGTCTGCGGTGAAATGGGCATCGTATACAGCCCCCACCGAAACCACATGGGAAATACACGCAGGCCATCCAATGGCGTCACAATAACCATCATTTCCGGAAGAAACAAACAGGGTCATGCCGGCGGATTTGGCATTGGCAGCTGCTGTTGCCATGGCGGGTAAATAGGTATCACAAGATCCAGTAAACCCGCCGGCGCCAAAGCTGGTAGAGATGATCAAGATGGGATTGTTGGGGTCATCATATTGGTGCCCAATACACCATTCCCAAGCCTCAATCATGTCCGAATCATAACTACTGCCCCCACTACCGAGAGTAATCTTAAGAGCATAGAGCTTGGCGTTATAGGCGACGCCTCCCACATAATCTCCAACGGTTCCCAGACTACCCGCTGCTATACCCGCACAGGGAGTGCCATGCCCATAAAGGTCCATGGGATCATTGTCGTCATCCCCCGTATCATATCCTCCGATGACCTTGCTGTTGGGGAAACCGCCATTTCCGAGGGCCACATGGTTGTAATCAATCCCCGTGTCGCAGATGGCTATCGAGAGCCCTTCACCACTGTACATCGACCTTGCCGCTGATGCGTTCATCAACGGAATTCCCTGGGCCAGATTGGGATAAAGGAGGCCGTCCTTCTCAATGGAGAGCACATCAGGATCTTCTGCCAGCGCTTCCAGCCCCTCAAGGGTTACTTGGGCGGAAAATCCAGCCATGTATTTGAAGGCCCGGGCTTTTTGAACCTGCACGGGGCTGAACCCTTGAAGGACCGGGCCCACAAAATCACGAATACGGTTGGCCAAATGTTCCCGCTTATCGGGTTTTTCCAACCCGCTCTGCGCATCAACCGTTTCTGCTTCCCGCAAATTGACAATGACCCGGGTTGTTGTGGCACCGTCTTCCAGGAAATCTTTCAAAACCGTATCCGGTCTTATGATCCTTGGACTGTTGAACAAACGGTTTACAACGCCTGCAGGCACATCATCCGACAAAACTTCCATTTCCGCCGCAGCCTGTACGGAAAAGCCAAGTGCAGACCAAAGAAAAATGGTGAAGATGAATCCCTTTAAAGAAATTATACGACTCATTTTCAGGTTGAACCCCATGGTTTTCAGCATAATAGAACGCGCTATTGACCCTCAAGCGCGGCCACCTTCCTGGACAGTTCCGCAATGGTTTTCTGTTGATCCTGGACTACTTTTGTCAGCACCGCCACCACATCCATGGTGCTCATCCCCTTTCGGTCCGTTGATGCCACAAGAGCCGGAACATCTTCGGCAATAAACCCCACATGACTCTCTTTCGGATCAGTTTTATACCTGAACTGCACAGGTTGAAGGGCCCTCAACGTTTCCACTGCTTCGTCCCTGGTAAGGGATTTGATATCCTGTTTATATTCCCGGCTGGACGCATTGGTCCACACGCCTCCCGTTGAGCAATAAGCCCCGCTTGCCATCTGCAGGGGGTATGATGGACTCGCGGTTCCAACGCCGAGATAACCGCTGGAGTTAAACACCAAACGGTTATTCCCAAGACCGTAGACCGACATATAATAATAAGCCCCAGCTTGATTAAACCCGATTACAGCCGCTTTATTGACGGCAGTGCTTTGGCCGATCTGAATTTCGGCGTCTCCTTCGCTTGCTCTAAAAAAAGTCGCCAGGTGACCGGTGTCTGAAGTTTGAACCAGCAGCGGCACACTTGAACTTGTCGCCCCGATGGCAACATTTCCACTCGCGACCACAGACCCATCATCCGTCACCTTGAAAGTTGTCGTTCCACCTCCGTTCTTTACGATCAGCCTATCCTCGCCCAGAGCCGTACCCGTCATGGCAAGGCAGATGACCACAACCGTTAGAATTTCCCCTAACCTTGAAGCCAATTGACTGCTAAAGCTCGCTTTCGCCATGTGAATCCCTCCTTCCTTATCCTTTGTAAGTCATCGCCCCATCAAAGCATGTAACCGGCCTCGAGCGCATCATCACGGAACATCTTCACCGTATCAAGCGAAAACTCGTATAAATCTTTCCCGATTAAATCCAATTTATTTAAAACATTATTGGTTACAGTAATAATATGGCAGCCGATAGCATCTGCCTGAAAGATATTCAGGAGCTCACGAGGGCTCGCCCAAATAAGTTCGATATTCGGATAATCGCGACATATTTCAACGGCTTCCGCCATAACAGGCACCGGGTCACGCCCGGTATCGGCAATCCTTCCCGCAAAAACCGACAAATATGATGACGGACCGCCGGCCAACACCTTGGCAACATCTCTCACCTGAGACAGGGGCATCATAGCCGTAACATTCATTTTTACGCCTGCTCCGGCAAGTCTCCCCACAAGTTCTATTGACGACTCTCCTCTGGTATTCGTCACGGGGATCTTGACGTACACATTTTCGCCCCAGTCTGAAATCTTCAGTGCCTGCCGCTCCATCTCACTGAAGTCGTCTGAAAAAACCTCAAATGAAATGGATCGATCTGGAATCGCCTGAATAATGTCTTTTGCAAACACCTCATAATCGGATACCCCGGCTTTACGCATCAAGGTCGGGTTTGTGGTAAATCCTTTGATGTATGGCTGTCGGTACATCTCAAGCATCCCTTCTTTATCGGCGCCATCGGCAAAGATTTTGATCTGAAGTTCGGGTAGTTTTTTCATATGCATCTCCTGTTTTTTAAATCTGTTGCAACATCCAGTCGGCGGCCCGGCCTAACGAATCCACTTTCACATCAGGCGGCCTCGAAGGTCTCTTTTCGTTATAACCGTATTCGATTAGAATTGTTCTGCACCCTGCATTTTGACCGGCCTCTATGTCTCGCCAACGATCGCCGACCATGAAGCTTTTTTTTAAATCGATCCCCAACCTGCCTGAAGCCTCCAGGAGCATCCCCGGAAGAGGCTTTCGGCACCGACATTTATCTCCATCATCGTGATAACAGACCAGAATTTCATCAATACACAAAGAGCCCATCAGGCGCTCATGAATGGCTTCAACAATCTCTTTTTTCTGCTTTCCCCGCACAACATCGGGTTGGTTCGTGACACAAATCAGTGAAAAACCTGCATCCTTCAATTTTTCTAAAGCGTCTCGAACCCCCGGCAATACCTCAACCTCGGCCACAGACGAAGGTGGATAAGGCTTCCCATCCTTTGTTACAGCCCGGTTGATGACACCATCACGATCCAGGAACACTGCCCTCTTCAACGCATCACTCATGACCGGCGCTCACACCGATTCCCACTTGGTCTCCGCCTGCTTTAGCCTCGGGTGGGATACCAGCAGGTGCCACACAACACCCTGAAATGCCTCAGCATGTGGGGTTACATGGGTCGAATTCACAGTCGGGATAACAACACAAGCATCGGCCATCCGGGCGGTATACCCGCCATCACGCCCCACAACGCCGCAGACCTTTGCCCCCACTTCCTTCGCATGCCGGATGGCGGAAACAAGATTCGGGCTCACGTTTTTTTCGAGATTTCCCCCGCCAACGGAAAACACTAAAATCATGTCCTCCTGGCGCAGACCACTGGTCTTAAGCCACTCAACAAAGACACTTGCCCAACCGTCGTCGTTTGTCCGAGCCGTAAGTTCGGAAACATTGTCAGTGGGAGCATATGCCTCTATGCCGACGATCTT
>CAYPQJ010000011.1:0-2204 GCA_964412835.1 uncultured Desulfobacteraceae bacterium | reverse complement strand
CCGTAAGTTCGGAAACATTGTCAGTGGGAGCATATGCCTCTATGCCGACGATCTTCCGGAAGTCGTTTACCGCGTGTGATGCATTGGCTGCACTTCCCCCCACGCCAAGGATAAACATCCGGCCATTATGTCTCCGGGTTCCTTCAATAATCGCTACCACACGCTCCATGGCGTTCAGATCAAGTTGATCAATGACCTCTTTCGCCTCTGTAAGATATTGTTTGATAAATTCCATTTAACACCCCATCTCATCTGCCCACTAACAAATAATGAATCACTTCGACCCAACAAACCACCAGGCATCACCCATGCGCCAGGTACGTTTTCAGCTCCTCCAGACCCTCAACCGAACCTATCTCATAAAATCTCTCATGAACCTCAAAGGCGGCCAGTTCACCTCTTCCCAACAGAAGTTGATACAATTTGGCAAGATCACAAGCCGTGTCATCAGGAACAAACTGAAAAGCCTCCCTCCGAAAGACCCCCAGCCCATAATCGATATATCTCATACGATGTGAACGTAACTGCTTGTCATATGCGAGAATCCGGCCCCCTTCAAACTCCACGTTGCTCGTATCCCACGCCCCTTCATTACGAAAAACCGTCATAAGTCCCCTTTTCCCGCCAACATCAAGCGCCTCCCCCGCAGCTTCATAATTGCAGGGGAGATAGGAATCACCGTAAAGGACAAAGAATTTCTCACCCAACAGGTCCAGGGCCTTCCGGATGGCACCCCCTGTTCCCAGGAGTCGAGCGCCATCAAAGGAGTACTCAATCTTTATGCCGAATCGTCTGCCGTCTTTGACAAAATCCCGGATCATCTCTCCCAGGTGACCGGCGCAGATGACGACATTATCAATGCCTCTTGATCGCAGAAGTCTCAGCTGGCGTGCAATAAACGGTTCGCCGTTGATGTCTATCAAGGCTTTTGGGATCTTCTCCGTAAAGGGCATGAGCCGTGTGGCCATACCTCCCGCCAAAATTGCGACTGGCAGGGTCACGACATCAAAACCTTTGTGCCTTCAAAATCAAACCGGAACCGGACCTCTTCAAGACCGGCGTGTGCCATTGCTTTACGGAGTCTGCTCCGGTCTTCCGTGTAAAACATGAGGAACCCGCCACCACCGGCACCCACCAGCTTCCCTCCGATGGCCCCATTATTCTTTGCAGTCTCATACCATTCATTGATCTCGGGATTGCTCATGCCGCCCGAACGTATTTTCTTATGCTCCCAGTGTTCGTGCATAATTTCACCGAACTCACCGGTCCTCCCGGCCTCTAAAGCCTCCCTGCTGCGGAAACCCAACTCTTTCACGTAGTGGAGATTATTTAACATCTCTTGATCTGATTCCTGTGTACGGGTATCCTGATCCTTGAGGATACTCCCTGAACTCCTTGAAAAACCGGTGAAAAAGAGCAATAGATTGTCTTCAAAATCAAACAGCGTATCCATGCTGATATTGACCGGCCTGGCCTCCACCCCACCATCCTTATGGAATTCGAAACTGGTCATTCCACCGAAGGCCGCAATGTATTGGTCCTGTTTTCCAACCGGTTCCCCGAGACGATCTATTTCGATTTCACACGCGATTTTTGCCAGTTCCGCCGGATGGATCAGCCTTCGTCGGTGTGCATAGAGTGCCTTCAGGAGAGCCGTGGTAAAGCTCCCCGAAGATCCCAACCCGGTCCCCGCAGGGATATCGGCCAGGGTCGTAATCTCAATCTGGGGAGTTTTGAGCGCCATCATGCGGAGGGCTTCCCGGATAATCGGGTGTTGGATCTCCCGGACCTGATCAACATGTTCCAGTCTTGAGTATTTTAAAAAAATACCTTCGGTAAAAGGCCGCATAATGGTAACATACACGTATTTGTCAATTGCCGCCGAGATCAAGGACCCGCCGTAATGCTTATAATAGGACGGTAAATCCGTACCTCCTCCGCCTAAAGAGATTCTTAATGGACTCCGTGCGATAATCATATGCCGGACTCCTCATAAACCTTCTCAATAATCTCCAGAGCCGCTTTTGCATCCCCGAGGCCGGGGGAAGGTTTTCTCTGAAGCCGAATATCCTCAATGAACGCCTCCAATTCCTTCTCCCACGACAGATCAGGGAACGGGTATTCCCAGCTCGTGGTCTCGGGAGGACCCATCTTGGGAAGCATTTTGTAATATGTTATTTTCTCCGCCCCGTAGCTGCCCCCCA
>CAYPQJ010000010.1:0-44524 GCA_964412835.1 uncultured Desulfobacteraceae bacterium | reverse complement strand
CCGAAACAGATGGATTTTGCACATGCGGTGAAGTGCGGTTAAATAGGCGCTTACGTTCAAAGCCCTCTGGATAGGCTTTTGTGAATTGGCGTTTCCATTTTTGTATGGATAAAACAGCTATATGATTGGGATGATATTTGAAAGCGGGAGAATGTCAAGGAAAATATATTTAGAAAATAATTAACCGCTGAGGTTGCGGAATTCGTTAGACGGACTATAAACAAGGAGCAACCCCATTGTATCTTAAAAGAGTCTATGCACGAGACGGATATCACTACATCCTTTCGGAATCCTGCTATGATGACGAATGCTGGAAACACCGACCGCTGATAGACCTGGGTGCCGACCCCGGGACTCATATTGAATACCCGGGAGGTAACAGCTTTCATGTCAAGGAATCGCTGTTGGAAAGGGTTCAAGGAATGGCGGAGCGCTTCTCCGAAGATGAGCTTGAAGCGCTTCTCATGCCTTTTCTGGATCCTCATATCCGGCGGATTGTAGAACGGTTCGAGCGTCCCGGAGAATCCCCCAAACCCTGGCGGTCTCTGTCACCCGATGAGGTGCTGGAGCAGCAGAAAAAACTGCATTCTTTTGATAAGCGCAGGTTTCATTACCTTCGTTTCGGGCGCGTCCAAATGGGAGATCCGGATCGTCGCCCCTTTAGATTCCTTCAGATCTTTTCAGAAAAAAGCCGGGATGAAATCGAAGCCATGATGGAACAAATGGAATTGGTTCTCAGGCCCCATGAACGACGCACCTACGTCTATACGGCCTTTCATCTTCAAAACCACTTCCAACACCTGCTGACGCGAAATCACCCGTCGGCCCTTGATCCGGAAAAGGTGGATGAATCTTTCATGGAAGAAATTTGCCGGCTCAACCGGGATAAACGGTTCTTCAACGGTGTTCCCCCCCACGATCACCAATCGCTCCATCCCTATCTGATCAAGTATCTGATTCTCTATTTCGACAACGATTTTGTTCCGGGAACTTTTTGGAACCAAACCGTGAAAGATTTCATGTGGAAGCATCAGTTTCACCGGAAACCCAACGCCCGTTCCCGCCCCGCCGTTTCTCACGAGGCCGCCTGTGAATGCTTGGAGATTTCCATTGAAGAGTTCAGGAAAATGGATCGGGAGAAGTTAACCCGGTGTTACCGACGTCTGGCAAAAAAAACACATCCCGACAGGGGAGGGGAGAGCAAACATTTTATCGAAATAAAGGCGGCCTATGAGGCGCTGTTACAAATGAAATAGGGGGTTGTATAATCCTCAAGTCCCCCGTCGGCCCAAGGCATACTTCCCCTGTTTTCCCGTAAAGGGCATAATCAGCAGCCGGGGCAGGGTGACTTCGGCGGTGTTTCTGAACTGCCTTAACCCGATGGTCATTTCCAGGTGGCCGTCTTTGGGTTGAGCGATATAAGTACCGAAGATTCGATCCCACCAGGACAGGTTGAAGCCGAAGTTGCTGTTGGTTTCCCTGGGGTATATGGAGTGATGCACCCGGTGCATGTCCGGAGTGACCACCAGGAACCTGAGGACCCGGTCGACACCTGCCGGCAATCTCACATTGCCGTGATTAAACATGGCCATGCCGTTTAAGATCACTTCAAAGGCCACCACCGCACCCACCGGGGGCCCCAGCACCCCCACGGCCGACATTTTGATGAGCATGGAGATGATGATTTCAATGGGATGGAACCGCAGGCCCGTGGTCACGTCATAGTCCAGGTCCGCATGGTGTACCATGTGGAGCCGCCACAGCAGGGGTACCGCGTGGAACATCAGATGCTGAAGGTAAACCACCATATCCAGCAAAATAATGGCCAGGGCAAAGGACATCCAGTCGGGCAAATCATAAAGATTGAGGAGGCCCCAGTCCTGTTCCCTGGCTTTAATGGCGACGGCGACTGCCAGCACCGGGAAAAGAAGCCGCACCACAAGGGGGTTGAGTACGGTCAGTCCCAGATTCCATGTCCAGCGGATCCCTTTAGAGGTGGTTTTTTTTCTTTTGGGCGCAAGGATCTCCCACAAGGCCATTACCACGAAAATTCCCAGAAAAAAACTCAGTCGGATAATGGCTGCTTTTTCCATAGATAACCATTCTTTCTATTAATCGTAAAGGGTGCTGGACTGCCCCCTGACAACTGTTCCCTGCACCCTGAAAAATCTACAGTTCCTGAAGATTGCCGATAATCCGTTCCCACAGATTTGAAAGGGATGGCCCTGCTCTTTCAGCAGTGGCGATGACCGCATCAATGGATGTCTCCTCCATGCAGTCCGGCAGGTTCATGTTGGTAATGACGACGATGCCCAGAATTTTCAGACCACTGTGAATGCCCACAATGGCCTGGCTGACCGTTGACATGCCCACCGCATCCGCCCCCGTCATTCTTAAAAACCGTGTTTCCGCAGGTGTTTCAAGGGAAGGGCCCAAGACGCCCACATAGACGCCCTGACGCAGGGGAATCTTCTGTTCAAGCGCCACCCTGCCGGCCAGGCGAACAAGATCGGGGTCATAGACACGGGTCATGTCCGGAAACCGGGGGCCGAAATCATCCAGGTTTGGCCCGACCAGCGGATTCACCCCTTTCAAATTGATGTGGTCGGTGACAACCATAAGGTCCCCTGCTTCAAACTGTGGATTCAAGCCGCCCGCCGCACTCGATATAAACAGGTATTTTACACCGAGCATGGCCATGACCCTGACCGGAAATGTCACCTCCTTTGGTGAATAACCCTCATAAAGATG
The DNA here is from genome assembly GCA_964412835.1 of uncultured Desulfobacteraceae bacterium. Taxonomy (GTDB): domain Bacteria; phylum Desulfobacterota; class DSM-4660; order Desulfatiglandales; family Desulfatiglandaceae; genus NaphS2. The sequence goes on along the minus strand of CAYPQJ010000010.1, from coordinate 41,773 downwards.
GACCCTTCCTTCAAGGGCCAGCACGTATTTTCCGGAGATGGTGCCGCCCACCAGATTTCCCTGATGCCCTTCGACCGTTGAAGTCGGAAAATTGGGGATCTTTTCAAACGGCACGCGAAAGTCAACGGAGATTTTTTCGGTAAGGGTTCCCAGGCCCGTACCGGTGATCATGCCGATCTCCGGTGTTTTTTTCATCAGCGAAGAGAGAAACGAAACTGTCTCTTTTATCTCACGTAGCATGAAATACCTCCTGAAGTTTTTGTTTTCTGGTTTATTTCAGGTTCAGCCTAATGTCAACATTTCAAATCGATCACATGATATTCGAACGATAGAAAATGTGGGGTTTCAGCGTAAAGAATGCAAAAATCAACCACCGCGCTTGTGGCAAAAAAACACATATTCAACCATTTTTTGTAGCCGAACAACCACGCTGTATCGCCTGATTCCCTGACATTAGCCATATTTATTATCAAATTCAACATTTTGAAATACAACTATTTTACCTTCAGACATTGAAAAAATCAAACCATTGCATATATTTAAACTCAAATGCTTTTTGATTTTCGCTCGACATGTCATGGAAGAACCTAAAATGACGTAAATTACGGCACGTATTTTGCTTGAAGAATCCGGTTTAATATGTAAAAAATGCACATCTTCTCCAGCACAGGAGGTTAACCATGGAGGAAAGCTCAATATCATGGCCTTTTTCAGGCTCTGGTATCCATAGTCCGTATTTCAGGGTGATTTATCTGTTGTTTGTTTTCAGTCTCGTACTCTTTATGAATGTTCGATCTGCTCCCGGGGCAGGCCGGGAAAAAACACCCCTTTCGAAATCCCACAAAATCCCACATCTCACAACCCCGGCCAGTACCGGTGTTGTCATCACGCCGGTTGGAAAAAGCAAATCTGATCGCTTCAATCCGATCATCAGCAGCGCTGCTGACCGCTACGAAGTTGATCCTGCGCTGATTAAGGCCGTTATAATGGCGGAATCCGCTTATAATCCGAAGGCTGTTTCAAAGCAGGGGGCAAAGGGTCTCATGCAACTCATGCCCGGGACGGCTCGCGCCCTGGGTGTGAAAAACGCATTCAATCCGGCCCATAACATCAATGGCGGTGTCAAATACTTGAGACAACTCCTGAATACCTTTGACGATAACGCTAAATTGGCGCTGGCAGCGTATAATGCCGGGTCCAGCAAGGTCAAGCGACATGGTGGAGTCCCTCCCATAAAGGCCACCCGGAATTACGTCAAAAAGGTTTTCGCCTATTATCATCACTACAAATTGCTTTAAATCCCATCCTTACAGTTTAATACCTTTTTTACCCTTGACCTGTTTCTCGCATTTAATATAAGAATACGACGAACCTGACGCGCTAAGGGCTCACTCAAAAATAGTTCAGCGGCACAGAGATCTTATCCTGAATTACAACCCTTGAATGACCGATTAGGGACCCCAATGAAACAGATCATAGAAGACTTGAAAAACCCGGACGCCCTCCCTGAAAAAACCGCTGAAGTGAATGTGGTTCAAACCCATATTTCCGTCGTGTTTGTAGCGGATTCATTTGTCTATAAGATCAAAAAACCCGTAAATTTCGGTTTTTTGGATTTTTCAACCCTTGAAAAACGAAAGTACTATTGTCACCAGGAGGTGACCCTCAACCGGAGACTGGCCAGGGACCTATATGTGGATGTTCTTCCCGTAACACTGGTGAAGGGAAAATATAACTTGACGGAGCAGGGTGGTGAACCCGTTGAGTATGCTGTCAAAATGAAGCGAATCCCGGATGACCGATTGATGAAATCCCTTTTTGAAGCGGGGAAAGTTACGCCTGAACATCTGGCTGAAATTGCAAAGGTCCTTTCGGAATTTCATTCCAGTGCCATGACCAGTCCGGAGATTGCGCAATACGCAGAACCGGAAAAATTCAAAATCAATACGGATGAAAACTTTCAACAGGTTAAAGGCCATTGCGGGATGACCATTTCAGAACAGCAGTTTCGGGACATACAGGCCTATACGAACGATTTCTATAAAACCCACCGGGATCTGTTTTTTAAAAGAATCGAAGGTGGGAGGATCAGGGATTGTCACGGTGACCTTCACATGGAGCATGTGTGCCTGATGACGGGTTTACCCATTATCGATTGCATTGAATTTAATGAACGGTTCCGATATAGCGATGCGGTTGCGGATATTGCGTTTTTGTTGATGGATCTGGAATTTCATGGGGGGATGAATGACGCCCGAGTTTTGTGGGATCATTACAGGGAACTTTCAAAAGAGGCGCATGTGGACCATCTGCTCAAGTTTTACAAGGTTTACAGGGCTTTTGTCCGCGGTAAAGTGAATGGGTTTCAAATTGACGACCCTGCCATTGGTGATGCGGAAAAAGCAGAAGCTGTTCAACGTGCACAGTCCTACTTCAACCTGGCCCATGGCTATATTTCTTGAAGATAGTTGTCAGTTATCAGTTGTCAGTTAAGGGAGTCATATGATGAAAGAAGCATTTGTCGATTTTATGAAAAAAGAGCTGGAACAGGGTACCGTGTTGATCGCATGCGGCCTTCCCGCATCCTACAAAACGGAAACCACGGAAGTCATTGCTGAGCTGAAGGGATATCGCATATTGAGATCAGATCTCATTCGGCTTGAGGTGCTCAAAAATGAGGATATCTTTGATGAAAAGGTGGCTTCCAGCATGAAGAAACGAACCCTTGTCTATGATGAAATGTTCAGGATGGCGGATGAGGCCGCCGGAGGAGGGGAGGGGATCATCCTGGATGCCACATTTGTGACCCAGTCACTGAGGCGGCGCGCTGCAAAAGTCGCCGCGGATCATGGCAAGACCCTGGTGATTCAACAGACCCAGTGCCCCAAGGCGGTCTCACTGGGCCGCATTTCAAAGCGAACCAAGGAAAACTATGAGTCCAATGCGCTGACGGAACAGGCCTATACCAATAATGTGAATAAATTTGAGACTGTTGATCTGGACGATTTAAAACAACGGCACCCGGAGCTGAAAATAGTCCACTTACTGGTCGATACCACCTCGGATTTGACCGATGAGTGGGTTGTGATCAACCAAAAAATAGCGTAAAGGTCCTTCATGTCACCAAAATCCGTGGGAATTATTTACAAGCATCATCACGAGCCGGCAAGAAAAGAAGCGCTGAAACTGGAGACCTGGTTTGGGAATCGCGGCATCACAGTGTTTTCCCATGAAATGACAGCTGAGGTTGCAGAAGGGGGCGTTTTCCGGAAAAACCTGACCATTCCAAAGGATGTAGACTGGATTGTGGTTTTGGGTGGGGACGGCACCTTGTTGGGAGCGGCTCGCCAGGTGGGAAGATATGGTGCGCCGATTCTGGGGGTTAACCTGGGAGGGCTGGGGTTCCTGACCTGTATCCCGCTGGAGCGACTGTATTCTGCGGTTGAGACCATGGTGAGCGGAGGCCTTCAGGTGGAAAGCCGAATGATGCTTGAAACAAAAGTCTTGAGAGGCGAAAGTGAAGTAATCCGCTTTCAGGTATTAAATGACGTGGTGATCAACAAAAGTACACTCGCCAGGATCATCGATCTTGATGTGGCCATTGATGATGTTTTTGTGACCACCTTCAGAGCCGACGGTCTCATTATCTCCACCCCCACCGGGTCCACCGCCTACAACCTCTCGGCGGGAGGTCCCATCCTGTACCCCACCATTGAAACATTTTTACTAACCCCCATCTGTCCCTTTACCCTCACCAACCGGCCGATCATCGTACCCGACAGCGCCGTGGTCGGCATAGAGATGGGCCGGGAAAGTGAAGAAACCGTGGCCCTCACCTTTGACGGGCAAGTGGGATTTGACCTTCATCACGGGGATAAGATCAACATTTACAAGTCAAAGGAAAAAATCAACCTTTTCAAGTCCCCTGATCAGGATCATTTCCGCATTCTGAGAACAAAACTCATGTGGGGAGGGGTCACCTACAACAAGCATACGGAGACTTCCTGACAGGTCAGGAATCAATCTGGTTGAACAGCACAAAACAGATATTCAAGGTAGACCGAAGGGAAATCCATTTTTTGAGATTCACCCTTGAATCCTATGACGGGATGGCCCTTGTTTCAACGATTGATCCGTATCTGGCACTGATCGAAGTCTCCATGGCACCGGGTTGTGAGAAATTGGTTAATGAGTTGATGGATTCTTTAAGAAGAGATGAAGGGCTGCGCATTTCAAGCCCTCATTGAGGTATATGATTGAATAAACGTTTCCATATCAAAACCATGGGCTGCCAGATGAATGAATATGATTCCGATTTTCTGGCACAGTCCCTGATCCAAAATGGCTATTTTCCGGAAAAGGAAATCCATCGGGCGGATGTCATATTGATCAATACCTGTGCCGTCCGCGCCAAACCGGAACAGAAAGCCTGCAGTTTTCTCGGCCGGATGGCGGCGCTTAAAGAAAAAAATCCGGAACTGGTTGTGGGCATGATCGGATGCCTCGCCCAGATGAAGGGAAAGGAATTGATGAAAAGGTTCCCCCTGGTGGATTTCGTCATGGGTCCAAGGGAACTGGGTCGAATACTTGAAATCGTAAAGGAAATTTATGACAGACGTGAACGGGTAGTGGCCACAAGGCTCGGTGTTGCGCCGCCACCCCCCGTAAAATGTTCGGGATATTTCCGGAATCAGACGTCAGGGTTCATTTCCATTATGGAAGGATGCAATAACTTCTGTAGTTATTGCATTGTTCCCTACGTTCGGGGGCGTGAATACTTCCGTGCGCCAAAGGACATCCTTGAGGAAGCCCGTTACCTTCTGGCTGAGGGAGTGGGGGAAATAACGCTGCTGGGTCAGAACGTCAATTCATATGCATGGAAGAATGGAAACACATGGAATTTCGCATCGTTGCTTAATGCCATAACGAAGCTCCACAATCTGCTCAGGCTCCGATTTACAACCTCCCACCCCAAAGACCTTTCCGACGATCTTCTTGATTGTTTCAGGAATACGGATAAGCTGGCGGGCCATATCCACCTGCCGTTCCAGGCGGGTTCCAATCGCATATTAAAATTGATGCATCGTGGGTATACACGGGAAGAATACCTTAAAATCATTGATAAACTGAGAACATCTAAAGAGGATATTGCCATTACAAGCGATGTCATGGTAGGATTTCCGGGCGAAACAGAGGAAGATTTTCAATTCACCCTCGATTTAATACAACAAGTTGAATTTGATTCACTTTTTTCTTTTAAGTACTCTGATCGCGAAGGAACGCCCGCAGCAAGGATACCCGACAAAATAAGTGAGAGCGTCAAAGCATCCAGGCTGCAACGTCTGCAAAACCTCCAAAACAGCATCACCCTTAAAAAGAACCGCAACCTGAAAGGTCGGCAACTGACGGTACTGGTGGAAGGACCCAGCAAAAAGGGAGGGCAGCTTACGGGGCGAGCCGGTTCTAATAAAGTGGTTAATTTTGATGGGAATGCCGGTATGGTCGGAAAACTCGTTGAAATTACCATAAAGGAGTCTTACCTTAATTCGCTAAAGGGCCAAGTAATCGGGTATTAGAGACTCAATATGTCCAAGATAAATAACGATATTTCCTATAAAAACGAACATGTTCTGGTGGTCGATGACGAGGATATTGTAAGAGAACCCGTTACCGCCATGTTGCGGCACTTGGGCTTCAAAGTGGATACCGCCCAAAGCGGTGATGAGGCGCTAAAAAAAATTAAAACAAATTCCTACAGTTTTTTGCTGACAGACATTCGAATGCCGGGGATTGATGGACTCGAATTGATCAGAATCGTCAAAAGAAAAGACCCGGACATATGTGCCATTGCCATGACCGGTTACACCAAAGAATACAAATATGTGGAAACCATCAATGCCGGTGCCACGGATTTCATCAACAAACCATTCGGGATCGAAGAAATTGAAGCCAAATTCAAACGGGGCATCATTGAAAGGAATATTCGACAAGAACTCAATCGGCTTTCCATTACGGACTCTTTGACCGGGCTTTATAACCAGAGGCACTTTTATGATCGCCTTAACGAGGAAACCGTGCGAGCGCAGCGGCAAAATCACGAGCTCGCGCTGATCCTTCTGGATCTCGATGATTTCAAGCAGTATAATGATAAATTCGGTCATCTGGCAGGAGATGAACTATTGCAAAAGGTTGGCGCCGTCATTAACGGTAAAATGCGGCAGAACGTGGATTCCGGATATCGCTATGGTGGCGACGAATTTGCCGTGATGTTGATTGAAGCGGGTGAAGGTGTGGCTAAAATGATGTCCGGTCGTATCAAAGCGGGCATCCTTGAGGAGTGTCATATTTCAGCCGGCAGTGGATTCGCTATCTTTGAACAGGGATTGAGTTTTGAGGCACTGGTTGGCGAGGCGGACCGGAGGCTGTATGAAGACAAAGCCCGCAATAAAGCTCAAAAAGCTGGGACACAAGAACGTTAAGAACAACCCGGGTACGAATCAGAACCCTGTCTTTAGAGTCTGATAATTAATATTATGTAAACTTGATGATCCGGGTAGACTTTTTTCGCCCCCTTCTTTGTTTGCTGCCCTTTCTTAAAATAGCGGTTGACAACTTGGGATTAAATTAGTATAAAGATAAGATTACTACAGGGAGGAAGGATCGAATGGGTAGCGTTGTTAAAAAACGAAGAAAAAAAATCACCAAGCACAAATACAGAAAACTTCGAAAAAAGATGCGGCACAAAAACAAGTAGCAGTTCCCCTTACCCCACCCAAGAAAAAGGCAGTTCCAAAGAACTGCCTTTTTCTTATTTAGTTTCTGAATGAAAATCAGGATTTTTTGTCGCGGTTATTTTCCGTAATCATACCATCCGCCGCCTGTTTTCCGGCCCAGCTTATTGGCGCGAATCATGGTTTTAAGCAGGTTCGGCGAAACCCATTTGGATTCCTTGTTAAGTTCCTTGTAGAAATATTCACTGACAAAGTAGCAGATATCAATCCCCGTTAAATCCATCAGTTCAAAAGGACCCATGGGATAATTGAGCCCAGCCTTCACCGCAATATCCACATCCTCAATACTGGCAATACCTTCCTCCACGATCTTGATGGCCTCCAGCATATGGGGAATCATAATCCGGTTCACAACAAAACCCGGGGAATCCTTTTTCACTTCCACCGTAATTTTGCCCATTTTCTTGGCCAGTTCGGTGGTAATGTTAATGGTTTCCTCGTCGGTTGAATAACCCCGGATAATTTCCACCAGTTTCATAATGGGAACGGGATTAAAAAAATGCATGCCACAGACTTTCTCAGGTCTTTGGGTCGCCGCTGCGATTTCAGTCAGTGACATGGATGATGTATTGGATGCCAGAATAACATGGGGCGCACAGAGTTCATCCAATTCTTTGAAGACGCTCTTTTTGAGATCCAGGTTTTCAATGACGGCCTCAATGACAAAATCAACGTCTTTCAGGTCGGCCATTTCCGTGGTGCCCTTGATTCTGCCCAGGATAGCATCTTTCTGTGCCGCTTCGATTTTCCCCTTCTCGACACTTTTGGAAAGAAAGCGGTCGATGTTTTTCATCCCCCGCTCCACATACTCCTCTTTGATATCTCTTAAAATAACCTCGCAACCGATCTGAGCTGCCATCTGAGCAATGCCATTGCCCATGGCGCCGGCTCCGATTACACCAATTTTCTTAATCTCCATGGTATCTCCTTGTTAAAATGGGAATGTTAAATCTCAAATATTTAATTACGCGGACTCAACAGACGTTACTTCCGGGATGTTTTGCTTCAGGACCTTCTCAATGCCCATCTTGAGGGTCATTTGACTCATGGGGCAACCCGCGCAGGCACCCGTCAATTTAACCTTTACCAATCCATTTGCATCCACATCCACCAGCTGCACATCTCCTCCATCCGCTTGGAGGGAAGGCCTGACTTTTTGAAGTGTCTCCTCTACTTTTTCCCTTAATGTCATACTTTTGTACCCCGTTTTTTCTTAGTTTCAGCCACTCTTTTCTTAAACGCTATCCTTTAGCATATACTCGGGCGGATTACTACCTGAAAATCTTTACAACCCGCTCATCAAGAAAAGCTTTTAGCCCCTTTGAATCTCTAGGCGACCAACCCATGCTTTTCCCCCATATTTCATCCGATTCCATGCAGAGGTAAAGTCCCAAATCGGAATGCCACTTCTCCAGATTCTGTCGCATGAACTGATAGAGGTCAATGCGGATGGGTTTAAAATAACGGGCCTTGCCATCGAGACCCGTGATAAATTCTCCATCCAGAATTGCGGTTCCGGGATGTCGCTTTCTGATGATGGGTTTCAAGTTCGGCATGAACCTGAGAGATCCCATGCTGATCCAGATGATGCCGTGGGGGTTCAGATACCGGTCCATGAGGTCCATGGTTTTCAGATATCCTTCCCGCCATCCTTTATGGGGAATCAGCGGATCAAAGTGGAAGCTCACCACAAATCCTTCCGCCTGACATCGCCTGGCCGCTTCAAGCCTTTGCTTGAGCGTTGCAGCCCCTTTTTCTTCCGTTGCCGAAATAAGCGGGCTGTTGAGAGACCAGGATACAATGATGCGGTCTCTGTATGGGGAGGAAATCAAGCCGTCTATCCGGTTGGTTTTGGTTTTGAATTCTAAAACAGCATTTTTTCTCTCTGAGAAAGGCCGCATCAGAATATCGGTCCACCGGGTGAGTGGATCCAGCGCAAGACTGTCTGCGAATTCTCCGGTTCCAACACGGATGATCTGCTCCGGGTCCCGGTCGATGAACGCCAGAATCGGCGCCAGGTTTTCTTCCAGGTTAACGTGAATTCTCAAATAGGGCTGGTGCAGGAAATAGGATTGAAGAATGCAGTAGCTGCAGTCAAGGGGGCAATTGGTGGCCACATTGAGGATTTGATATCCGCAGCAGATATATTCCTTCGTCCCCGGGCAGGGTTTGAGAAATTCTCCTTTATAGGAAAGCAGGTGCAGCGTATCTTTTCCCATACTGTCCGGTGGGTTTGGACTCGAAGGTTTTGCGAAGGACATATGGGGGAGACGTTCCACTATTCTCATGGCCATGGGGCTTTTTTTTGAGCCCTCATCCACAATGGTTTTTTTGATATAACAGTTGACCATTAAACGCTTTTGTCCCAGGGATCTTTAAGTGTTACGAGCCCTTCTTTTTTTACCAGGTTCAGGAGTTTTTCCATCAGGTTTTTTCCATTTTCAAAAGAAATCTCGAGCCGATAATGCGGGCTTTCAAAAAAAGGGGGTGGTGTTATCTGGCAACCTGCGGGAAGTGCCAGCTTTTCCACCATGCGTCTGAAGTCTTTCTCAGCCTTTACCAGATGGGGCAGCCGCCTGGACCGCAGAAGCGCGATGAGCGCTCTGGCTTTCTGGGGATTGTTCATTTGCGCGTTATGGCGAATATCCGTCAATTCGGGATCATCCAGTAATCGTGTAATGGCATTGCCTTCAATATACGACAGATCATGAATGAAATCGATAAATTGCGCCTGCTGGTTCTTGCTGAACTTGATGATGGAAAAATAACGGCGGAATCCCTCACGAACCGCAGTCTCCATTTCCAGCAACAGTTTGGCCGCCTTTGATGACAGGTCCCCACTGGCGAGCAGGTCTTTGGTCTGGTGCTCAAACTCCGTTTCAATTTGCACAAAAAGATGAAGGGTCTCTGCATGTGAGGGCAGATCAAAGAGCGGCATGAAGGTTTTAAGCACTTCTTTTGCGGGAACCCATTCCAACAAACGCGCCAGGGCCATGCCTTTTTCCACAGGGTTGAAGTCCCTGATGGTCAGGTTTTCATAAAGGTTGAGCAGCAGGCATTTGCGGGGCGACGTTTCAGGCGGCAGAATCCGACATGGGATATGCGTCTTACCCAGTGCCTTCAAAGAGTTTATCCTTCGAAAGCCTGCAACTACCACAAATTCAGATTCGTTCCCCCCCTCCCCTTTTCCGACCAGAATCGGCGAATTGATCAGACCGATCCTGCTGATGGAATCCGCCAAAAGTGTTATGTCAAACCCATAGCTCATGCAATAGGGGCCCGGTGAATTATCGATTTGCTTCAGATTGACCGGTTGTGGCAATATATCGACTGTTTTGAGTCTGTCCATGTAAAATACCTGTATCATCTGGTGCGTTTGAGACCAAGCATGGCCCAAACCGCACGAATCTCTCGGCACCCCATCAAACGCGCTGTGAGAAAATACACAACAATCCCGATTAAAACAAGGGCTGAAAGACTCAGAATTTTTTCCGAAAGCGCATCGGTGGCGGTTGTGTAAAACAATTTGGAGTGGCAGGTGAAAACAATTGTCCCCATCACCAGGGTGGCGACAACGGATTTAGAAACGGATTTGAGAATCGGTCCGGCATGGATGAATAATCCTTTTTTTCGAAGAAAAAGGGTCAGCAGCCCGAATTGAACAGCGGAAGCAACGGACAAGGCCAGGGCAAGCCCTGCATGTTTCATGGGACCCATCAGCACAAAACTCGCAATGATATTGACGACCAAAGAAATGATGGCAACCTTCACCGGTGTTTTCGTATCCTGAAGGGCGTAAAATGCGGCAATCAGTACCCGCATGCCGGAAAACGCCCAGAGGCCAACGGTGTAACAGACCAGGGCATCCGTTGTCATGGCCGAAGATTCAGCACCAAAAGCACCCCTTTCGAACAGCAGTACCACAATGGGCTTTCCCAGTATGAGCAGGCCGGCAGTTGCCGGCAGCACAATAAAAAACACAAGGCTCAAGCCATGGTCCAGCGTTTTTTGAAACTGTGCATGATCCTTCCGAGCGGCATCACCAGACAGAGAAGGAAGCGCCGCCGTGGCAATGGCAATGGCAAAAATGCCTAAGGGAAACTGAACCAGTCGGTCGGCGTAATATAGCCACGAAATGCTCCCTTCCTTTAGAAATGACGCCAACAGCGTTCCCACAAACTGGTTGAATTGATACACCGCCGAACCGAACACAGCGGGCAACATGAGCCAACCGATTCGTTTGACCGCCGGATGAAACGGTTTCCATGTTGGAAAAAGCCTCAAGCCCGCGCCATACACCCAGGGGATCTGCAGTGCCACCTGCAGAACGCCGCCTAAAATAACCCCCATGGCAACCCCAACAATGGGTTCGGCACAGTGGGGAGAAATGAAACAGGCAGCGCCGATGATGCCCACATTCAGTAAGATGGGCGCGGCAGCGGGCGCGGCAAAATGGCGCAGGGAATTGAGCACCCCCATAAAAAAAGCCACCATACCGATAAAAAAAATGTATGGGAAAGTGATGCGGGTGAGGAGAACCGTCAGATCATATTTAACGCCCGAACTTCCGAAACCAAACGCCTGAATCTTTACAATGACGGGGGCAAAAAGAACACCCAGAATCGTGACGACCGCCAGGATCACGGAAAGTATTGTGAACACAATCCTGGCCAGTTCAAATGTATCTTCCTTGCTTTTGAGTGTTAAATACTCCGTAAAAACAGGGATGAATGCAATGGTGAGCGACCCTTCGGCAAAAAGACGTCGCAGCAGATTTGGAATGCGAAGGGCCACAAAAAAAGCATCCGCCGCCATGCCCGACCCAAAAAGCGTGGCTAGAACCATATCGCGCACAAGCCCCAGAATACGGCTTATCAGCGTGAAAAATGCAATGACACCCGCTGCACCGCTGATATTTTTTTTCTCAGGCTTATGTGATGTGTTCAAAAGCAATAAAATACCTTGACAAATAAAATAAATTTGCTATAGTTTTTTGTTTAATTCAAGCCGTTTGTCACAATTAGAAAAGTGAACGTCGAAAGTATTGCTTTATCCAACAAACCACTTCAAGGAGGCCTAGCTTGGCGAACCATAAATCCGCCCTTAAGAGGGCAAAACAAAGTGAAACTCAAAGGATTCGAAACAAAGGGCACAAAACCAGGGTAAAAAAGGCTGTCAAAGAGGTCAGAACCGCCCTCACTGAAAATACACCGGTCCAAGCCAAAGAGACGCTTGTCAAAGCTGTTTCCCTTATTCAGAAATCTGCCTCAAAGGGCGTCATCCACAAGAATCAAGCCGCGAGAAAAGTCTCCAGACTGACACTTCAGGTTAACAAGTTGTCCGCGTCGGAATCCTAAATAGACAATACGAAGTTTTCCAGAACCAGGCGCGCCTGAGACCCCGATTTCAGGCGCCCGTCCGCCTGGTAAAGCAGTGTCAGCGCCTTTTCCAGGTCTTTTTCCTGCCAACGGCGTGCCTGATCGAGAACTTTACCGAGTACAAACCCGGGCACGCCCAGCTTTTTGGCCATTTCCGCCTTAGGGATTCGTTTGGATGCAAATTCCCTGGCTTGAAAAATAATGCGAATCTGACGGGTCAACATACCGATAATGCCAAAGGCCGCATCTCTCCCCTCTTCTTCCAGATAGCGGTTTAAAATGGACAGTGATTGTGCCCTTCGACGCTGAGAAATCTCATCCATCAGTTCGAATATTGTATACATCCTGCTGAATATACTTAATTCCCTTATTTCATCAACACCAATTTCCTTGTTGCCATGACGAAGATACAGCTTTTCAAGTTCCGTGTGAAGTGTCCGCGACCGGTTACCGACAATCTCCTGAAGGTGACGGCAAGCGTCCATTTTGATATTCAGACCCATCTCCCGGGCCGTGGTCATTATCCAAGGCAACACCTGACGGTCGTTCAATTCCCTGAAATTCACGGCATGGCTACGTTTTCTGATACTGCTGAAAAATTTCAACCGAAAATCGGGCTTGAGTGCAATAAAAATCATGCAGGTGGTGTCTACCGGGTTTTCCAGATAGGGAATCAGGACCTCCAGATCAGGGGCTGCAATGTGGTCCGTGCGCCGGACGATGATGAGACGATTTGAAGATAAAAACGGCATCGACCGGGCGGCATCCAGGATATCACCCGGATTGACCCTGCTGTCCCCATCAAAAAAATGAAGATTGAGGTCTCTTGCCGATTCGGGAATAAATGTTTCGCGGATTTGTTTCAGGATATTTTCAAGGTGGAAATCATCAGGACCGTAGAAAAAATAAACCGGTTTAAGACGGTCCTCTTTGAGATGGGTCAAAACAGCTTCCGGCGCAATCTCAACAGGCATCAGAATCTTTCCATGGTTTTAAGGTAGATCCTTTCAGCCAGTAACTGTGCGATTTTCTTGGTGGCCCGCCGCTGGTTATACTGGGTTTTCAGGGGATCCGAATCCACAGAAAATGAGGCCTTTTCTTCCATGTTCGGATCATTCCATATGATCTTTCCAGTTGTTGTATCCAACAGTTTTGCTTCAAGCTTAATCTTCAGCCACCTGGAACTCGTTACATCAAAGGTATTGTCCGTTACCCGGTAGCTCAGCGGTTCGGTCTTGATGTTGGTAACCTTTCCGATCAGAACCGCCGCGGCCTTTTCTTTTGAAACCAGCGGCACCTGGGAATGGCTGACAAATTCCCGGCGGATCATCTTGGTAAAATCCCCTTCAAAACCGATATCAGAAGACGAACTTTCCATGAGCGGAATGGCCATGCTGGGGATGCTGATGCGCATGGGTTTTCCGGTTGCCTGAAGCTGATAACCGCAACCGGAGGCCATGATCAGGCAGAACATTAGCACTAAAATTCGAAAACCGTTACGTTCATCCATTTATTGTCAAACCACCACATTCACCAGTTTTTTCTGTACCACGATAACGCGCTTGACCGGCTTTCCCTTTAAATGGCGTTGAACTTTTTCATCGGACAGTGCAAGGGTCTCGATTTCCTTCTCACTGCTTGAAGCCCCCACCTCAATCCGGCTTCTTACCTTGCCGTTTACCTGAAGGATAACCAGCTTTTTCTCGGTTTTGAGGGCATCTTCATTATAGCCCGGCCAGGGAACATTCAACAGAGATCCTTCATGACCCATCATTTGCCAGAGTTCATCGGTGATATGGGGGACCACCGGAGAAAGTAAAAGGACGGTGGTTTCAATGGACTTGCGAACAACCGACCAGGCAGTGGCATCCTTTTTCCCATCAGCTTTTAAGAACTGATTGGTTTCATTGACCAGTTCCATGACCGCCGAAATCGCGGTGTTGAAATGAAAGCGGTTTTCGATGTCACTGGTGACTCTCTTGATGGTTTCATGGGTTTTTCGGTGGACGGATTTTACGGCTTCCGTGAGATCGCCTTTTCCGTTGTAAGCCTTCACATTTTTCAGTTCCAAAAGGTGACCGACCACAAGCCGCCACACCCTTTGAAGGAACCTGTGGGAACCGTCAACCCCCTGTTCGCTCCATTCCAGATCCTTGTCGGGCGGAGATGCAAACAGGCAGAACATTCGAACCGTATCGGCCCCGTAACGGTCGATCAACTCCTGGGGGTCCACCACATTTTTCTTGGATTTGGACATTTTCACGATATTCCCGTCGGTCACTTCCGCCCCGCACCGGGTACATCGGCCTTCCACAACTTCCTTTGGATAGAGAAACCCATGTTCAGGACAGGCCTGAGTCGCTTTGCAGACCATACCCTGGGTCAGGAGATTGGTAAACGGTTCCTTTATCTTGATATGCCCCAGATCCTTGAGGACCCGCGTGTAAAATCTGGAATACAACAGGTGCAAAATAGCGTGTTCAATGCCGCCGATATACTGGTCCACGGGCAACCAGTAGTCCACCCGTTCCGCATCCAGGGGGCCATCCTGGTAATCCGGGCACGCATAGCGATCAAAATACCATGAAGACTCGACAAATGTGTCCATGGTGTCCGTTTCACGTCTGGCCTTTCGATTGCATTTGGGGCAGGTGGTTTCGGTGAAGGACGGTTCAAATGGCAAAGGAGATCCCCCATTGGGCCGCATGGCCAGATCCAGCGGCAGGACCACGGGTAGATCGCTTTTGTTAACCGGAACAATGCCGCATTTTTCGCAATGGATCATGGGAATGGGCGCGCCCCAGTAGCGCTGCCGCGAAATACCCCAGTCCCTGATGCGATAATTCACGGTTTTATGACCAATCCCCTGCTCCTCAAGATAATCGGCAATGCTGTCCAGGGCCTCGAGATTGCCCTGACCGTTGAAAGGCCCCGAGTTTACCAAAATGCCCCGGTCCAGGTAGGCTTCCGTCATCTCTGCTTCGTCCAGAGGGGAATCCTCCGGTTTAATGACCACACGAAGCTTCAAATCGTATTTCCGGGCAAACTCAAAATCCCGCTGATCGTGTGTTGGAACAGCCATGATGGCGCCGGTACCATAGTCAAAAAGGACAAAATTGGCCACAAAGATGGGGATTTCTTCACGGGTCACCGGATTCAGGCAGTGTCTCCCCGTAAAAACACCTTCTTTGGCGGTGAAATCGGCGGTTCGCATAATGCTGTCCATTTTCAGGGTACGGTCCACGAAATCAAGGACCGCATTTTCCTGGGGCAACCCTTTGATGATATCATTCACCATGGGATGCTCAGGCGCCAGACACATGAATGTGGCCCCATAGAGGGTATCCTGACGGGTGGTGAACACTTCGATGGGATCCCCCCGGCCCACCATGGGGAACGCTATGGCAGCGCCATGGCTTTTTCCAATCCAGTTTTTCTGCATGCTCAAGACCCGATCCGGCCAACCGGGAAGTTTTTCGCAGTATTCGAGCATGTCATCGGCATAATCGGTAATTTTCAGAAACCAGCTGTTCATCTCCTTGATGGCCACTTCCTGTTCAGGATGTCGCCAGCAGCAACCCTCTTCAACCTGCTCATTGGCCAGTACCGTTTGGCATTTTTCACACCAGTTCACATGGGTTTTCTTACGATAGGCCAGACCCTTTTCATACATTTCGAGAAAAACCAATTGCTCCCATCGATAATACTCGGGATCACAGGTGGCCAGTTCGCGATCCCAATCATAGCTGAACCCCATCCGTTTCAGCTGGGCTTTCATGGCGTCGATATTCTCATAAGTCCATCGCGCGGGATGGGTATCATTTTCGATGGCGGCGTTTTCCGCCGGCATGCCGAATGCGTCCCAGCCCATTGGGTGCAGCACGTTTTTTCCGCACATTTTCTTGTATCTGGCCACCACGTCACCGATGGTGTAGTTCCTAACATGGCCGATATGAATCTTACCGGATGGGTAGGGAAACATTTCCAGGAGATAGTATTTTTCTTTTGAAGGGTCTTCCGTTGCCTTGAAAATGCCTGTCTTTTCCCAATGGGTCTGCCATCTGGGTTCAAGTTCCAGAGGATTGTATTTCATGTTACTTTTTCCTATGCTGTCAGGTTCTTTCGTGTTATCAGAATCGGGTTCCGTGGACGAAAATATTTCTTCATCCTTTTTAAGATCCAGGGTGCTGTAAATATTGTCCAGTACACCGTTGATATACCGGCTGGAGTCTTCACCACCGAATTTTTTCCCGATTTCAACGGCTTCGTCAAGGGAGACTCTGGGGGGAATGTCCTCCATGAACATCATTTCATAGGTTGCCAGCCTGAGAATGCTTCGGTCCAGTCGAGCCATTCGTTCCAGTCGCCAGTGTTTTGATGAGCGACTGATGACCCTGTCCAGATCAGGTTTCTTATCACAGACACCCCCTACCAGCGCTTTCGAAAAATCCGTCATGGATTCAGCCATTTCGAAATTCTCGCCAATGAGACGAAATGCTTCCAGCGGATCATTATCGCTGAATTCCAGATGAAAAAGGACCTGAACAGCCAGTTCACGGGCCTTTCTTCTCTCCCCTGTAAAATGTTTCATGGTTTCCTGTGCTGTCAGGGGTTGGTGATCACGTCAGTCCCTTGAACAGGCTGACCATTTCAATGGCAGCCATGGCCGACTCAAACCCCTTGTTTCCGGCCTTTGTGCCGGCGCGTTCGATGGCCTGTTCGATATTGTCCGTGGTCAATACACCGAAGGATATAGGAACACCCGTATCCAGAGACACGGTGGCAATTCCCTTGGACACCTCACTGGCCACATAGTCGAAATGGGCGGTAGCTCCCCTGATGACCGCGCCCACACAAATGATGGCATCATAAGCGCCGCTCACGGCCAGTTTCTTGGCCACAACCGGCATTTCAAAGGCGCCGGGCACCCAGCACACCGTGAGGTCTTCCTTTAAAGCATCGTGCCGGACCAGTGCATCGATGGCCCCTTCCATTAATTTACTCGAAATGAATTCGTTAAAACGGCTCGCAATAATCGCAAACCGCATCCCTTTTGCTATCAGCTGACCTTCTATAACGTTGACCATAGGTGTCCTCCTTGGTTGATCGGGCAAACACACAGGTTTGCCCCTACACATCGGGCAGACACAGGGGTTTGCCCCTACGCGATGCCCACTTTACTTAAAAGATGCCCCAGTTTCTGACATTTGGTTGACAGATACCGGATATTTTCCGGCTTCGGAATACACTCAATGGAAACCCTGCCGGTCACCTTTAATCCGTAACCCTCAAGACCGACAATTTTTTGGGGATTATTGGTAATCAATTTCATTTTTCGGACGCCCAGGGCCACAAGAATCTGTGCTCCGACACCGTAGTCCCGCAAATCCGCAGCAAACCCGAGCTCTTCATTGGCCTCAACCGTATCAAAACCCTGGTCCTGTAGGGCGTAGGCTTTCAGCTTGTTGGCCAGACCGATACCCCGGCCTTCCTGTTGAAGATAAAGGATAACGCCCCTACCCTCTTCCTGAACCATACTCATGGCCCTTTTCAACTGTTCGCCGCAATCACAGCGATAGGAATTGAAAACATCGCCTGTAAGGCATCCCGAGTGAACCCGAACCAGGATGTCCATATCCGATACAATGTCCCCTTTTACCAGGGCCAGGTGCTCATAATCGTCAATGTCGTTGACAAATGCAACGGCCCTGAAGTCTCCGTAGGGCGTGCGAAGCGTCGTTTCATCTCCTCGCTGAACAAACGACTCCGTCCGCATCCGGTAGGAAATCACATCAGCGACCGAGGCGATTTTGATGTTGTGTTCTTTGGCGAAGTCTTTAAGGTCCGGGAGCCTGGCCATGGTACCGTCCTCTTTCATTATCCCACAGATAACGGCGGCCGGCTTATACCCCGCAAGCCGTGCCAGATCAACAGATCCCTCTGTCTGGCCGGTTCTGAACAGGACCCCTCCCCTTCTGGCGCGCAACGGAAAGATAAACCCCGGTTGAATCAAATCTTCCGGCCGGGCATCATCGGCAACAGCGGTCGAAATGGTGTGCGCCCGGTCAGCGGCACCCATTCCGGAATGCATCCCCTGCGCAGCGGCAATGGAGACTGTAAAAGCTGTCTTGTAGGGCGACCGGTTATCCTGAACCATCTGCTTGAGGCCCAGTTTATCCACGAGGGGAGGATCCAGGGCCAGACAGATCAGACCACGCCCATATCGGGACATGAAATTTATGGCTTCCGGCGTGATCTTTTCCGCCACCATGGTCAAATCCCCTTCATTTTCCCGATCCTCGTCGTCCACAAGGATAATCATTTTTCCCTGTTTCAAATCTTCGATAACTTCTTCAATTATGCTGATGTCCATTTTATCAATTCCCTATTTTAGAAGGGCCAAATCCGTGTTTTAAAAGGGTCTCAAGGGTCACCCCTGAAGACGACCTGCCTTCCGGTTCCGATGGTTGCGTGAAAAGCAGCTTCTCCACATATTTTCCGATTAAATCGGTTTCCACATTGACCGGTTCGCCGACATTTTTTTTCAGTAACGTTGTTTGTGTTCCGGTGTGGGGAATGATGTTTACCTCAAAAAACGCATTTTCACAAGCATTAACGGTCAAGCTGATCCCATCAACGGCAATGGAGCCTTTTTCAATGATATAGCGTGACAGTGCTTCAGGGATCGCGATTTTTAAGAGCCAGGAGTTATTCCGAGACTCCCTTTTAAGGATCTTCCCCATGCCATCCACGTGCCCCGACACCAGATGCCCGCCAAGACGATCCGTAAGACGCAGCGCCCGCTCCAGGTTGACCAGGTCCCCCTGCTTTAACAAGCCCAGAGTGGTCCGGGACAGGGTCTCACCCGAAACGTCCATATAGACGGCATCCCCTTCCATCCGGGATACGGTTAAACATGCACCGCTGACCGAAACACTGTCACCCAGTCTGCATTCGGTCATTTCAAACAGCGGCGAAATACAGACCTGCATTTGATCCTGCATGCGGCCTATGCGCTTTATCCTGCCCATCCCCTCAGCCAGTCCGGTAAACATCTGCGATCTCCTCAATCAAGCCGTAAACGGTTGTCCCCTGACCCTGTTTCTCCCTTCATCCTTGGCTTGATAAAGGGCTTTATCCGCCTGATTAATGATGGCTTCGCAAGGTATGGTTCTAATTTTTGCGGAAGGGTTAAAGCCCACAACACCGAAACTGGCGGTGATACGGATCTCTTTTTCATCATATGAGCTGACGCTCTCAGACACAATCCTGCGAAGTCTTTCCGCAGACAACATGGCGCTTTCAAAACCTGTTTCAGGTAAAACCATCAGGAACTCTTCCCCGCCGTACCGCGCTATCCAGTCAACATCTTTTCTCATCCCTTCCCTCATAGATAACACGAAATTCTTAAGGATCAGATCTCCCGCCTGGTGACCATGGGTATCATTGACTTGTTTGAAATGATCAATGTCCGCCATCACCAATGACACGGGTCGATGGTAGCGTGTGGCGCGCGTGATTTCTTTCACAAGGTATTCGTCCATATAGGTACGGTTGTAACAGCCCGTGAGCTTGTCCGTAATGGAGAGAAGCCTGATTTTTTCATATGCGTCTTTCAATGATTTTTCCAGCTCCAGAACGCGGAGAGCTGTTTTCAGCCGGGCAATCAGTTCAGAACGGTCAAAGGGTTTTGTCAGATAATCGTCTGCGCCGGCTTCAAAACCAACGATAATATCATTTTTCAAATCCCTGGCGGTAATCAAGAAAATATACACATAGCCTTCGACGAGACTTTCCCTGATGGCCCGGCACAATTCAAGACCGTCCATCTCAGGCATCTCCCAATCCGTCAGAATAATCGGAAAGAATCTTTCTTTGAAAACCTTCAGGGCTTCCCGGCCGTCTTTTGCTGATACCACCTCATAGCCTTCCTGGCGCAACATCATCTCCATCAGCTTTCGAGAAACGGGGTTGTCTTCAGCAATGAGTATGGGAAAATCGCTTTTCAAGAATTATGTCCTCTGATCCCTGTTATGGCATTACCCATAAGATATTTCATGGATGCTCTAGGATTTAGCATAGCATCAGAATTTTGTTAAGAAGATATTTATCATCAAAAGAAAAATGTAGATAAAGAGTGGCAAAAGCAGAAATTGACCCAGCGCCGAAAACCAATATCTTGACTCCATAAATGCCTGAGACTATATTCCTATCGGTTATAAAATTCCCATAGGGAGTCTCACATGCAGGAAACTTTTTTACCCATAGAGCAGGACATGCCCGGGTTTAATCCATTTTTCGGCTCCTGGGTCTGTCAGGGTGATTTGAACATCATGGTGGACGCAGGACCTGCGAATACAGCCGGTCGTCTCGTTGATTCAATGGAAACATTGGGGCTTGAGCGATTGGATTATATTTTTCTCACCCACATTCATATTGATCACGGGGGGGCTTTGTCCGAGGTTCTGGCCCGTTATCCGGAGGCCAGCGTCATTTGCCACGAAAAGGGTATTCCGCATCTGGTGGACCCTTCCAGGCTGTACGAAGGCAGCTTGAAAGTGTTGGGGGATCTGGCGAGGACTTACGGGTCGCCTGGGCCCATTGCTGAAGAGAGGCTGGTTCCCCACACCAAATGCCGAATCGCCGGACTCAGGGTTATCGAAACCCCCGGACATGCCATTCATCACCTGAGTTTTGCCTATGGCGGAAGACTTTATGCCGGTGAAGCGGCAGGGAATTATTTCATCGTCGGAAAACGAGAATACCTTCGTCCGGCAACGCCTCCCAGATTTTTTCTTGACATATTCATAGAAAGTGTTGATCGTCTCCTGGCCCTGGAAGACCAACCCATCCGCTACGCCCATGTGGAAAGTGCTGAAACCTCCCATCGACTGCTGGGGCGCTTCAGAGATCAGCTGTTGTTCTGGGAGTCCGTGATCGGTGAATCAATAACCCGTGGGGGCCGGAAAACAGATATCATACAGGGTTCGGTAGACCGATTACTGAAAGAGGACCCCAGCCTTGCCGCGTTTGACGGCATGGATGAAAATACCCAAAGAAGAGAAAGGACTTTCATGGCAAACTCCGTTAAGGGTTTTGTGGGGTTTTTTGAAGAAAAATCAAAAAGGTATTAAAACGCGCAATGGCTGAAACATGAAAAATAATGAGTTTTTTGAAAAAAGCAATTTTCTGTCCCTGATTGAATCGGACGGTGCCGATCGTCTTCAGGACAAACTGAAAGTGATTGATGTTTTTTTGAGCACCGAAGAACATATTACCCTGGAAGAGATGCTGCTTCTCCTTCGGGAAAAGGGCTATGACTTCGATTCGGGTTTTGTCAAACACTGCCTGCACCGTATGGTGGAGCTGGGGTTTGCGCAACGGAAACAGTTTGAGGGCCAGCCCATTCGTTATGAGCATCGCCAACTGGGCAGGCATCATGACCACCTGGTGTGCACAAAATGTGGAAAAATCGTTGAATTTGCGAACGAACAGATCGAAAGGCTTCAGGTGGAAGTCGCTGCCGGCTACGGCTTTCACATGCTTCAACACCGGATGGAAATATATGGTCTTTGCTCAGACTGTTGTGCAAAACGAAAACCCTTGATGGCGTTGGCCATGGCCAAAGCGGGGGAGACTGTTTTTGTACGGGAGGTGGCTGGATGCAAGCACAAGCAAGGCAGGTTGGCCTCAATGGGTTTGAGAGCCGGAGATCGCGTGGAAATCATCAACAATACCGGCGGCGGCAGGGTCATTTTAGGGCTTGAAAATATGCGCCTGGCCATCGGCAGGGGAATGGCCAAGAGAATCATGGTCTCCCCGATGCAGGATACTTGTAAAATATAATTATTCTAATAGCCTACGCTGTTTTCTGCAATATTTCCCTAAGCCTGTCCCGAATGGCTCGGATGCATTTTTCGCCCCGGCTTCGATAATGATAACGGGCCTTTTTTTCTGCACTGACCTTATCCGAACAATGTCTCAAGGCCAGTTTTACAATGGCCATCTCATCGTCCAGCATAAATCTTCGAAAAACCAGATTGAACGGCGGGAAGCAAAGTTCTTCTCTTGATATGGATGCGGCCCAATCCACAATGTAGGGCATCCCGTCATCACCCAACAGGGTATTGGGTGCCCGTTTCAGGTCGCAGTGCGCCAATCCCCTTTGGTGAAAGGCATTGACAAGGGTTCCCATGGATTCAAAAAAGGTGTGGGGTAGATGCATCTCCTTTTCCAGGTTTTCGAGACTCCTGCCCGGGATTTCTTCTACCGCCAGGGCAATGCCGTCCATGACACCATAGAACTTGGGCACCCCCTTGATACCCCGAAGTTTTCGGTAGGCTTTTGCCTCCCGCCAGATGAGAAATCGACCCACAATATTTCTAAAAAGGAACCGGTTACCGCTGAAATCCTTGACCACTGCCCGGACCCCGTCTTTTTCAACGATCCAGATGGTGGGTCTGGTATTGGACGCTTTTCTCAAAACACCGCAACTTGCTGCCGGCAGATCCGTCAATTTCAATCCATCAAACATTCATTTGCCATTTCTTGAGGTTCAGGCTGTCTGTTGTGCAACTGACTTCTGACCTCTTTTAACAGGTGTGTGTTATTTTTTCAAGGCAAGGTCCATGAACCAAAAGGGGAATTCAAAGAGGATGATTCTTTTTGCAATCACTGTGAAAATGAAGTATTGAGTGTGGAGTGTTTTTAAACCAACGAAAAAAATCTAACCATCAAAATCCAGAGAAAAGGAGAAAAGAGCATGAAGAAAGCAGGAATCTTGATCGCATTATTATTAGCGCTGACACTGGTATCCGGATGCGAGCATACAAAGGGGCAGGGATCGGCCGCTGCCCAATCGGTCACCGCACTTGATCGCATTTCCCAGAGCGGGCAATTGGTGGTGGGAACCGCAGGCAGCATGCCGCCCATGAATATGACCACCAGGGACGGGGAAGTTATCGGTCTTGAACCGGATATTGCCAACCAGATGGCCGCCGCCATGGGCGTGAAGGCGACATTTAAAACCATGCCCTTTGCGGATCTTCTCCCGGCCCTTGAAGCGGGAAAAGTGGACATGGTTCTCTCCAGCATGACCATCACCGGTAAGCGCAACATGAAAGTCGCCTTTGTGGGACCCTATTTTATATCCGGCAAAACCTTTTTGACCACGGAGAAATGGGCCGCCGCCGCCAAAGAGCCTGAGGAAGTGAATAGCCCCAGCACCAAGCTGACGGCGCTGCGGGGGTCAACCAGTCAGGAATTCGTGGAGACAGTCTTCCCCAAAGCCACCCTGCTGCTGGCAAAGGATTACGGCGAATCCGTTGCCATGGTCCTTCAGGGCAAGGCGGATGCTATGATCGCGGATTATCCCATCTGTCTGCTGTCCGTCATCCGGAATTCCGACCATAATCTGATTTCGGTTGTGCCGCCCTTTACCTATGAGCCCATCGGCATTGCCATTCAAAAGAATGACACCTTGCTGGCCAACTGGCTTGAGAACTTCCTAGGCACCATGGCAGGGAGCGGGGATTTGAAAGAATTGCAGGAGAAATGGTTCAAGGGCGGCAGCTGGATTGACAGGCTGCCGTAGTTTCCATCCATTAGCTGAATACAGACCCATTACGCCCCCGAACGGGGGCGTTTTTTTGTTTTGATTACGGATAAATACCCGGGTGCAGAAGTCCTTCCGTCTCATCCATGCCGAACATGATGTTCATGTTTTGAACCGCACTGCCCGCCTGCCCTTTTACCAGGTTATCGATCAGGCTCACCACGATCAATTTGCCGGTCCGTTCATCGACATTGAGGGAGAGGTTGCAGAAGTTGCTGCCGCGAACATGGGTGCTTAGCTGCGATTTTTCAGGGCCGAAAACCCTCACGAATGCTTCACCACCATAAAAAGAGCGATAGGCCGTTTCCACTGTTTCGATGGTCTGCCCATTGCCCAGTTGCGCGTATATGGTGGTCAATATGCCCCGGCAAAGGGGAACCACATGCGGCGTAAAGGTGATGCGAACTTCCTCTCCGGCCAACAGACCCAGTTCCCGTTCAATCTCGTAGACATGCTGGTGCCCGGATATCCGGTAGGCGTTCATGGCATCATATCGCGCCGGATAGTGAAAGGCGGCGTTTGGCGCCTTTCCCGCGCCGGAAACACCGGTTTTTGCATCGCAGATAATGGTCCCCGGATCAATGAGACCCGATTTCATGGCGGGGGATAACCCCAGGATACAACTCACCGCAAAACAACCGGGATTGCCCACCAGATTGGATCCGGCAATCTCTTTTCGATGGAGTTCCGCGAGACCATAAACCGATCGAGCCAGGAGTTCCGGGGAGGCGTGGGCCTTGTCCCGCCCGATTCTCTCGGCATATCCCTTATAAACGCCAGGGTCATTAAAGCGAAAATCGCCACTGTAATCAATGACCTTTACGCCTTTCTTCAACCAGTTTGCGGCGCCCTGCTGACCCACGCCGTCCGGTGTGGAAAAGAAAACCACATCAAAATCGTCCGGACAGTTTGAATCATCCGGATCCATGATCACCATGTCGCAAAAACCCGTGAGATGGGGGTAAAGATCGCTCATGGGTTTCCCCACATCCTGTTTGTCTATGAGCGCTCGGAGTTCCACGTCAGGATGGGCGCTTAAGAGTTCCACGGCCCCGCAGCCGCCGTATCCCCCTGCCCCGATGATGCCTACCTTGATTTTGTCCATGAAGTACCTCGCTAAAAGATGTCTAAATATTAAACCGATAGTTAATAATATCGCCATCCTTGACAACATACTCTTTTCCTTCCAGCCGTACCCGCCCCGCTTTTTTCGCCGCCTGAAAGGACCCTTCGGCCTCCAGGTCGTCAAAAGCTACCACTTCCGCCCGAATAAACCCCTGCCGGATATCGGAATGCACTTCGCCGGCCGCTTCCAGGGCCGGTATGCCGGCAGGTATGGGCCAGGCCTTCACTTCATCGGCACCCACCGTGAAAAATGATATTCGATTCAGCATCCCATACGAATGTCTGATTACACGGTCCAGGGCCGATTCCTGAATATTGTATATTTCCAGGAATTCTGCCGCTTCTTCGGCCGTCATGGCGGCAAGATCCATCTCAAGTTTACCCCTCACAACGACAAATGACAGGTTCTCCCGCCCTTTCGTCCAGGCCGGCAGTGTTTCGTCTTCGTCTCCATTGTTGATGAGTACCAGCATGGGTTTGGCGGAGAGAAATGTAAACCCCCTAAGGAGGGGGTCGTTGGCCACATCCGGCGCATTCCTGAGGGGTTCGCCCTTTTCCGATATCTCCCGGCATTCGCTCAGGAGCGGTATTTCAGCCTCCCCCTGTTTTTTCCCCCGTTTCAAGTCCAGCGCAATCCGCTCCAACCGCTTTTCAACGACCCCTAAATCGCTTAAAATCATCTCGTCTTCGACCTGTTGAAAATCCGTCTCGCTCTTTAAAAGGTCGTTTCCGGACTCCTCAAAATTGCCGACCACGTGCAAAAGGCCATCGCATGTTCGAATCTGATTCCAGAATTCCCCCTCGGACTTTGCATCGGAAACCCCCGGAATCCGTGAAGGGAGCAGGTATTCAATTTTCGCATAGGCGATTTTCTTGGGCTGGTACATCTCCACCAGAAAATCGATGCGGTGATCTAAAACCGTAACGGTGGCGATACGGGTGTCCTTGTGCGAACCTCCGGGGGCGTTATCTCCCCTGGCGCCGGTCAATGCGGCAAATAAGGTTGATTTCCCCGCCTGGGGAAGTCCCGCAATTCCCAGTTTCATTGTTGTTATAACCCTCCTTTTGCGCGTTTCAGCAGTACGTAGATGGCCCCGGTGCCACCATCGTAGGCGCGGGCCGTGGAGAAAGCCAGTATGATTTTTCTGACAGGACCCCGGCTCAACCATAAGGGCATCCTTTTTTTCAATATAGGAATATGGTTTTCCGAGTTCAATCCCTTGCCATGCACGATGAGTACACACCTCAACCCACGGCCCTGGCTGTTCAACAAAAAATCTCTGATACGTGTCTCAGCTGCTTCCTGGGTCAACCTGTGCAAATCCACATAATCCTGAATGGGAAACAGGCCATCCTTCAATTGTTGCATGAGCCTGGGGTCCAGCCCCTTTACGTACCCTTCAACGTATTCGTCGCTGAAAGTGATGTCCATTTCAGCGGTGCCGCTGATCAGGTCGGAAAGATGCGCCATGACTTCCAGTTCCTCATTTTTTGGCGCATGGGACGGCCGTAATGAATCTTTATCAGGGGCTTTCATAATCTTCCGGTTTCCCCTGGATATGGGCGACACACCCGTCATGGCCTCAACAAACAAGCGCTCGTCATCGGACATAACGGCCTTTTCATTTTTCCTATCCGGATGTTCGTTTTTTTCTAAGGGCGCAGCGCGTAGATCTGCGCTTTTCTTCAATGGTTTCAAGTTCCCAAACGCCGGGTTAAAAGGCCTCTCTTTTGGGGGATGATCCTGCCCTTTGCGCGCATCCTTTTTGCCCTTTTTTTTCCTTCGCGGCATTCACTCGGCCCTTGTCTTATGATCACCGGTTCAGCAAAACATTAGGATTTGACTTGAAATTCCCTACCATATTTTTTTATAACACAAAACTGACCGATTTGGTCTTATAATTTTTTCAGGGAGATTGGAACAGTGGCCAGGATTGATGATTACATAACAGCCGTATCGCTTGGGAAAAAAGAACTCGCGGGAAAAGACCCGAAACAGATCGCCCGGCGAAGCGGCGCAATCTATGTTGAGGGAACCAATGGAAAAGCCAGTCTTTCCATTAATTTTTTAAACAAGAAAATTGATATTTCCTGGCCCGAACTGGATTTCTCATACAGCGTTGACAGCAACGAAGTGCCCATCCAGCAGCAGGTTCTCCTCCTTCACTACCTGAATCTGGCTGAGGATGTGGAAATATCAGAAGAATGGATTGCCTACCAGGAAGTACCGGATGGAAAATTTTATCTGGATGCCTTCATCAGGCGGGCCAAAAACCCCATGGTGCAGGGTTTTGGAAACAATCCGCAACTGATGGCGAAACTGACGACCGAAGTATACGGTGCCACACCCATGGAGCAGGGAGATCTGGCGGTCAGAATTCTAGCCCTGCCGCTGGTTCCGGTGGCCTTGATCCTATGGGAAGGGGATGATGAGTTTACGCCGGAAGGTACGATACTTTTTGACCGGACCGTGTCCCGGGTCCTCTCGGCGGAAGACATCGCCTGGCTGGCGGGAATGATTATCTACCCGTTACTGGGAATGGCTGCCGGACGCTAACTGTTTCTTTGAGGTGACAAATGAATTCAGACAAACCATTGATCGGTGTAATTATGGGGAGCGCTTCGGATGCCGACATTATGAAAGGTTGCGTTGACGTATTGAAAGAAATGAGCATCCCCCATGAAGTCAAGATCCTGTCTGCCCACCGAACACCGGAACAGACCCGGCAGTACGCGGCAACCGCTGCCGAACGGGGCATTCAAGTGATTATTGCCGGGGCCGGCTGGGCGGCGCATCTGGCCGGCGCCATCGCGGCCCAGACCACCCTGCCGGTGATCGGCATCCCCATCGACTCATCGCCACTCAACGGTATGGACGCGCTCTTGTCCACAGTCCAGATGCCCTCAGGTATTCCGGTGGCCACCGTGGCGCTGGGTAAAGGGGGTGCCAAGAACGCAGCAGTCCTGGGTGCACAGATTCTCGGGTTGAAAGATCCTTTTATTGCGAAAGAAGTGACCCGCTATCGAAAAGCATTGACCCTGGCGGCTTCGGAAAAAATCGACTCGTGGGATAAAGATAACCGTTGACGGTTTTTCAATGGATATGGCGCTTGCAGGAAACCATCTGGAAAACCAAATTACGGATGCTGCCGGAATTCTGAAATCAGGGGGACTGGTGGCCTATCCAACGGAATCTTTTTACGGTCTTGCAGCGGATGCCGCCAACGAAACGGCCATCCGGCACCTCTTTTACGTGAAACGAAGAGAGGTTGGTAACCCCGTATTGCTCCTGATCCCTGCCGTTGAATCCCTGGAACGTTATGCGGCCCATGTTTCGGAAACAGCCATTCGGCTTATGGAGGTATTCTGGCCGGGAGGCTTGACCCTTGTGTTCAAGGCTCAAAAAAATGTTTCAACACTGCTCACGGCCGGAACCGGGAAAATCGGCATCCGCCTGTCAAGCCACCCCATAGCCATGGCGCTGGCGCAAGCCATGGGCTCTGCCATTACCGGCACCAGCGCCAATATTTCAGGTGAACCTCCCTGCAATACACCCCAAGGGGTTTTACGTGCTCTTGGAAAAGGGGTTGATAAAATGCTGGATGGTGGGGAAACATCGGGCCAAAAGCCATCTACTGTTCTGGATATGACCACTCACCCTTATGCTGTTTTAAGAGAGGGTATCATTGAAAGAGAGATGTTGCTGCCCTATTGTGAGGTTTTGTGTTAAAGATCCATCATCAGGTTTTTTTTGGGAAGGCGGGTAACTGTGAATAATGTAATACCGGAAGCAGAAAATCAGGAAGAAATCAAGGAAGCCATCAAAAAACGGCTCAAGGACAGAAATGCCATTCTTTTGGCACACAATTATGAACCACCAGAAATACAAGATATTGCAGATATTTGTGGTGATTCATTAGAGTTATCTATTAAAGCATCCCAAACAGATGCTGATGTGATTGTCTTTTGCGGTGTTCACTTCATGGCGGAAACCGCCTCGATTCTCTGTCCCGATAAGACGATTCTCCTCCCTGCTACGGACGCGGGTTGTCCCATGGCGGACATGATCACCGCCGAGGGGCTTATCAACAAAAGAAAAGAAATACCGGAGGCGGTGGTGATCAGTTATGTGAACACCACCGCCAGCGTCAAGGCGGAAAGTGATATCTGTTGCACTTCAGCCAATGTAATTCAGGTGGCCGACTCGGTGCCCCCCGAAAAGCCGATCCTCATGACCCCGGACAGGAATCTGGCACAATACGCTTTAAGCCGCACCGGTCGAGACATCCGATACTGGGACGGATACTGCCCCATCCATAACAACCTGAGGGTGGAACAGGTGAAAAAAGTGAAAAAGGCCCATCCGGCGGCTCCTTTTCTCGCCCATCCGGAGTGTCCACCGGAAATTCTGGCACTTGCCGATGAAGTCAAGAGCACATCCGGCATTCTCGCTTATGCGGCCCAATCGAACAAAAAGGAATTTATCATCGGTACGGAGGTGGGAATCCTTCATCCCCTTAAAAAAGCCAACCCCCAAAAAACCTTTATTCCGGCTGACACCGGCATGTTTTGTCCCGATATGAAAAAAATTGGGTTATCTCAGATTCTGCGGGCGCTTGAAAGTATGCATCCGGAGGTGCGAGTTCCCGAAAACATCAGGGTCAGGGCTAAAGCGGCAGTGGAAAGAATGCTAATGGTTCCCGCAACATAATTTTCCGTTTCCCATAAGGAAGAAACTCCCAATGAACGAATCACCCAGAATAAAATCCAATCTGGAATACCTTCGAAAACTTTTTATTATGCCCGATTCTCCGGATAAATTCATTGAGTTCGGGCATGAACTTCTGGAGATGCTTCATGGTTTTTTTCAGGAGAAAGGGGGCATTCACAGCAGCATCAGCTTGCCTGAACTGAGCGAGATTTTCAACCAGACGTCACTGCCCCACGAACCCCACCTCATCAAGGACGTGCTGGCCGAGATCAAAACAAAAGTTATCGCTCACTCGGTCAAAGTGGGGAATCCCTATTACATCGGCCACATGATCAGCGCGGTGCCCTATTTCATGATTTTACTGGAAATGATCATCGCGGCGCTGAACCAGAACCAGGTCAAAATCGAAACCGCAAAGGCCTCCAGTTTCGTTGAACGGGAACTGGTGGCCTGGCTCCACCGCATGGTTTTTGATCGCACCGATAGGTTCTATGAAATGAACATCCAGAATCATCGCATTGCGCTTGGCAATGTCACCTCCGACGGCTCCCTGGCCAATGTAACGGCACTTCTGGTGGCGAGGGAAAAGGCTTTTCCCCCGAAGGCGAATTTTCCCGGTCTCCGCACGGCGGGGATGCATGGTGCGCTTCAACATTATGGATATGATAGAGGCGTCGTAATGGTGTCAACACGGGGGCACTATTCCATCAAAAAGGCAGCCAATCTGCTGGGTTTGGGTGAAGAGAACGTCATCACCATCCCTGTTGATGAAAAAAACAGGATCAACATCAGCAGTCTGTCCCGCAAAATAGATTCTTTTGAAGCGGCAGGCAGTGAAGGCAGAACCAAGGTCATCGCCATTGTGGGAATCGCCGGGACAACGGAGACCGGTAATGTGGATGACCTTCACGCTTTAGGCAAAATTTCCCGTGAAACAGGGACCTACTTCCACGTGGATGCCTGCTGGGGTGGTTCAGCCTTGCTGGCCGATGAATATCGACCCCTGTTTGCAGGGATTGAAAAGGCTGATTCGGTATCCATTGATGCCCACAAGCTGCTTTATTGTCCCATGAGTATGGGTCTTATCCTGTTTCGTAACGAGAAAGATCTGGGTACGATCCGACATTCATCAAAATATATTATCAGGCGAAATTCTGTTGATATGGGCCGCTTTACGGTTGAAGGCTCAAGGCCCTTTGCAGCCTTGAAGCCCTGGGCCTCCCTTAAAATTATCGGGCGAGAGGGTTATGGGATTCTCATGAAGCAGGCCCAAAAAGCGACGGAAAATCTGCTGAACATCATTACCCATTGCGGCAATTTCGAAGCGCTGAACGACCCGGACCTGTTTATTTTGACCTACCGTTTTATCCCCGAGACACTCAAAAGCCGTATCGTTTCACTGCAAGAAACGGCGGCGCGAAAAAAAGGGGAAAAGAAAAAGGCATCAGAAGAAAAAATCAGAAAGATCAATTTTCTGGTGAATGGATTGAACATCAAACTTCACAAAGCCCTCAGGCGGGATGATAGCACATTTGTATCCCGAACCACGCTGGAATCCACCCGCTACCGGCCACAGAATATTGTGGTGCTGAGAGCCGTCCTCATGAATCCCCTGATCAACAAACAGGTTCTGGAAGAGATTGTGGATACGCAAAATCGCATTGGGTTGAATCTCTGGACGGAGTTTGAACCGGCCTACCGGAAAATGATCAGCGGGGAGTAATTCCCTCGAAATGGGCGCTTACCCAATCCATTCGGCGCACCCGCCTGCACCGCTCCGACATAATAATGGACTGGGCTTCATGAATGGCGCTTCCCAAATTGTCGTTAATGACGATAAAATCGTACCACGAACAGCTCTTGATTTCTTCCGAGGCTTGTGCCATCCGTTTTTTGACCACCGACGGATCATCCGTTCCCCGGGTCGCCAAACGGTTTTCCAGAACTTTGAGAGATGGCGGCAATAGAAAAATGAGAACGCTGTCGGGGGATTGCTTTTTGATATTTTGCCCCCCTTGGACATCCACGTCCATCAGGATGTCAAAGCCCGCCGAATTCTGTTTATTGATTGCCTCCAGAGAAGTGCCATACAGGTGCCCATGGACTTGGGCCCACTCCAGAAAAGCGTTTTTCTCTATCATCTCCCTGAAAGTGCTGCGGCTGACAAAATGATAGTCACATCCATCCTGTTCACTGCCGCGAGGGGATCGGCTGGTATGGGATATGGAATATGCGAGGCCTTCAACCCTTTCCATCAAGGCCTCTGCAACGGTCGATTTCCCGGTCCCTGAGGGCGCTGAGAAAACGAAAATCTGTCCGGTCATGATTATTCTTCCAATTCCCGCGACGGGACATTTCCCTCGGGACTGAATCGCTGTGAAATGGTTTCCGATTGCACCGCGGAGAGAATCACATGATTGCTGTCCGTGATCAACACGGAGCGGGTACGCCTTCCCTGGGTGGCGTCGATGAGCCGTTTTTCTTCCCGGGCTTCATCGCGAAGTCGCTTTATGGGAGCTGCGCCGGCAGAGATGATGGCAATGACGCGTCTGGAAACAACTGAATTTCCAAAACCGATATTTACAAGCTTAACACTCATGGACGAATCTCCTTGTACGGGCGAATAATGATTTGCCCCTACCTCTCTTACTCCACATTTTGGACCTGCTCCCGAAGTTTTTCCAACTCCGCCTTCATTTCCACAACGATTCTCGAAACAAGCCCATCGGAGGCTTTTGAGCCGAGGGTATTGACCTCCCGGTTCATTTCCTGAATGAGAAAATCGAGTCTTCTGCCCACTACATCGTCCAATTCCAGGTATGTGTTGAACTGTTCAATATGACTTCCCATTCGAACCAGTTCTTCCGTAATGTCGGACCGTTCCGCAAAAACAGCCACCTCCTGGGCAATGCGATCCCTATCCACTTCAACCCCCTGGCAGAGTTTCTCCACATTTTCCTTCAAGCGGATTCCATAGGCCTGCATAATCTCGGGAGTACGGCCGCGCACATCATCGACGAAACCGCTTATTCTTTTGAGTCTTTTTCTCAAGTCGGCCTCAATGGCAGCCCCTTCCTTCCGTCTCATTTCCACCAGGGAATCGAGACCCAGAGAAAGGGTTTCGTGAAGGCCCTTCCCCATTTCTTCTTCGTCTTCCGTATCGGTCTTCACCTTCACCATATCGTTCATTTGAAGAAGGGTTTCCAACCGAAGATCCTGTTTGAGCCCTGAGCGTTCGGACATTTGGTCAAAAATCTTCAAATAGGCGTCCACCAGCGGCAGGTTCGGTTCGAGGGCATAGGGGGGTGCTTCCTGGGAACTTTCCATTTGAAAGAAGACTTCAATGCGGCCCCTTCTGACCTTTTTGTCGACAAGGGTTCGCAGTTGTTTTTCAAACCCCTGGAGATTTCTGGGCATCCGGATAATGACGTCCCGATACCGGTTGTTGAGGGATTTGATCTCCACCAGAAACCGATTTCCGTCCCGCAGACAATCTCCTTTTCCATAGGCGGTCATGCTTTTAATCAATGGATTTTTCCTCTCTTAATTGTTCCAGATATTGCGATCTGATGGTATTAAAGCAGTCAATCATCTTCGGATCGGCGTAATCGGGGTAGGTCCAGTCCAGCGTCACAAACCCGCCCCGTTTGAAAACCAGGGTCAGGTCGGCATAGATCCCTTTTTGTAGATAGATCCTGTGGATGTAATTTTTACCGGTGGCCAGAACCAGCCTTTCCAGGGAAATATACCCCGGATCAATATTTATGCGCCTTTGCTTTCCTTTTAAATATGTTTTCTCGATCTCATTGGTTTTGAGCTTTACCTTCACCAGCATTTCAGGGGAGATGAGGTTTTTAAAAGAGAGAAATCGACGGTAAAGGGGCCACCCCATCTCTTTTTCGTAATACCGGGTCCGGTCAAAGAAAATTTCGGGGCTGGTCCAGTCTGCTTCTCCATAGCTATCCGACAACTGTCCCATAATTTTTGGCACAAGCTCTTTTTCAGAGGAAAAAAGGCTCATGATCAGTTTAACATCATCTGATGTTTCCGGCTGACTCATAATGTTTTCCTTAATTTTAGAAAAAACCCATCTCAGACCTTCATAATGGCTTCCTTCACAACCGCTGCCGTTGCTGCGGAGGTCCCCACTTCACCCACCACAATGCCGGCGGCAACATTGGCCACATAGGCCGCCGCTTTTAAATCCATACCCACGGCCAGCCCCAGCGAAATGGCGCTGATAACCGTATCGCCGGCGCCGGTTACGTCAAACACTTTCTTAGCCACGGTGGGAATGTGGGTGATCTCCCCGTCACGTTCAAAAAGGGTCATGCCGTCTTTCCCTTGCGTAATCAGAACGGATCGGCAGTTCAACGCTCCCAGCATTTTACGGCCGGCTTTTTTAAGCGTTACTTCATCAACGATTTTAAAACCGCAAAATTGCCCTGCTTCGTGATGATTCGGGGTGATGACATCCACCCCGGCGTAATGTTCAAAATTGCCGGTCTTGGGATCCACTGCCACGACCATATGCGGATTGAATGACGTTGTTCCGATTAACGATCTCAGGCCTTTCATGAGGAGCTCGGAAATCAACCCCTTTCCATAATCGGAAATCACAACGGCGTCAATATCAGGAAATGTCGCCGTTAAAAAATCAAGCATCCTCTGGACGCTTTCAGTTCGGATTTCGGCCCTGCTCTCCCGATCATAGCGGACGATTTGCTGGTTCCGGGCCACAACCCTGGTTTTTATGCTGGTGGGACGACCCCTTTCCACGGCCACGCCATCGGATCTAAGCCCCATGCGCGTAAGCTCGGAGACAATTTCCCGACCCATGGCATCATCGCCCACAATCCCGCATAGGATCGCGTCAGCCCCAAGCGCCCCCATATTGCGCACCACATTGGCAGCCCC
Organism: uncultured Desulfobacteraceae bacterium; assembly: GCA_964412835.1. Taxonomy (GTDB): domain Bacteria; phylum Desulfobacterota; class DSM-4660; order Desulfatiglandales; family Desulfatiglandaceae; genus NaphS2. The sequence goes on along the minus strand of CAYPQJ010000010.1, from coordinate 7,237 downwards.
GCCCAACAGTATTGTTTCCCGCTCAACGTCCAGGACCGGCACGGGCGCTTCCGGAGAAATCCGGGACACATCTCCCCAGATAAATTCATCCATGATAATATCGCCCAAAACGGCAATCCTTGCATCGGAAAACCGGTCTATAGCTTCAGTGAGCCGGGCCTTCGAATTGTGGGTGTCATTTGATTCGCTCACGCTCATACGGAGTTTCCCTGTCCTTTTTCAAAACCTTTTAAGGGCCTCGCATACTTAAAATTTCAAAAAAATATCATCGTTACATGTTTCGCCTTAATTCCTGAATGGTATCCGCATAGTTTTTACTGTGATATACGGCCGAACCGGCCACAAAAACATCAGCGCCGGCGGAAGAGACGTTTTGAATGGTTTCAGGGTTGATCCCGCCATCCACCTCAATCTCCATATTAAGCCCCAGCTTGTCAATCTTTTCCCTTAATGATTTGATCTTTGGAATCACTTCGGGGATAAATTTCTGTGCTTCAAAGCCGGGGTTGACGCTCATGATCAGGACCATATCAAGTTGGGTAAGCACATGATCCAGCACACTGATGGGGGTGGCGGGATTCAAGGCAACGGCCGCTTTGGCGCCGCAGGATTTGATATAATTCACGGTTCGGTGAAGGTGGACGGTGCTTTCCGCATGAACGCTGATAATGTCAGCGCCGGCTTTCACGAATTCTTCAATGAAGAGATCCGGTTGGGAAATCATCAGATGCACATCGAAGGGAATATCCGTAACGGGCCTCGCTGCTTTAACCACCAAAGGCCCGATGGTGATGTTGGGGACAAAATGGCCATCCATGACATCGATGTGAAGATAGTCGGCCCCGGCGTTCACAACGGACGTAATCTCTTCGCCCAAGCGGGTGAAGTCGGCGGAAAGGATCGAAGGGGATATTTTTTTCATTTTCTTCCTCGCTTTGGGGTCTCGGCCCCGGGTCAATTTTTCCTGAAAAGTGCCGCAAAAAACCCTTCCATACCGTGAAGATGGGGAAAGGTTTTATAAAAACCATTGTCATCCACCAGGTCAACCCCCCAGGGGGGAATACGCTGATGCAGGTCCTGAAGAATGATCCCGTTGTTTTCCCGCAATACACTCTCCACCACCCCTTCATTTTCCTCTTTTGAGATGGTGCAGGTCACATACAGCAGTTCACCATCCTTTTTGAGTACTTGGCAGGAGCGGGACAGGATTGATTTTTGTATCATTGCCAGGCGCTTGATGTCATCCTCTTTTTTGGTCAGTTTCGTGTCGGGATGCTTTGAAATGACGCCCAGGCCGGAACAGGGGCCATCCACCATGATTTTATGGAAGGCGCCCCGCAGAAAAGAGACCGGCAATATGACATCGGCAGCCAGGGGGAATATGCTTTCAATGCCCAGCCTTTCCGTGTTTTGCTTTAACCCCCTCAAGCGAGAGAGGCTGGTGTCCAAGGCCAGGATCTGGCCGCGATCCCCCATGAGTTCTGCCAGATGGGTGCTCTTCCCCCCAAGCCCGGCGCACATATCCGCGATTACATCTTCTTTCCCGGGTGAAAGAAGATGGGCGCAGACCTGGGCCGCCGCACCCTGCACCTGAAAAAGACCTTCCTTAAAGGCCTTAAGCCGGGAAATGGAACCTCTGAAATGGATCAATTCAATGCCCTCGGGAGCAAAAGGAATCGCCTTCCCCTCGATGCCCTCTTCCCCGAGGCGGTTCAACAGCATCTGACGGGTGGTTCGCAAGGTGTTGGTCCGAATGGTCAGTTTAGGAATTTCGTTCCCGGCTTTCAGCAGTTGCAGCGCCACATCCGCGCCCAGCTCCCGGGTCCATTTCTTCACCAGCCACAGGGGGTAGGCATAATAGACCGAAGCATAAAGTGATCTCTCTTTTTCAGGGTGAGGGAAAGGCAGGTTCTCTTTTTCACGGCAAACTCGTCTCAGGATACCGTTGACAAACTTCACCACATGTTTCCGACCCATCTTTCTGACCTGATTTACCGCTTCGTTGACGGCGGCGGACTCCGGAACGCGATCCAGAAACAGGATCTGAAACAGGGCCAGGCGGAGAACATTCAACACCTGCGGATCAATCTTTCCAAACGGAAACCGAACATACTGTTTCAGGACCCAGTCAAGCCTGATTTGCCACCTCAGCACCCCTTGAACCAGATGGACCGCAAAGGCCCGATCCCGTTCGCTCAACCTTGGGTTTTGTGAAAAAAGGATTTCCAGGCGCCGTTCCGCCCGGCCGGGTGTACCGGCAACGCTGTTGAGGGATTTTAAGGCAAGGTTTCTGGACATGGCGCGTCAGTTGATTAGAAAGGTTTTCAACCCTTTTTCCACGAGATCAATATCAACATCCGTGTCATAACAAGGGCCGAAAGGTCTGCGGTTGAAAACGCCGAAAACGGGAATGGGATACGCGTCCTGAATACCGCTCGTGAGGTCCCGTTCGCAAGCCACTGCGATAATAATCTTAGGGCGTTTTTCCACAACAATTTTTCGGGCCAGGGTGCCACCGGTAGCGACCGCCACATGCACATGGTACTTTTCGGAGAGAGCCGCCAGATTCTTGATCTTGCATTTGCCGCATGATTTGCAATTCTGCACATCCCCGGTAATCCGGACCGTACAAGCATGATTCTGCAGACAATGGGGCAGGAGGATCAGCATTTTTTCCGGTTTAACCCTTTGGGCCTCGGCCATGACCAATTGATTGTTAATGGCCACAAAGGATCTTCTGATTTCCGATTTTTTGATGCCGAAACACCTGCCCACACCCACCAGCAAGGGGAACAACACACGAATCACCACCCCCCTGATACGACGGTTGAAAAAAAGATTTTTCCCCCTGATAATGGTGAAGACCAGCGTCAGGACGGCCCCAAGGCTTACCAATACGATGCCGCCCAACAGAACCGCCAGAATCACCGGCAACCATTCATGGATATTGGCGAGGCCCACATAGGGCACCCACCATAAGAGGAACGCGAGACCCAGGAGGATCAGGCTGGTGGCCAGAAGGAGAAAGATAAAGACGCGTTTTCGAGGCCTGGTAAATGTACTCAGTTCGATCCGTTCCGGTTGGAGCGATTCTTCAGTTGTCTCACGGTCCCTGGTCGCGGGTGTGGAATCTTTCATTTTTTCTTTCCAATAAGGGTTCCGGGCCCCAAAATAGTTCCGGGTTTGAGGGGAAACCCCCGCAGAAAATCCAATGCCCTCATTCGTTTCTTACCGGCAAGCTGCAGCGCCCCCAACAGAATAACCCCATCACCTGTTTCCACCAACAGTCCTTCCCTGGATTGCCCTTTGACCCTTCCCGGGACCGTGTCAGCAATACCTACGTTCACCACCCTGGATGAAAACAGCTTCAGTGTTTTGCCGTTCACTGTGGTATAAGCCCCCGGCCAGGGATCGAGACCCCGGATCAGTGATGAGATCTGATCTGCCGGAAGGTTCCATGAAATGCGGCCGGTTGTCCTGTCAATCTTTGCAGCATAGGTGGCCAGGCTATCGTCCTGGGGCGTTTCGTGAATCCCGTCCTCAGCCAGGAGCTGAAGGGTTTCAAGTAGAAATGTTGCGGCCATATGCGCAAGCCGATCGTGGAGTTCCCCGGCTGTTTCATGGGCCCCGATGGGCGTTTTTTCCTGGCGCAGGATGGCACCGGTATCCAATCCCGGGTCCATGCGCATGGCCGTGAGACCGGTCCCACATTCCCCGTTCATAACGGCCCGCTGAATGGGAGCGGCACCCCGATATTTCGGCAGCAGGGATGCATGAACGTTCAATCCCCCCCACGTGGGAATATCCAGGAGTTGCCTCGTCAGGACCTGACCAAAGGCAATCACCACCAGAAGGTCGGGTGAAAAGGTGCTAATGCGCTCACAAAAGGATTCATCCGATGCCCTTTCGGGCTGAAGAACCGTTATCCCTAAGCGTTTCACCAACCGTTTCACAGGGGATGGGGCAGGTTTTCCGCTTCTACCCCGGGGCCTGTCCGGCTGGGTCACCACCGCCAGGACATGATGACCATGCACCATCAATGCCTCCAGGGACGGCAATGCAAAATCAGGGGTGCCCATGAATATGATCCCGGGCCGTGCCGGCAGGAAACTCGGATTATGGTGAATCATTCACTTAACCCTCTTTCTTCTTTTTCTTGCGTTTCTTCTTGTAAAGGGCCCGCTTCAGGCTGCTGATCCGGTCAATGAAGAGGAGACCATCAAGATGATCGATTTCATGCTGCAGGCATACGGCCAACAGATCTTCCGCTTCCAGACCCAGTGGGTTGCCGTGCCGGTCGAGGCCTTTAACCTGAACCCGGGACTTTCGAATGACATCCGCCGTATAATCGGGAACGCTAAGGCAGGCTTCATTCCATTTGATTGACCCTTCGCTGACAACGATCTCGGGATTTATCAATACATGGGGGTCGGGTTCCTCTTCCCTCGGCGAACCGTCAAAGACAAGGACCCTTTTGAGGAGACCCACCTGGTTGGCAGCCAGTCCGATACCCGGCGCCAAATACATGGTTTCAATCATTTGATCAATAATCTTCTGAAGGTCCTCATCGATATCTTTTATGGGTTCCGCGGTTGTTTTAAGCACCGCTTCCGGGTAGGTGTATATTTTCATGTCAGGCATTTCGCGTATGGGGCTTTTTCCATTTAGGGATTGATTTTGATGTTCCGCTGATCTATAAAATTGCTCCATACTAAACACTGTGTCGGCATAAATCAAGCGAGCTTTGGACCGGCGGCAAACCTTATAGCGAGTTATTCACGAATTATCATGTTAAAACGCACTGTAGAATTCCTTTATGAAGCCGGTATGTTAAAAAAAACCCCCCGAACCGGTTATCAGTTCCTGGGGTCTGGTTCGGAATCGGTAGCCGACCATTCTTTCAGAACGACCATTCTGGGCTATGTTATTGCCACCATGGAAGAGGGGGCTGACATTGATAAAACCGTCCGCATGTGCCTGTTCCATGATCTGCCTGAAGCCAGGACAGGGGACCATAATTATGTGAATAAAAAGTATGTGACGGTCAATGAAAAAAAGGCAATTCAGGATCAGACCCGGGGCCTGTCCTTTGGTGATGATATTGTGGCGCTGACCGATGAGTTCAATGCCGTAAATACCCTGGAAGCCAGAATTGCAAAGGACGCGGATCAGCTGGATCTGATTCTTGAATTGAAAGGGCAACAGGATTCAGGCAACCCCAATGCGAAAGAATGGCTGGTATACGCGCTGAAGCGGTTGAGTACCGAGAGCGGGAAGGCATTGGGTCGTGAAATCATGGCTTCCAGAAGCGATGCGTGGTGGTTTGACAACAATACGGACTGGTGGGTCAACGGCGCTTGAATTCAAACCAAGGAACATAAAAATGGGTTTTTTAAAAGGCATGGGTTATAATTTTCGAGGCCTTTTTCTGGGGCTCAAGACCCCGCGACTCCTTCTCTGGGGTTTATTGAGGTTTTTGGTGGTCATATTGCTGACCTTTCTCGCTGCCGGCCTGATTTTCGCCTATCATCGGGAAATTCTTGAAATCATCTGGAGTAAACCCACAAGCCAATGGATCCTCTGGCTGTGGGTTGTAGTATCCTGGATTCTCTCCCTTGCGCTCTTTGGTTTATCGGCCATATTTTCTTACCTCGTCTCCCAGATTTTTTTCAGCGTCCTGATTATGGACCACATGTCCCGTATCACTGAACAGCGCGCCACAGGTCATGTTGAGGAACCGGAAAACATTTCCATGTTTCGGCTGTTCGTCTATCTCATCAAGCAGGAAATTCCCAGGACCACAATCCCCGTGTTGCTGGCGCTTATCCTGCTGCTGTTTGGCTGGCTCACGCCTTTCGGCCCTTTTATCGCGATCCTGTCCTCTGGGATTGCCGCCATATTCCTGGCATGGGACAATACGGACCTGATACCCGCCAGACGGATGAACCCTTTTGCCGCCCGGTTCCGTTTTCTGCTCGGGACCCTTCCCTTTCATCTGGGATTTGGTATTCTTTTCCTGATCCCCGGATTGAATTTACTGCTCCTTTCTTTTGCGCCTGTGGGTGCCACACTCTATCACCTGGAAAAAGATACGGACACCCCGCCCCCGAAAACCTTGACTTCCTAAACCTTGTGATTAGTTTTCCGTGATATAAAACAAAAACACTTTTTTTCACGACCAACACCCTGAAGCCATGTCCGGAAAAGATTATTACAAAATTCTGGGGGTCGACAAATCAGCTTCCCCTGCAGAAATCAAGAAATCGTATCGCAAGCTGGCGCTGAAATATCATCCGGACCATAACGAAGGGGATAAATCCGCCGAAGCGAAATTCAAAGATCTCAATGAAGCGTATGCCGTGCTGCGTGATCCTGAAAAAAAACAACAGTACGATATGTTCGGCGCCGAGGGATTTCAGAATCGGTTTTCCCAGGAGGATATTTTCAGGGATTTTGATCTGGGCAGCATTTTTAAGGAATTCGGTTTCGGAAGAGGCGGTAGGGGGCAGGGGGGCGGTAGCCGTATGTTTGGAAGCGGTTTCGGCCCACGGGGGTTCGACGGGTCTCAAAACCGGGAACAACGGATAAAAGGCCAGAACCTCATCTACGAACTCCCCATGGCCCTCGAAGAACTCACCCAGCCCACCAGCAAAACCATCACGTACCAGATTAACGGCCGCCAGGAACAGGTCTCCGTAAAAGTACCCGCCGGCATAAAGGGCGGCCAAAAACTGCGATTGCAGGGAAAAGGGCGGCCAGGACACAATGGCGGGCCTCCGGGGGACCTTTTTATCCAGATCAAGGAAACGCCCCATCCCTTGTTCAGGCGTGAGGATGCTGACCTGTACTTGAAACAGAAGATCCGGTTTTCACAGGCTGTCCTGGGAGCGGACATCGAGGTGTCCATCCTGGAGAAGAAAGTCCTCAAGCTCAAGATTCCTCCCGGGACTCAGGACAACGCCAAATTCAGACTTAAGAACTTTGGTTTGCCCATCTATAATGGCTCGGGCAAGGGAAATGCCTATGTTGAAATTAATATTGATGTTCCCAAAGAGCTGACCGACGAACAAAAAGATCTGATGGCCTCACTGGCACAGGCCGAACTATAGAAAGTGCTCATCCACAAATGGCCAATTTGCCCGATTTCGGTGTCAGACTCAAATTGTAATCCTCAAAATACTTCAATGTATTCCTGCGGTTACAATTATCGCCTTCCTTGAACTCGAACAAATTTTCT
>CAYPQJ010000009.1:0-45079 GCA_964412835.1 uncultured Desulfobacteraceae bacterium | reverse complement strand
AAGGCAAAAGCCGAAACCCTTTCCGCCAAGCGGGATAAACTTGAACAAAACCTGTCTGTATTGGAGAAAATTGATGAATAATAGCCGGTTTTCGCCAATCCATGGCATTATCAGACGTGCCCTTGAAGAAGATCTGGGACCTGGAGATGCAACAACCTGTGCGACGGTTGCGCCCGATACCCCCGGCGAAGCCATCCTGATTGCCAGGGAAAAACTGATCCTGGCCGGTATGGCAGTGTTTAAGCAAACATTTCTTGAAATCGATCCGACGTTGGCATTTTCGGAGCGCTACAAAGATGGAGATGTTGTCCCTGGGGGATCCACGGTATGCCGAATCAGGGGCCGGCTCACCGCCATTTTGTCCGGTGAAAGAACCGCTCTCAATTTTCTTCAACGCATGAGCGGCATCGCAACCCTCACCCGCCGGTATGTGGGAAAAATCAAAGGGAGCCCGGCTAAAATCCTGGATACCCGAAAGACAGCGCCGGGGCTCAGATGGTGCGATAAATATGCGGTCAGAACCGGCGGCGGGCACAATCACCGATTCGGTCTGTTTGACGGCATCCTGATTAAAGACAATCATATTGCGGCAGCGGGATCCATTTCAAAAGCCGTTTCACTGGCCCGGGAAGGGTCAGCCCATACCCTCAGGGTGGAGGTGGAAGTGGAAGATATTGCCGGAGTGAAAGAAGCCTTGCTGGCGGGGGCCGACATCATCCTGCTGGATAACATGACCCCCCTGGAGATAAAAACAGCGGTCAGCCTTATCAACGGGTCGGCCCTGGTGGAAGCCTCGGGGGGCATAACCCTTGACACCGTTTATGATATTGCATCCACAGGCGTTGATTTCATCTCTGTGGGGGCACTTACCCATTCACCGAAGGCGGCGGACTTCAGCCTGGAGATCAGTGATGTCTCAAAAAACACCCGCCATTGAAATGAACGGGGTCTGGTTTTCCTACGACAAAACCCCCATACTGGAGGATATCAGCTTTACGTTGAAGCAGGGGGATTTTCTCGCGATGATAGGCCCCAACGGAGGGGGCAAAACGACCCTCCTTAAATTGCTTCTGGGCCTTTTGAAACCCGACAAAGGTACCATAAAAGTACTGGGCGAAGCGCCCCATCGGGCACGCCGCCGCGTGGGTTATGTTCCACAGAATACGGATTTTAACAATACCTTTCCCGTTTCCGTCATGGATGTTGCGTTAATGGGACGTCTCACCCGATCCCGAATGGGAAAAGGCCTTTCATCAGAGGACCGTCCCGTGGTGGAAGAAGCCCTTCATAAAGTGGGCATGTGGGAGTTAAGAAACACGCCCATCGGTAAATTGTCAGGGGGGCAGCGGCAGCGGGTGCTGATCGCCCGGGCCCTGGCCACGAAACCGGAAATACTTTTTTTAGATGAACCCACCGCCAAGGTTGATCCCGAAGTTGAGAGCAACATATACGACTTTCTGAAAGAACTGAACCGTCAGGCAACCATCATGACCATCACCCACGACGTGGGCGTCATATCCAGATATGTAAAATCCGTGGCCTGTGTCAATCGAACCTTAATTTATCACGAAGAACCCCGGATCACCCACGAAATGCTTGACATGGCCTATGAATGCCCGGTAGACCTTATTGCCCATGGTATTCCGCACCGGGTTCTCCCGCATCATGGTGAGGAATAGGCGACAATACGATGTTGGAAGCCCTTCAATACGATTTTATGAGAAACGCTTTGCTGGCCGGTCTGCTTGTCAGCGTTTCCTGCGGCATTATCGGCAGCCTGGTAGTGGTTAACCGCATCGTGTTTATCTCCGGCGGCATCGCCCATGCCGCTTTCGGAGGGGTGGGTCTTGGTTTTTTCTACGGCTTTTCACCATTTCTGGGGGCAGCAATCTTCGCTTCCGGCGTATCCCTCATCATGGGCGTCGTCAGCTTGAAGAGTAAACACCGGGCCGACACCATTATCGGGGTACTGTGGGCCATCGGTATGGCCGTGGGGATCATATTGATCGATTTGACCCCCGGCTATCATGTGGACCTCATGAGCTACCTCTTCGGCAGCATCCTGGCCGTACCCGCCGCAGACCTCTGGCTCATGCTGCCGCTGGATGGGTTCATTCTACTGGTGGTTTTGCTTTTCTACAAAGAGTTCGTGGCCCTTTCCTATGATGAAGAGTTCGCCTTTGTTGTGGGTATTCCGGTCAAAACACTCTACCTGTTGCTGTTGGGAATGACGGCGCTATCCATCGTCATGATCATTCAAGTGGTGGGGCTGATCCTGGTGATTGCCCTGTTGACCATTCCCCCCTTTATCGCTGAAAAATATACCCGTTCCCTGGGTCAAATGATGGTGCTTGCATCACTACTGGGTATTTGTTTTACGATTTCAGGTCTTTGGCTTTCCTACACGTTTGACCTCACATCAGGGGCCACCATTATTCTTGTTGCGGGGGTGGGATTTTTCATATTTCAAATGCTGGATTTCATAAAGAGCAAGAGGAAAAGTTCGGGAGCAAAAACCAAATGAACTATAACATCTTCTCACCCATCAAAAGGGTTCGAAAAAGGGGCAAGGCAAAAGACAGCTTTGACGAGTTCATCAATGTCATTGAGACATTTGCGCCGAGGGAACACCTCTCCAGCAGGGAAGCATTTTACTACAATTACAAAATGATGTCATCCTGCAGAAAATCGCTATCGGCGCTCCTTGAAACCCTTTCCCAAAACAAACGTCTCAAAACAGACCCCGGCGGACACGCACGCACGCTCTTTCATCAACTGAAAAACTTCTACGATCCCAAAGAAACCCTTTCTCTCAAGGAAGCGCTTTTAGACAAGAATCTTATTAGAAGATTTCGGGATCTTTTTATGCTTTTTTATGGCAGGGAAAAACTTTCCCGTGAAGAAATCGAGGGTTGGCTGAAACCGTTGAAGAAAGCGTAACCCTTCAGTGGGCCAATCGGTCGCCGGCACCATGAAAACAATTGAGATCAACAGCTCACAAAATACCACATTCAAGCGCTTTCTGCGGCTTAAAAGCCCGCGGGACATCCGCAAGCATGACAGGGCGCTTCTCTCGGGTCCAAAACAGATTCGAGAAGTTCTGCAGGAATTTCCGGACCGGTGTGCCGGCATTATTTCCTCAAGTCGGCATGACGTCCCTGATTTCCCCGGAACGGAAGCTATTCCCCGATACCGCCTGAGCCCTAATCTCTTTTCCCAGGTGGACTGTTTTGGAACAAAGCAGCCTGTTCTGATTGTTCGCGCGGAAGCTCTCCCCCATTTTGACGGCACCATGGAGAGCCCGGGGTGTACCCTCTGTGTTCCGTTCCAGGATCCCAGCAATGTAGGGGCTGTGATCCGTGCATCTGCCGCATTCGGTGTGACGCGAATTGTATTTCTAAAGGAAGCCGCCCATCCTTTTCACCCCAAATCGGTCAGGGTAGCGGGAAGCTGCATTTTCAGAATACCTTTTTATCAGGGTCCGGCGATCAGCCGGTTGGCGCTGTTAAAATTACCCTTGGTCATCATGTCCACTGAAGGAAAAGATGTGGCCCGATTCGATTTTCCTGAAAGCTTCTGCCTGGTCCCGGGCCTCGAAGGACCCGGCATACCGGGGACCCTTGAAGGGGCCTGCAAAGTTTCAATACCCATGGTCAACAGCGTTGAATCGTTGAATGCCGCCATGGCAACGGGCATCGTGCTGTACCTGTGGCAAAACAGGGAATACTACGGAAGGACATCATGTTAGAGTTTATCAGTTCAGTCAAATTCTGTGCGCCCTTCTATCAAATCGCCCTTCTGCTGGGCCTCAGCACGTTGGCACTCATTTTCGGTAATCCGAAAATTGCGCTATTGATTAACTATCTTTTCACCCTTTATTGGGCCTATGTGTTTGACAGAGCCTATATACTGGAAGCGGGCACCAAACATTCGCCCTTCTTTCCATGGCTTTACTTTGGATTTGGTTTTGCTATTTTCTTATTGGCTATTTTCGGCTTTTTGTTAAAAAAGAACTGACCCTTTCGGCAGATCCCGCCAGGGCAATCTGCTCATTTAAAATTCAGGAGGTTAACGGTGAACCAGGAAAAAAAAATAAAAGTGCTGCTGCTCGAAAATGATCCGGCCGTACACGATAAAATTCAGCAGGCATTAGAGGGCAGACCCTATGAAGAAACCAGCTTTTCCAGCAGTAATGAAGCCCTCAAAGCATCAAAAAAATCCCTTTTCAACCTGATCATTACCGGCCATAATGAGGAAAATAAAGACCCCATTGACATCATGAAAGCGTTTGTTATGGCCACACCCATGACGTCGATTATCATGGTCACCGATCTTTCCGATTCGGAGGTGGATGAAAAGGCTGAGGGATACGGAATACTCGGAAATATCACCAGAAATGTACCGACTGAAGGCCTGCTGTCGCTCCTTCGTACCTATGAAAAAATTCAGCAATCCTTCAAGCAGAAATAAGAAACGCCGCCATTACCATTTTACCGCTTGACCCATTTGTTGCTTTTTCTTATAGTCGTTTGGATTTACAGGAAGAATAGCACCTTAGCAGTGCGGAGAGTTCTTTATTACCGGAGCATTGATTCATGAATATGATTAAGCAGTTTTGCCATGGTATCGACTGGCTCAATGAGTGGGTGGGCCGCGGCGTCGCCTGGGTAACCACGGCTCTCGTGGCAGTGGTCTTCGTGGACGTGGTCATGCGATATCTGTTCAACACCAGTTACGTATTTACCCAGGAGCTGGAGTGGCAGATCTTCGCATTTATTTTCCTGATGGGCGCCGGATACACCCTGCTCCACGACGGCCATGTTCGCGTGGACATTATCTATCAACGCCTGGGGCCTAAGGGTCAGGCCTGGACCAACCTGCTGGGCGTCTTTCTCTTTATGCTTCCCGGTTGCCTCATGGTCATCATCACTTCCTGGAAATTCACCTACAATTCTTGGGCGATTCTGGAAGGTTCCCCGGACCCGGGCGGCATCCCCTACCGATTCCTGGTTAAAGGGACCATCACCGTAGGATTTACGCTCCTCTCCCTGCAAGGGCTCTCCCTGGGCCTGCACAGTCTTCTTCAGTTGGTCGGTCTGGAAGCATTCGAGGAGGAAACATCCTGATGGAATACCTGGCCGCCTGGATGTTCCTGGCGCTAACCATCCTGCTGATGGCCGGTTTTCCCGTAGCTTTCACCCTGCTGGGCACTTCCCTTTTTTTCGGTCTCATCGGTTTCGGCTGGTCTTTCTTTGATCTGCTGCCTCTTCGCATCTACGGCCGCATGACCAATGTAACCCTCCTCGCCGTCCCCCTTTTCGTGTTCATGGGGGTGATGCTGGAACGTTCAGGCCTGGCGGAAAAACTGCTGGACACCATGGCCATTCTGTTCGGGCGCCTCAAAGGAGGACTGGCCATCTCCGTGGTGGTGGTGGGTGCCCTTCTCGGCGCTTCCACCGGTATTGTGGGCGCCACCGTGGTGACCATGGGCCTCTTGGCGGTTCCCACCATGCTGAGACGCAACTACCAGAAAGAACTCGCCTGCGGCACGGTTTCCGCTTCCGGAACCCTGGGCCAGATTATCCCCCCCAGTATCGTGCTGGTACTGATCGGCGACATTGTGGGGGTTTCCGTTGGGGATCTGTTCATGGGCGCGGTGTTGCCCGGGCTACTCCTGGTCACCCTCTATATCATTTACATCCTCCTGGCGGCCAACCTTCGACCGGGGATTGCGCCACCCATCCCCAAGGCGGAACTGGACGCCATTTCACGACGCGAGCTGGCCGCCCGGGTGGGGAAAGCCCTGTTTCCGCCCCTTTTTCTCATGATCTCAGTTCTGGGCTCCATCTTTGCCGGCATCGCCTCCCCCACCGAAGCCGCCGCCGTGGGCGCGGTGGGGGCAACGCTTTTGGCCATTGCCAACAGAAAGTTCAACCTGGAAATGCTCAACCAGGTCATGCGACAAACCACCAACCTGACCTGCATGGTCTTCATCATCCTTTGCGGCGCCGCCGCTTTCGGCCTGGTGTTCAGGGGCCTGGGGGGGGACACCCTGGTTCGGGAATTTCTCGGTTCCCTGGCTTCGGCCCACGGCAAGCTCGTTGTTCTGGCCATCGTCATGGGCGTCATCTTCTTTATCGGTTTTTTCCTCGATTTCATTGAAATCACTTTTATCCATGTGCCGGTTCTGGCCCCCATCATGTTGGAGTTCGGGTTTGATCCCGTGTGGTTCTGCATTCTCCTGGCGGTCAATCTGCAGACGTCCTTTATGACGCCGCCCTTTGGATTCTCCCTGTTTTACCTCAAGGCTGTCACACCGCCCGAGATCTCCACCGGGCATATTTACCGGGGCATTATTCCCTTTGTGTTCTTTCAGCTGATCGGATTGGCAATTGTCGCCTTTTTCCCCCAGCTGGCCACCTGGCTTCCCAGTGTGGTTTTTTCGAGATAGGGTTGGAAATGTAAATTGAATTTCCGACGATAACTGTAAACCCATCAAAAGAAGGAGGTTTTTCATGGAAAGACGCGATTTTTTGAAGAAGGCGGGCATCGGAGCTGCGGCAGCCGTAGCGGCTACCGCCGTCAATGCGCCGGCAGTACTGGCTCAGAAGAAATACAAGTGGAAAATGGTCACCACCTGGCCACCTAAGCTTCCTGTATTGCAGACCGGCTGTGAACGTCTGGCCAAACTGGTGGACGAACTTTCAGGCGGCCGACTGAAAATCCAAGTGTATGCCGGAGGCGAACTGGTGCCGCCCATGGGCATTTTTGATGCGGTTTCCAATGGAACGGTTGAAGTGGGAAGCGGCGCCGCCTATTACTGGGCCGGTAAAACCACTGCCGCACAGTGGTTTTCAGCAGTACCTTTCGGCATGAATGCCCAGGGAATGTCCGCCTGGTTTCATGGCGGCGACGGCCTGAAGCTGTGGGAAGAAACCTATGCGCCCTTTAACCTGATTCCCAGACCGGGAGGAAGCACCGGTGTTCAGATGGGTGGATGGTTCAATAAGAAAATCAACAGTATCGATGACTTCAAGGGCCTAAAAATGCGAATTCCGGGTCTGGGCGGAAAGGTTCTGGCCAAGGCCGGGGCCACGGTAGTGCTGTCGCCCGGCGGTGAAATCTTCACCAACCTGGAACGGGGCGTCATCGATGCCACCGAATGGGTAGGTCCGCTTCATGACAACCGGATGGGCTTCTACCAGGCGGCCAAGTACTATTATTACCCGGGATGGCATGAGCCGGGGACCTATCTGGAATATTTCTTTAACAAAAAAGCTTATGAGTCCCTGCCAAAGGATCTTCAAACCATTCTCGACACCGCCTGCATGGCCAACGAACTCTGGTGTCTCGCCCAGTTCGATGCCAGAAACGGCGCAGCCCTGGTGGAGTTGCTAACCAAGCACAAGGTACAACTGTTGAAGTATCCCGACAGCGTCATGAAAGCCCTTCGCAAACTTTCAAAGGAAGTCGTTGCGGAACAAGCCGCCAAGGATGCCATGAGCAAAAAGGTGAGTGCAGCCTTTGAAGCCTTCCAGAATCAGGTAGGCCCCTGGTATACGGTTTCCGAGAAAGCTTACTATGACGATATCTTCGGCGATTACTCCTTGAAAGGGTAAATTCTGAAACGGCTTTTCCAAAGCACCGTTTTCAGTACCCTTCAGAATCATTGATGAAAATGATTCCAAACCCCGCCGTCCTGCCGTTCAGGCAGGACCGGCGGTTATTTTTTTAACTGGCCCGGATACTTAAAGAGAGATGAAACACCCTTTCCGAACGTACGTATTATTCGTCTGCCTCTGGTTCATTTGGGCGGCATTTTCCATTCCCCCAACGGTCTTTGCTGAAAAAAAGCTCAATGCGGCCGCCAGTATTCTACCTCAGAAATACTTTATCAAAAAAATCGGAGGTGACAGGGTTAACGTCTCCGTCATGGTGCTTCCGGGGGCCAATCCGGCAACTTATGAACCCAAACCCCGTCAAATGGTCAATCTTGCGCGAGCCGAAATATATTTTGCCATCGGTGTACCCTTTGAGGATAACTGGCTCCCGAAATTTGCAAAAACCAGTCCGAAAATGAAAATCGTCTTCACCCAGTCCGGAATCACAAAAATACCCATGAAAGCAGGCGGCCACCGGCATCATGAAACACCACAAAGCCATGAAAAACCAGCCACCGGCACAAAAGACCCCCATGTATGGCTTTCCCCTCCTCTGGTCATGGTGCAGGCCAAAAACATTCTGGATGCTTTGGTGAAAGCTGATCCGGAAGGCCGAATCGTTTACGAGGCCAATTACAAGGCATTTCTTGAGGAACTGAAGCGCCTGAACATGGAGATCAGAAGGGTTTTAAAAACAACAGACCAAAACGCCAGGTTTATGGTCTACCACCCCTCCTGGGGATATTTCGCCCAAAGCTATGGACTGGAGCAAATCCCCATTGAACTGGAAGGAAAAAAACCATCTCCCCGAAAACTTCTCCAATTAATTAAAGACGCTCGGAAAAACGGCATAAAGGTGATTTTTGTACAACCTCAGTTTTCAGAAAAGAGTGCCGAAACCATCGCCGATGCCATTGGTGGGAAGGTCATCTTCGCAGACCCTCTGGCGGAGGACTGGGCAAATAACCTCCTTCGGGTTGCGGAAAAGTTCAAATCGGCATTTCCTTGAAGTTTTCAGGTTCTGCGGATGGAATTTGCACAGCAGCTGCAGATGGAAGTATCAAAATCTGAAACTCACCAACAGTCCGGCGGGCATTTTTCCGGAGTTTAACAGGCGAAGATCCACATTGTCGAACAGCCCTTTTCTAAAATCGTCTCGAACCTTACGGTTCCACTTGTGGGTCACATTCACGGCACTGTAAATATTTCCGGAGTACCATCCCACTTCAAAAAAGGCCAGAATCCCCCCCAGCACGTTCTGGTCATGGTTAAAGGCTTCCACTGTGGCCCAGATAAAGAGACCGTTCAGCAGAAAGGATATCAAAGCATCCTTGTAACGGGAGACATAGGCATGGCCGAGACCCGGCAGAACCGCCGCCATGACCCCGGCCGTCGTGGGATCTTTGTACGGAAGTTCTTCACCTTTGAGGCTCTCCACTGAGAGTCTTCGGGACTTTTCAAACAAGGGACTTTCCGCTTCCACCCGCTTGAAATCCTGGGATGCTTCCCGCCAGCGGTTTTCCTGCATTCTGGTCCACCCCAGGCGGTAAAGGGCCTTGTTTCTCAATGAAGGAGAGGGGTGCCCTTCCAGCACCTCCTCAAAAAAGCGTTCCGCTTTGTCAAATACGCCCTCTTTATAATAGGATTCCCCGGTCAGAAAAAGGGCCTTTTTTGCCATGAGGCTGTCTGGATCAGCCCGATAGGTTTTAGCAAAAACATTTCTGGCATCACCGAACTTGCCGTCGTCAAGATAACACAGCCCGATGAGTTCACGGGCCAGAGAAACCCGCCTGTCATTGGGGAAAAAATAGACAAACCGTTCATATTCACTGATGGCGCGGCCGTAATCGCCCTTTTCCATAAAACTCCGGGCGAATTCAAACTGTCCATCAGCATCAATGACAATCTGTCCAGCGAATACCGGACGGGGCACCCAAAGGATAACAAGCGCCAGCAATGATAGAAAACAAACGTTTCTAGCGATTTTGAGATTGCGATTTATCGCTGTACCACCAGAAATCATTATTCTCGATTGGATCAATGATCTTCCCCTTGCCGTTGCGATTTTTCACCGGAGACACGGTCCATTCATCCCCCTCATGGATCAACCGGTCAACGGTCATCAACCATCCCATCACCAGTCCATGTTTTTTGAAGGCCTGAACGCTGTAACTGGAGCAGGTCGGCTCACTGGGACACCGGTCCCCATCCACCGCCGAAATATGTTTGGAAAAAAAAGACGCCAGCCATACCCCGATATTGGTTTCGGAATGACCTTGATGGTCTTCCCTTTGCGAAGTGCCCTGCCCTGTCACCATCTCAAAGGGATCGGCGTATGCTTCTTTTTTGGAACCCGGCCCCAGAAGACAGAAAACCATAAGGACAACGCCCAATGTCATTCGACTATTCATCTTTCCTTACACCTTACACCCCACACCTTAAACCTGTCCCGAACCCTAATGAACCCACCGGAATAAGTCAAGATGTTCAAACAAAAGACCGATATTCCTTGACCTGAAGCCCCTTCGCCATTATCCTATACGGAGTTAAAATTTTTAAACCGAAATCAATTTTTTCGGCAGGGTATTTTTTCAAGAAAAAAACACTTTCACCAACGAATATTTCTGCCGGCTTTGTTTTTCGATTAAGGAGATGCCAAATGGCTTGGGACTGGGACAAATTGCAGGAGAAGAAAAAAAGACAACCGGGTGGGGAATCCGGAGGTCCTCCAGGAGTGGATGAGATCTTTGAAAAAATCCGTGGCGCGCGGAAAAAGTTTCCCGGCGGCTCCTGGATTATCATCGTGGTGGTTGTGGCGCTTTTTCTGGGCTCCAGCTGCTTTTATACGGTGGCGGTGGATGAGGTGGGGGTTATACAGCGATTTGGGAAATTTGTGAGAACCACCCAGCCAGGGCTCAGTTTCAAATTGCCCCGCGGTGTTGAAAAGGTGACCAAGGTCAAGATACGGTATGTTTTCAAGGAAGAATTCGGTTTCAGGACCCTCCAAGCCGGCGTCAAAACCCGCTACGCCGCATCGAGTTCCTATCAAAATGAATCCCTCATGCTGACCGGCGACCTGAATGTTGCGGTGGTACCCTGGATTGTCCAATACCGTGTCAATAACCCGTTCAATTATCTTTTTAAGGTTAACCACGTAAGGAAAACCTTCAGGGACCTGGCCGAAGCCAGCATGCGCCTGGTGGTGGGTGACAGTTCCATCAACGAAGTGATCTCCAAACGGGAAGAGCTTGCCGGAAAGGCCAAGATTCTGCTGCAGAAATTTCTCGATGAAGCTGAGACCGGGATCAAAGTCGTCAACGTCGAGATGAAAAAGACCAATGTTCCGGAACCGGTTCAACCTTCCTTCAACGAAGTGAACCAGGCCACCCAGGAGAAGGAGCGCATGATCTACCAGGCCAAGGAGGCTTACAACAAAGTGATTCCGGCAGCCAAGGGAAATGCTGAAAAGACCATCAAGGCCGCAGAAGGCTACGCGATGGATCGTGTAAACCGCGCGAAGGGTGACGCGGCGCGCTTTACCGACATGTACCAGGCCTATGCCAAATCGGAAGACGTAACCCGCAGACGTCTCTACCTGGAAGCCATGCAGAACATCCTGCCCAAGCTCGACAAGAAGTTTTTTGTTGATGCAGATCAGAAGAATTTTCTCCCATTGCTGAACCTTGGGACATCGGAAGGAGTGACAAAATGAAAATAAAAGCACTCATTATTCCCGTTATTATTATCCTGGTTGCCCTGTTTTCGGGCGCTTATGTCGTCAATGAGACCGAACAGGTGATCATCACCCAGTTCGGGAAATCCATCGGAAGCCCCAAAACCGCCCCGGGCCTCTATTTCAAGATCCCTGTCATTCAACAGGCCAATTTTTTCCCAAAAAACCTCCTGGAGTGGGACGGGGACCCCGGCCAGGTACCCACATTGGATAAGACCTTTATCTATGTTGATACGTTTGCGCGATGGAAAATCGTGGACTCGCTTAAATTCTTTCAAACCGTCAACAACGTGATGGGGGCGCAGGCCCGTTTGGACGACATCATCGACCCGGCGGTCAGAAATTTCATTACCTCCTATCCCCTTATTGAAACCGTCAGGGATACCAACCGAGAGTTGGATACTTTTGAAGTGGGCCTCGGGCACACCAAGGAAGAAGAGCGTAACCTGGGTGAAATCACAACGGGAAGGGGAAAAATCACCCAAGGCATTATGGCCCAAGCACAGCCCAAACTGAAAGATTTTGGTATCGAGCTGGTGGACGTACAGATCAAGCGGTTGAATTATGTGGAGCAGGTTCGAAAATCCGTCTACCAGAGAATGATCGCGGAACGAAAACAGATTGCTGAGAAATTCCGCTCAGAGGGCGAAGGAGAGGCGCGCAGTATCGAGGGAAACCAGGAGAAGGACCTCAAAAAAATCACATCCGAAGCGTACAAAACCGCTCAGGAGATTATGGGAAAAGCGGACGCCGAATCCACCATGATCTATGCCCAGGCCTACGAAAAAGACCCGGAATTTTACTCTTTTGTCAAGTCCCTGGATGTGTACCAGAACGCCATGGACAGCAAGAGCTTCCTGCTCCTTTCGACAGAATCTGATTTCCTGAAGTATTTCAAGGGCTATGGTCCCTACAAACAATACAATCCCGGCAACAATTAACATTTGACCCCCGGGAGAAGGGATTATTACGATGGTAAGAACGGAGATTTCGCTTTTCCTGGAAAACGTCCCCGGTGAACTGGCCAAGCTGACGGCCATGCTTGAGGAAGCCGGGATGAATATTGATGCACTGACCATTCAGGACGCATCCGAATATGTTCAGACCCTTTTCAAGGCAAGGGGTAAATCCCTCAAACGGGTGGCTCCAGCTGCAAGCTATGGGTCCATGAAGAAAGATTCCGCGGATCATGCCCTCATACGACTCCTGGCGGAAAACACGGACAAAGTCATCGACCTGCTGTCCCAAAAAGGCTACCTCTTTGACATTCTGCCGGTGATTGCCCTGGAGATTGAGAACCGACCGGGAAGCCTGGCGGAAATGGCCAGAAAATTCGGGGAGGAGGGCATTAATATCAATTACGTCTATGGTTCCGCAATGGCTGACAGCCAAAAGGCTTTATTTGTCTTCAGCCCGGAAGATATCGAAACGGCGGCCCGGATTTTCAACGAGCCAGTGTCCGTCCACAAATGAGAAAATTTGTTCGAGTTCAAGGAAGGCGATAATTGTAACCGCAGGAATACAGTTAAGTATTACGAGGATTACAATTTGAGCCTGACGCCGAAATCGGGCAAATTAGCCGTTTGTGGATGGGCAGGAGCTAGGTCAATAATCTTAAGTTGCACATTTTCGGTTCCCTGCCATCGGTTTATTTCGGGTGTAAACAGAAGGTCGATTGAAACTCCCTTAAGGGAATGGTGGCTCCCAAGTCTGAATCCGATGGCGTCGAGCGCCGGTCCCTCCTGCCCCAGTCGCAGCTTGAGATGCCTTTCACCCACAACCCTGGAATCAAAAACCTTTACGGAACGGGCCATAAAAACAGGTTCCGGGTTGCCCTCACCAAAAGGTGCAAGGGCATTGATCTGGTGAATGACATCCGGGGTGATGTTCCTGAGGAAAAGTTCCGAATCCACCCTAATACTGGGAACTAAATCCTTTGGATGGAGATGTACTTCGGCTTCTGTTTCGAGATCTTCTCTGAGCTTTTCCAAACGATTTGCCTGAAGTGTGAACCCCGCCGCGTGATAGTGCCCGCCGAATTTATCGAAACAGCCGGACATCTTTTTCATGGCACCATAAAGATCGAAACCGTCGATGCTCCTCCCGGAGCCAACGGCAAGGCCGTCCTTAATGGCGGCCATCATGACAGGCCTGTGATATCGGTCCACAAGGCGCGATGCCACAATGCCCAGAACGCCTCTGTGCCAGTTTTCCGATCCCAGCACAATGGTTCGTCTGCCCTCTATCTGATCATCAAGCATGGTCATGGCCTGTTCAAGGATCTCCTGCTCCAGGGCCTGACGTCGAACATTTGCCGCATTGATTTTGTTGGCCAGGACATCCGCTTCAGATTGATTTTCACTCATGAGCACCTGCAACCCCATACGCGAATCCCCCATACGACCGGGCGCGTTGAGCCGGGGGGCCACCCTGTAAGCCAGATCATCGGAAGAAACATCCGTTACACCAACGCCTGCCACGTTCATAATCGCCCGAATTCCAGGCCATATGGAATGGGCCATGCGGGAAACGCCAACGGAAACCAGCATTCGGTTCTGTCCCAACAACGGCACACGATCCGCCATGGTGCCCAGGGCCGCAAGATCCAGATAGTCCCTCAGATCCGGCTCGATTCGGCTCTTAAACCATCCCTTTTTCCGCAATGCCGCACGAAGCCCAACAGCCAGAAAAAAAGAGAGCCCAACGCCGGAAAGGTCTTTAAACGGAAATGAACAACCCGGCTGATGGGGGTTAACCACCGGACATTGCGCCTGAAATTCGTTCGGAATGAGGTGGTGATCCGTGATGACCACATCCATCCCCAGATTTTTCGCCAGCGCCACCTCTCTCTCATTGGAAATCCCGCAATCAACCGTAATGATCAAGCCTGTCCCGTTTTCGTGAATCTGTTTCACCGCCATTTCGTTCAGGCCATAGCCTTCATTCAACCGGTCGGGCACGTAAGTTGCTACGGAAATCCCCAGATGGGATAGGAAGGTCGCCAGCAAGGCAGTGGCGGTAAGACCGTCTGCATCGTAATCACCATAAACGGTTATTTTCCGGCGCTCTTCCATGGCCAGAACAATGGCCTTAATGGCTTCCTTCATTCCTTTCATGCGCATGGGGTCGATCATTTGAGATAAGCGGGGAAACAAAAAGGCCTTAATGGCATGAATGTCGGTGAGTCCACGGTTCACCAGAAGCTGCGCCTGGAGGGGCGTTACTTTGGCTTCATCAACAAGTTGTAACACTAGCGGTGATTGGGATTGTAATTCCCAACTTTTGCGCCTGACAGGGGAGTTTTTCATTGCGGAGTGCGGATTGCGGAGTGCGAATTGCGGTTAAGGCGTTCTTCGATGGCTCCCACATCATCCGGGACATCCACCTCGATGGAATCATACGGGCTTTCCGGAACACTGATCCTGTATCCGTTTTCAAGGGCCCGCAACTGCTCCAGCTTCTCCAATGATTCGAGTCTCCCCTCGGGGAGCGCTGTGAACTTAAGCAGAAAATTCATTCTGAAGCAATAGAACCCCAGATGCTTGAAATGGACCTGGCCGGGATTCGCGTCCCGGCAAAAAGGAATGGGACATCGGGAAAAATAGAGGGCAAATCCCTGGTTATCCGTCACCACTTTTACATGGTTGGGATTGGTCACATCCCTCTCATCCCGAATTCGGCATTTAAGGGTACCCATGGGGATGGATTCGTCTGCTATCAGGGGTTCAATCATGGCGGAAACCACCTCAGGCTGAAAAGCCGGCTGATCCCCCTGAATGTTCACCACCAGATCCCGAGCCTTCACACCGATCTTTTGAGCTGCTTCGGCGATTCGATCGGTTCCGGAGACATGATCGGGTCGCGTCATTAACGCCTTACCGCCAAACCCCTCCACACATTCCAGGATACGGTCCTCATCAGTGGCCACATAAACCGCTGAAAGTTCGGGACATGCGAGGGCCCGTTCGTAAGTGTGCTGAATCATGGGTTTACCGGCAATCATGGCCAGCGGTTTTCCCGGAAAACGACTGGACTGGTATCTTGCGGGTATAAATGCATAAGTTTTCATTTTTGAGGTCAAGGCTCCGTATAGCTCGCGCATGCAGACTCCGACTCCCAGGCCGTCACCCTGCTCATATGAATCCCCTCGATGTTCAAACGTTCAGCCAGGGTCTTGAAAATATGGTGGGCGATATTTTCAGATGAGGGCTCGGCGGACTTGAATGGTTCAATTTCGTTTAAGAATTTATGATCCAATTCATCAATGATCTGTTTTGTATGATCCTTGATGACCCTGAAATCCACCAGCAGTCCATCCTCTCCCAAGCGGTCACCCGTCACCGCCACTTCCACCTTCCAGTTGTGACCGTGCAAATTTTCACAGCCCCCCTTAAGGGCTCGCAACTGGTGGGCGGCCGCAAACCGGGTGATAATTTTCAATTCATACATCCGTAGTTTCCTTAAGCATCCTTTTCTTTGACAGTTTCATCCGTCTTGACCTCACCGGTCTGTTCTTCGGTAACGGCTTCTTCCGCTTCCGCTTTGGGAGTCTCCACTTCGCCCGGAGCCTTGCCGCATTCGGTACACCTGCCGTCAACCATAATGCCGGTGCAGGTCCCGTCGGGACATAGTTCCCGGTCATCGAAATTTATATCCTCCTCATCATCGAAAAGGCTTTCATCCCGGGAAACCGGCGGCACCGATTCCTTCAGGGGTATCCCGCATGCCATGCAATAATTGGCATCGTCATCATAAACGCTTTCTCCGCAACCGGGGCATGGAGACCCCGGAATTTCTTTCTCACAATGTGGGCATTTCATAGCAAACCATCTCCTTTCCAGAGTTTCACTTCATGTTTCAAGTTCCGGATTATAGGGAAAGGTATCCCTGCTGTCAAACACTACACGCGCTCCGGATCAATATGGTGAAACAATACTTGAAAAAACCTTCACGGCCCTGTATCAAGGGGATATAAAAGGTACGGGATCACCGAGTTGTCAGAAGTGGTCTTTCCTTTTTTTGAAAAAGATGGAGGATTTCCCTGAATGGTTGAAAACCCAACCCGAAAGGCGCTGGAAGAGAGAGTAAAATCGCTCGAGACTGCGCTGGCTAAACAACAGAAAGAGGCCAAACAGGCCTTGCGTGAATCCAAGAAAGGCATGCGGTCTCTGCTCGATTTTGTGCCCTATCCCGTCATCGTCTGCAACCTGGACGGCAGCGTCTATTACGTCACACAGGCTTTCACCGAAACCTTTGGATGGACACTTGACGAACTGGAAGGAAAAACCATTCCCTACACCCCCAAGGGGATGGAAGCGGAAACCCACCGGATTTTGAAAGAGCTGCTGGAAAAAAAGCTGGTACTGCGCCACGTCACCAAACGGCTCACGAAAGACGGTCGCCTTCTGGATGTGGTCATGCGGGGTGTGATCTATTCCAAGGATCCGGATGAACCCGGAGGAGAACTGATACTCCTTCGGGATATCACCCACGAGAAGAGAATCGCCCGGAACAACCAGGCCATGCTGAGAATCAGCATTGCACTTCATGAATATCCGAATCTCGAAGACCTTCTGGACTACATCAGCAGGGAAATCAAAGAACTTCTCGGAACAGAGGGCGCCCTGGTGATCCTGGCCGACGAGGAAAGGGGGGAACTTTTCTACAAGGCCGCCGCCTATGACGACAGCACCACCCAGAGACGCGTCAAGGAGATCCGGTTCCCCGCAGATAAGAGCGTTGCGGGGAAAGTCATCCGCACGGGAGAAGCCATTATCGTTCCCGATACGTCCAGGGAACCCAGCTTTTTCCCGGGGGTAGATGAAATTTTGGGATATCATACCCGAAACCTGATGGAAGTCCCTTTGAGAAGCGGAGACCGCATCATTGGTGCCCTGTGCGTGCGCAACAAAAAGGAAGGCGTTTTTGAGGAATCGGACATGGAGCTCCTCAATATGGTCGCAGGGACAGTCGCACTCTCCATAGAAAATGGTCGATTTTCAGAGGAGATCATTAACGCCTACAAAACCAATGAAGCACTCCTTCGCATCAGCACGGCCCTCCCGGAATACATCGATCTGGGGGAACTTTTGGATTTCGTGAGTAATGAGGTAAAGCGCCTTATGGATTCAGAAGGGGCACTGGTGACCCTTCTGGATGAAGAAAACAGGGAACTCTTCTTCATCGGCGCTGCTTACGATGATATAGCCACCCAGAAAAGGGTTAAGGAAATCCGTTTTCCCATCGACAAACTCATAGCGGGACAGGTCATCAAAACGGGCAAACCCATGATCATCCATGATACCCAAAAAGATCCCTCCATCCACCAGGAGCGGGACATAATCCTGGGCTACCAGACCCGTAACCTACTCCTGGTCCCCTTGAAAAGCAGGGATCGGGTCATCGGTTGTCTCTGCGCCATCAACAAGAAAAAAGGGAGGTTTGACCAGGGGGATATGGAACTCCTGAGCCTGGTGGCGGGAACCGTTGAACTCTCCATTGAAAATGCCCGGTTCTCAGAGGAGCTAAAAAAAGCCTATCGGGAAGTATCGAGTTTGAACCGGGCAAAGGACAAAGTGATCAACCACCTGTCCCACGAACTGAAAACCCCCGTTTCCGTGCTTTCCGGATCTTTGAGCATCATTGCCAGGAAGCTGGCCCTTCTTCCTGACAAAAACTGGGAAAACACCCTTGCGCGGGGTGAAAGGAACCTGGACCGGATCATAGAAATTCAAAACCAGGTGGAAGACATCATGCGAGAGCGTCATTTTGAATCCCACCATGTGCTGAGCCAGATGGTCGATTTGTGTGCCGACGAACTGGAAACCCTTGTGGCAGAACAGGTGGGCGAAGGCGACATTGTTGAAACCATTCGAAAACGCATCGATGACATCTTCGGGCCAAAGGAGATGACGTCACAGCTTCTGGCGCTGGACCAGGTTGTACAAGAACGTCTGAAAGTTCTCAAGCCTCTGTTTTTCCATCGCAATATTCAGATTATGGAAAATCTTAAGCCCACGCGCCCCATTTCAATCCCCATGGAACCGTTGCAGAAAGTGATTGACGGGCTGGTCAAAAATGCCGTGGAAAATACGCCGGATGAAGGAAAAATAGAAATCACCGTCGTCCAAAAAAACGGCATGGTAGAATCGATGGTGCGGGATTACGGGGTGGGCATCATCGAAGATGCTCAGATAAGAATCTTTGAAGGCTTTTTCGCGACCCAGGACACCCTGGCCTACTCTTCCAAAAGGGCTTTTGACTTCAATGCCGGTGGAAAAGGCGCCGACCTGCTGCGTATGAAAATCTTCGCCGAACGATACGGCTTCAAGATCAGGATGACATCCACCCGCTGTCCCTTTATCCCTGAAGAAACCGATCTATGCCCGGGCACCATCAGCGAGTGCAGCCACTGCAGCCGGCCGGAGGACTGCTTTGTTTCGGGGGGAACCACCTTTACACTCCAGTTTAGGTCAGCGGACGTTGAGAAGAGTTAGGGAAACTTCCTACAGGTCCTGAAGGGTCTGAACGGCGTGGTCAAGCTCGACGTCCTCGCCATTCGAATAGGCTACCATGTTTTCCAAAGTCTTCGGAACGGCTATGTCGGGGCGCACACCCCCTACTCCGTTGCGGCTATCGAGCTGAACCGTTTCGTTTGAATTGAGCGACTGTCCATAGGGAAAGCTCAACTTATAGCCCCCCGGCATGGCAGCGTCCCCACCCGTCATCCCAAACGAACCGTTGGTTCCCCAGAAACCCAAAACCTGCCCCTGGGGGAGATTTTGGATCGCCATCGCAACGCCCTCCCCCGAACTTATCGTGAGGGGATTGACGATCACAATCACCGGTCCTTCGTAGTACGGCGTCTGCGGAGGAATATCCAGGGCTACATTCCTGCCTATGATCTCGTTTTCGTCATCGAGGAGAATGTTCTCGAACGTACCAGTGATATTGTTGTACCAGTTCTGGTATTCGTAGAAAACAGGCGCTTGATAGAAGAAGCCCGAGAGACCGGCCGCCAGGAAGTCGGATCCTCCCATGTTTGCGCGAAGATCGACAATGATTCCCGGCACGTCATGATCCGTGAAGAACTGTATCGCCTCCTTAAACTTATCGTAGATGGGCGTTAAGGGATCACGACCCTCCAGATACGCCGCAATATCCATGAGTGCTCCGAGAAAGAGATATCCGTATCCGGATGGCAACTGACTGTATTGGACCAGTACGTTAGCATCCCATTCCTTAATATCCTTTTTCTTTATTTCAGGATTCACCCATAGGGTGCTTTTCTTAAGGATTTCGTTTTCATCGTCCGTCGCCGTCAACGTTACAGTCTGATCACCTCCACCGACATCTTTCCTGAATGTCACCGTCGACTGCGAGCCCTCCGGTCTGATCACGAGCTTCTGATATTGCATGAGCAACCTGTGCTCATCGGTAGCCGGCGGACTGGACGATTTTGCCCATAATATCGATTGGGCCGCCAGGGCCTCCGCTATGGGGCGGTCGTCCCAGGCAACTATCTCGTCGCCCACCTCTATTCCGGCTTCTGCCGCAGGGCCACCGTCGCTCACGACATATGCAACAACCCTCCCATCATCGAGTCCCGTGATAGCCACACCGAAGCTGCATCGATTTTGCGCGATAAGCAGATCGCCGATCTCCCCACCCGACATCGATACATGGCCGTCCGGCAGGAAGAAGATGTATTCCCTAAGTGCTGTGGCGAATGCAATCTCGTCACCGTCAGCCTCTGCCTGGACGATTTTTGGTCTCGTCACGGCCTTCATGGCTTCCCAATCTATCCCCTTCCACTCGGTAAACGCGTACGCTGCCGAAAACTGAGCATGTAAAGCGTCGAAGGCTTCGGTCCAGGTCATTTGGGTATAATCGCCTGCCGGCTGTAGCTGGAACGGCTCGCTCGAATTGCTCGAACTGTCCGAACTGCTCGAACATGCACCGGACAGGAGAAGACACAGGGAAAGGATGGCAATCTTGATGAAAAAATGGAATCTGAATAGTTTGAATAGGTTCATCGCTCTGTAGCCTCCGCACTTCGAATTTTATCCGGTATTGCCTTTAAGGTTTTTGTAGTCGTCATTTGCCGGCGGATCGAGGATCTCGACCCTGCCGCCGATGACGCGAATGATCGGAAATTGCTTTTTTAGTGAATAACTAGAGAGAAAATCCTTGTGTGTCAAGGACAAACTCGCCATAACATCTGGGTGCGAGGCAGGATCGCGCTAGAGATAACCTTCAAAGGATGGGACCTGAAAGTCTCACCTAGCTAGGTGGTTGGGGCATTAATGTGGTGCTGGCATTATCTGAAGAGATTTTCCTTTTTCGAGCTATAGAGCATGAATCAGAATAATCGCAACATTTTGTAGTTGCGCGTTTATTGGCGGTTGATCCAGATGTAAATCTTTCCTATTAAAATTCTGTTTGATATCCCCAGAAAAATGTGAAGGATTGATCTGGCAGTATTGCCAAATTTTATAGGATGTGCGATGCTACATAATGCTCGTATCTTAGCCTGAATCGACGGCCCCGAACCAGGGTTCAAGATTATCAGTAAGAATCATAGTCTCTGATGAAAATATTGCCCTTCATGACATAATCTAAACCAAGAAAGGGTGGACTAATGGGAATTGGAAAGGCTCATACACAGTATCCAAGACACGAAGGAGATTGGGCTTTTTCATTTTGAGGGTATTCGGAGGACTTTCTGATGGCCAAAAAACCAACCTACGAAGAATTGGAACAGAGGGTTAAGGAGTTAGAAAAGGGACCCAATGAGAAGGCACGATTAGGGGATCGACTTCACCTTTCATTAGCAATCGGACAAAGCAGTGAAGGTATCGCAGTTGCCGATCTGGATGGTAAATTAGAATACTTGAATGATGCCTTTTCAATGATGCACGGTTATTCCTCTGAAGAACTTATCGGCAAAAATCTCTCTATTTTCCATACTCCTGAGCAGTTACCATCGGTAGCTGCCGCCAACAGGCAGAGCAACGAGAAGGGAGATTTCAAGGGGGAAATCTGGCATGTGAGACGTGATGGGACAGAATTTCCTTCCTTGATGCATAATTCGCAAATCAAGGACGACGAGGGTAAACCGATTTATATGCTTCACACGCTTCGCGATATCACCCATATAAAGCAGGCGCAAGACGCACTCAGGCGAAGTGAGGAGAAATATCGTTCCGTGTTCGAGCAGTCAAGAGATCCAATTGTTATTACCACTTTTAAAGGAGAATTTGTTGATCTGAACTCTGCTGTCATGGATCTCTTCGGCTACCAAAGGGAAGAGATAATGAAAATGAATTTTCAGGAACTATATGCAGATCCTGATGAAGGATATCGGTTTCAAAAAATGATGAAGGATAAGGGCTCGATACAGAACTTCGAGTCTGAATTACGCAAGAAAGATGGTGAGATATTTAATTGCATGTTTGATGTGGTTCGCCACCAGGGTGAAAATGGAGGTTCTTCAGCTTACCAAGGCATAATTCGAGATGTCACAGAGATAAAGCGTGCACAGGAAGCATTACAGGAGAGCGAAAAGAAATACAGGAGACTTGTCGAGAACGCTTTGGTTGGAGCGTATCAGGTTGAAAAAGAAGGGAAATTCATTGTTGCTAACAGGAAAATGGCTGAAATGTTTGGTTATGATTCCCCTGAAAGCTTCATATCATCGGTAGATAGCTTTGCCGATCTGTATGCCCGGCCCGAGGAAAGGCCGGTGATTTTGCGAGAAATTGACGAAAAGGGATCCGTGTACGGAAAAGAGTTGGAATTTAAAAGAAAAGATGGGGAAAGTTTCTGGGTTAAATTTGACACAAGAGTAATCAGGGATGAAGAGAACATCTATTATGAAGGTGTATTAGAGGACATCACCTTCCGCAAGCAGGCAGAGGAGGCACTTCGGGAGAGTGAGCAAAAATACCGCTCCCTTGTGGAGTCTTCGGACGATTCCATATATTTGGTGGACAGGAATTACACATATCTATTTATGAATGAAAAGCATCTATCAAGGCTTAGCCTGAAACCCGATGAACTCCTTGGGCGAACTTATGCCGAATTCCACTCAGAAGGTGATACTCAGGGGTTTTCCGCAATAGTGGAAGAGGTGTTTAATACCGGGCGACCGATTCAGCAAGAACATAGAAGCCCCAGAGACGACAGATACTTTCTGCGCACTTTTAGCCCTGTTAAAAACCCGGGTGGTAACACAACATCTGTAACGGTAGTTTCAAAAGATATTACAGAACGGGTTAGGTCAGAGAAGGCGCTGCGGGAAAGCGAGGAAAAACTCGCCAGGTCAAATAAGATGGAAGCCATGGGTCTTATGGCAGGC
This sequence comes from uncultured Desulfobacteraceae bacterium, assembly GCA_964412835.1. Taxonomy (GTDB): domain Bacteria; phylum Desulfobacterota; class DSM-4660; order Desulfatiglandales; family Desulfatiglandaceae; genus NaphS2. The sequence continues at coordinate 22,326 of CAYPQJ010000009.1, read as the reverse complement.
GGTATTGCCCACGACTTGAATAACATCCTGTCAGGGATCGTAAGCTACCCGGAACTGCTTCTGATGGACCTGCCCAAAGACAGCCCACTCTGGAAGCCCATAAAGACGATACAGGAATCAGGTATGCGGGCCGCCGATGTTGTGGAAGACTTGTTGACCATAGCCAGAGGGGTGGCTACCGGAAAAGAAGTCCTGAACCTCAATACCACGACCGAAGAATATCTGGATTCTGCTGAACACCAAAAACTCGAAAAAACTTATCCATCGATCAATTTCAAATCGGAGCTTGATTTTGAATTGCTGAATATCACTTCTTCGGCCACTCACATCAAGAAGATCCTGATGAATCTTGTAATCAATTCCTCGGAGGCCATTGAGGGCAAGGGCACGGTCACGGTATCCACCATGAATCAATATCTGGATGAACCCTTTAAGGGATATGAAGATGTGCGCATAGGTGAATATGTCCTGCTGAGCGTCTCAGATGATGGTTCGGGCATATCTCCTGGGGATCTGGATAGGATCTTTGAACCCTTCTATACAAAGAAGGTAATGGGTAGAAGCGGTACAGGGCTTGGGTTGGCTGTTGTGTGGAATAGTATGCAGGACCATGACGGATACATAAACGTCAAAAGCAATGAGAAAGGAACGGTATTTGAACTCTATTTCCCAACGACCAGGGAACAAGTAGCTGATGAGAATGAACAAGTTTCCCTGGAAACATGTCTCGGGAACGGAGAGAAGATCTTAGTGGTAGATGATGAGGAGAGGCAGAGGGATATTGCAAACGGGATATTGACCAGGCTGGGTTATACGGTTGAAGCTGTTTCAAGCGGGGAAGAGGCCATTAAATATGTGAAAAAACGCCCCGTGGATTTAATCCTTCTTGACATGGTCATGCCCAAAGGGATAAATGGCCGTGAAACATATGAGGAGATAATCAAGATTCATCCCGGTCAGAAGGCCATCATAGCCAGCGGATATGCCAAAACAAAAGAGGTGGACCTGGCCCAGGAGTTAGGGGCTGGAAAGTACATAAAGAAGCCATACGCCCTGGCAAAGGTTGGGGTAGCCGTCAAGGAAGAATTAGAAAACTAGGCAGTTTTTGACCTCCAGCTCGATGCAACAACTGAATCATTATTCCGTTGAGCATAGAACTCGGAAGCCAGACAAAAGCTGGAGATTGACGCCCATTTTTCCGTTTTAGCATGCAGAAGAATGCCGGTTATGTTCTCCCATTTAAAAGCTGAAAGGCGTACTGCTGATTCATCCTTTTGGGACACTTCAGGATTAATATCGTTCCCCAGATTCCATCCCCGGCAATGATGTTCGGACTTCTGTTTCAAACCCCATGGATTCAAGGCTTCTGATCCATTGGCGAGCGTCTTCAATCCGGTCATAGGACCCTGCCACAAGAAGACACTGATCATTTTCATCCCACACCCAGCAGTACTCCAGGAACCGGATACCATGGGACGCCAGCTTCAGTCTCAGGTCCTCTCTGATTTGTTCCCGTTCATCAAAATCCCGACCTTCGTAGGATGCCCATCTGATGCATACGTAGTTCATATCCCGAACACTTTCACAAAAAATCTATTCCAGCAAAAGCCCCTTATTTTTTCCCTTCTGATGGATACCTTTGGAAATCACTAACTTCTGCCCCACCTTCTCGCCGGCGTCCCGGACCTTCGCATCCAGTCGAAGGGGTTTTCCCCGATTTGTAAAAATATGGGGATAACGATGGGTGGTGTATTTTTTTAACAGGGGGTCTTCCACTTTGATGATCCCATAACCTGTTGCAGAAGCGCGTTGTTCGGATTGATTGTTCAGCTTTTGCTCGAAACCTTCCAGAACGCCCAGGGCGAAATCGGTGCGCCGATAGCGATTCAATCCCCTTTTTCGGTTGTATTCCCGCCATTGGGATTCGATGAAACGGTTTACAAAATCATACACATAACCTGCGATTTGCACATTCTTATCCGTGCCGCTGATCTCCAGCACACGCCCCATTTTTCCCTTATCCATGACGTAGGTGCTGACCCAGAGGACATAAACATAATAGAACTCACCCAGCAAGGATGCCAGACGGTGCTCCTCCCTGAAACGCCGCAGCATGGGTTTTCCCAGAAAAATGCTTACAAACGCTCGGTCCTTCTCCAGTCGAACCAGATCAATATTGTATTTGTCCACGAGTTCATGGGCCTTGGCCATGGCCGCTTCCGCTTCATGTTGATTTCGGCTCTGGGCCAGACTCATGAGCTTTTTAATGCGCACCATCATTTTATCTTCATGATTTTTGGAATCCTTTAAAACCCTTTCATCCAGCAGCCTGAAGTTCCCTGAAGCGGCAGGGTCCGCCCGAAGGTGATAACACGCCTTTTTGAAACCGGCACCGTGAGGGGGTTCATTGGGCGCTCCCAGAACCTCTTCCGCAAACTGATGGGCCATCTCATGCTTGAGCACCTGGCGAACCGCGTTCCAGGAATGTTCCAGCACAAGGGACCGACTCATAACAATTTCCCGGTTTTTCCCAGACCAATATCCCCACCGGGCTTTCATATCTTGAATGGCAAAAAGGGGCTTTCGCATTTGATCATCATAGGAAGAAGGCAAAACCCACAGCGCCGTATCCCATTCACAGGAAAGGCCGTGGAGGATTCGATGTTCGAGGGATTCTTGAATTTCAATTGCACTATTTTTCATAACATTCCATATATTGTAATTGTCCACAAGGCGCAGGGTGCAGTTCCATCCTGCACCCTGACAACTGTCTCCTGCACCCTATATTAATCCCGACCAACCCTATAATTGAGAATCGGATTATTCAACAAAAAATTTAACGGCTTCATAACCGCAACCCCCACCCTTGCCATATTATTTACATTATAATACATTGATTGGAAATTTGCTTTCGATGAAACCCCGTTGGGAGGTGAACATGAAAGAGATCCTCAAACCCGGCATCAACTGGCTCGTCGTTTTCATCCCCATCGCCTTTTTAATCAACTACATCCCCCCCATGAAAAATGACATTGCGCTGTTTGTCTGTTCCTGCCTGACCATGGTGGTACTTTCGAGCCTCATCAGCACAGCTACAGAGCAATTGGCCGCGCACGTTGGCTCCCGGATCGGCGGTTTGCTCAATGCTACTTTCAGCAACCTTCCCGAGATCATTTTTGGAACCGTTGCCCTCTATCATGGCCTGGATGAGCTGGTGAAAGCCGCCATGACCGGTGCCATCATCGGAAACCTGCTGTTCGTCCTGGGGCACTCCATGTTGGCCGGTGGCCTGAAGAACGGGACACAGCGTTTTTCCGTGGCCAGGGTGAGCGACTTTTCAACGGGTCTCATCATCGCTTCCCTGGCACTCTTCATCCCCACCGTGTACCAGGAGGTCTCAAAGGGGGCCATTGACCCTATGACCCATGACGAAACCATGATTCTTTCCCTGTGGATTGCCATTATGCTTTTCCTGTCATATATCGGCAGTCTGATTTATACCCTATTTAGCAAGGATAAGCAGAAATCGGAAGGGGTAGATGAAGAACCCGCGGAAGAGATCCCACCGGAAAAACTTTGGAGCAAAAAGAAAGCCGCCATCATTCTCGGCATCTCCAGCTTTTTCATCGCCGTGATTTCCGATTTTGTCGCCGGTTCAGTGACGGTGGTTGAAAAAGCCTTCGGGCTGACCCACCTGTTCATGGGGGTTGTGATCATTGCCATCATCGGAAATGTCGCTGCCCAGACCACCGCCGTTCGGATGGCCATAAAAAACAAAATGAATTTGTGCATCGAGGTGGCCGTCAACGCCAGTTCACAGGTGGCGCTGCTCGTGGTACCGCTGCTGGTCTTTGCCTCGTATCTCTTCGGCCATCCCATCAACCTTCATTTCGGATATCATGAAATCGTTGCCGTTGCAGGCGCGGTGCTGCTCACAACGCAGATCTGCCTGGATGGGAAGTCCAACTGGCTCAATGGACTGCAGATGCTGGTGCTCTACACCATTATCGCAGTGCTCTTCTTTTTCGCACCGGAGATGGGAGGGGTTAAGTAAGATTGCGGATTGCGGATTGCGGATTTGAGGAACTGAAATAGTCGTGTAAGGGAGATTTACATGAAAAAACGCCCTGAAATTTCCAGAAACCTTCCCTTCATGTGTCTCCTTTCATTTTCAGTAGGCATTATTGCCGGGCTGGGCGCCTGGGCTTTTCGAATGCTAATCGGACTGGTTCACAACATCCTGTTTCTGGGAAAATTTCAATTCTTCTATGATGCCAATGTTCATACGCCCGAAAATCCATGGGGAGCCGGTGTCATTTTAGTGCCTGTGATCGGAGCGGTAATGGTTGCGTGGATGGTGAAAACCTTCGCCCCGGAAGCAAAGGGCCATGGTGTCCCTGAAGTGATGGACGCCATCTATTACAACGATTCTAAAATCCGCCCGGTGGTGGGTCTCATCAAGGCGGTAGCATCAGCCATCTGCATCGGCAGCGGTGGCTCAGTGGGTCGTGAAGGACCCATCATCCAGATCGGTGCCTCATTCGGATCAACCCTGGGGCAGATCCTCAGTCTACCCCCACGTCAGATTGTAACGTTGATTGCCGCGGGCGCCGCCGGGGGGATTGCCGCCACATTCAATGCACCACTGGGAGGGCTGATATTCGGCATAGAGCTCTTACTGGTCAGCGTCAACGCCAGGAATGTCCTGCCGGTGACCATTGCCAGTGTCACCGCAACCTATATCGGTCGCGCCCTTTTGGGGGTTGAACCCTCTTTCTATTTCCCGGCCCTCACACCCTTGGACCTTGAACTGAGTTCCGTATGGGACCTCCTTCTTTTCGTGCCCTTCGGGCTTATCATGGGGCTGGTGTCAACCCTTTTCGTTCGCGGCATTTACTGGGCTGAGGATCGCTTTGATGCCATGCCGGGCAACACCTACACCCGACACCTGTCGGCCATGCTCGCCGTGGGCGTGATGATCTGGCTCTTCATGCGTTACACCGGATATTACTATATCCAGGGTGTTGGATATGCCACCATTATGGACATTTTAAAATCCGTCCTTCTGAACCCTTGGCTTTTGATACTACTCTTCTGCTGCAAATTTTCAGCCACCTGTCTGACACTCGGCTCCGGCGGTTCGGGCGGCGTTTTCTCACCATCCCTCTTCATGGGCGCTACCATGGGGGCACTGTTTGGCCATTTCGCGGCATATCTCTTTCCAGGGGTCGGAATCGATCCCGTGGATTTTGCCATCGCCGGCATGGCGGCAGGCGTGGGTTCCTCCACCGGTGCGATCATCACCGGGGCTGTCATGATTCTGGAGATGACCCAGGACGCAAATGTGGTCATGCCCATCATGATTACCTCCACCTTCGCCTATGGCATACGCAAATGGCTGTCGCCCGGCAGTATTTACACGCTGAAACTTCTCCGGCGCGGACACATTGTCCCGGAAGGGTTGCAGGCGGCCATGAGCGAATCCATGACGGTACAGGACATCATGGTAACAACATATACAACCGTTGACGCGGAAGCAGCCCTTAAACCATCGGAAACGCCTGTACTGGTCACATCAGGCGATACTATCGTCGGCGTGGTTCCCCCCCATATTGGCGGAAGCAATGCACGATTGATAAGCAACGATCATTATATCATGACCCCTAAGAAAAACCCCATAAACGATCTTCTCCGGGAAATGCGCACCACCCGAGCAAAATTCGCACTGGTGACAGGGACCCCGGGAACCCCCACGCCCCGCGAAATAATTGGCATCGTTGCGGAACGAGAAGTTGCCGCCAGCACCATGAGAGAAGCAGAATTGAAATGAGAAGATGCAAAAATTCCGAATTTCCCATTTAAAATACAACCTAAAATGAATGATGCCATTTTTCTCTTGACAATAGAAAATGCATTTGCTTGTGTGGTTTTGTGGAAAGTAGTTCTCTTTATTTTATTCTTTTTTTTGTGAGGCGTTGAAATGGCAGACGGTGATCCGGAAAAAACGGGGAGTAAATCAAAAACCATGCAAGTTGATGTTGAGGTGATACATCAAAAAACCTCCCCGGTGCCAAACGACATGGAACTGATGCAGCCCAATCTTTCCTGCCGGATCATGCATTCCATTCGGGGTCGACTTCGCATCGCCCTTCCCCTTCTGAAATTCAAAAAAGATCGCATTAAAGCCCTTCAGCATCACCTGGCCACCATGAACTTTATTGAGAAAGTAGACAGCAACTTCCGCTGTGGCAGCCTGACAATCCACTATGAATTTCCAAATATCAAAAAGTCCGAAATCCTGGAAAAGGTTGAAGGACTCACCTTGAATGAACTGGACCAGATGACGGCGGACCTGCCGGCGGTCCATAAAGAAGAGCATGAACTCTCCCTGGCTTACCTGAAGGGTGCCGCCGGTGCGGTTGGGTTGAGCCTTCTCCTGGCCGGCGTTCCGGGACTTGCCCTCGCGGTGGTCTACCCTTTTCTGATTTTCATCTGCCTCCCCATTTACAAACGGGCCTACCGATGCCTTCGCTATGAGCACCGCCTGAACGTGGATTTTCTTGACGCCGGCGCCCTTACGGTGGGCATGTTGACCGGAGACGTCATCAATGCATCGCTCATGGTGATGCTCATCCACCTGGGCGACTACATCCGGGACCTGACCGCTGCCAGCTCCCAGCGGACCATTCGAAAGCTGCTTGACTTCCAGGATAACTACGCCTGGGTTCTCAGGGACGGCGTGGAAGTTCAAATCCAGGTCAGGGACATTGTGGAAGGCGACGTGGTGGCACTCAACATAGGCGACCTCATTCCCGTTGACGGTGAAGTCATCGAAGGAGAACTGATCGTTGATCAACAAGTCTTAACCGGGGAATCGCTTCCGGCGCACAAAGAAGTGGGTGACAAAGCATTTGCCTCCACCGTCATCAAGGACGGCAATGCGTACATCAAGGCGACCCGTGTGGGTGACCGTACCAAGGTGGCCCAGGTGGTCCGCCTGGTGGAGGAAGCGCCCCTGTATGAAACAAAGATCCAGAATCACGCTGAAAAATTCGCCGACAGACTGGTGGCGCCGTCCTTGATTTCCACCTGCTTAATTTTTGCGGGAACCATGAACATCGCCCAACTGGCGGCCATGCTGACGGTTGATTTCGGCACCGGCGTCCGCGTCGCGGCGCCCACGGCGGTCCTCTCCTCCATGATTACCTCCGCATCAAACGGAATATTGATCAAAGGGGGAAGTTACCTGGAAAAGCTGTATCATACCGACACCATCATATTTGATAAAACCGGAACGTTAACCACCGGTGTCATCCACGTGGAGAACCTGGTATCCTATAACGGTTATGGAAATCCGGAACTTCTAAGCTATGCCGCCACCGCCGAAATGCAGATGACCCATCCCATTGCCGAAGCGGTGGTTCGACACGCCACAAACCGTGGTATTCCTTTGAAGAATCGCAAGAATGCCAAATATGTGGTGGGCCGTGGGGTACAGGCGAATATCGAAGGCAAGAAAACCCTGGTGGGAAGCCTGAGGCTCATGCGGGAAAGCGGCGTGCATATCGATCCGTCGGTACTTGAAAAAAGGGATCAACTGGTTGATGAGGGGAAAGCCTGTCTGTATATCGCCATCGATGACAAATTCGGTGGCATTATCTCCTTCCGGGATCAGGTCCGAAAAGACTCCAAGCAGATGATCGATGAACTGCACCGCTTGGGCGTCAAACAGGTCATCATGCTCACCGGGGATGTGGAACAGGTGGCCAGGCCGGTGTGCGATTCCCTCGGTATTGACAAATGCTATGCTGAAATGTTACCAGAACAGAAGGCAGAGGTGGTCAAAGATCTCAAGGAACAAGGCCACACCGTCGCCTTTGTGGGTGACGGCATCAACGACTCCGTGGCATTGTCCTATGCCGATATCGGCATTTCCGTTAAAGGCGGCGCCGATATCGCCAAGGAAACGGCGGGGGTTATTCTCTTAAACGAAAACCTGCTCAACATTCCAAAGGCCTTTGAGATCAGCAAAGAAACCATCGGTCTCATCAAGGAAAGCTATTGGATTGTGGGCGGCTTCAATGTGTTTGCCTATGGGCTGGCGGCTTTTGGATTGGCTTCACCGGTACTCACCACGCTGATCAGCAACGGCTCGGCGGTGGTGGCCTGTCTTAATGGCATGAAACCGATGATTCGCATGAAATTGGACTCCGGCAAGAAAAAACAAACGGATGGCGCGTTAACGCAACAGATTGGAAAGCTCAAACTGTCCTCTGGTAAAAAAGATGATTCACCACAAGGCATAGAAGCGATTCCGTATCAACGGGATGAAGACGCGAATCCCGATGAGATGGTAATCCATTGAGTACTGATATAACGTGAGGGGGAGGGAGAAATCAATATGGGTGCATTTTTCTGGGGTATGCTTGGCGGCGCTATTGTACTTCTGGCCAATAAACGTTCAGGTCTTCAGGCGGCAGCCGCATCGGCCGGTAAAGCTGGCCAGGGGGTTGTTTCGGGATTTCGATTTTGTGCCGTCGAAATGATTGAAAACATGAGAGATCTCGTTGCGGAAAGCAAACTGGAGCTGGAAGCTGAAAAGGCTGCGCTGGATGAGGTCAGGTTGCACGATAAAAAATAGAAATAAAAATGGTCCACTAACAAAAAAAGGGGGTTAATCATGGAAGAAATTGCATTGGGTATTGTGGGTGGCATTGTCGTGGTGGCGGTGGTGACAAAAACAAAGATACTTCGGGGAGCGGCCAAGAAGGTCATCAAAACAGGATATGCACTGTCCGGTGCGTTGGCTTCAGGCGGTGCTTCCGCCATGGACTCCGCCAAGGATCTGATGGCTGAAAGCAAAGCTGAATTTGAAGCCGGTCAGGCTGCCAAGGTTGAAGCCGCCTAGATTTCAGGTCAAGTAAAGACGGCAACAGGTTTTACAATAACGAAAAGGTAACCATCCGGAAACGGCTGTTTTTAAAAAATGGTTTTCCGATGGGTTTTCGTTGATTCGATCCATCAACGGAACAAGCTTGTTTGGTAAAGCACGCTGAGGCGCTGCACTGTGTTTCCGATTGCCTGTTTTCAAGCTGAGCTTATCATGCGTGCCAATAGCTGATAACCAAAAAAATGGGGTGAAAATGGAAATTGCACATCAGCTTCCCGGAAGAGTGCGGGTGAGAATACCCGGGCTCACGTCAGAAGACTATCGTAGAGGGCTTGTTGAAAAACTGTCAAATGATGAACGTATTACAGACCAGCGTATCAGTTCGGCCTCTAACAGCCTCGTGGTAAACTACGATCCGTTACGCCTTCAAACTGAAGATCTTCTATCCCTGCTGTCCGTGGAAAAGCCTTCAAAGTCGCCGAAACCGCGAAAAAGCCCTGGTTTAAAGGCTGGAAAAACAAAGACTGCCAAAAAGGTTTCTCCTTCTAAACCAGTCAAAAAAGCCAAGACTAAAACAAATAAGGCTCCCGCTGAAAAATATTTCAAGCCTGCAGTATCCACCGACGTTCAGGAAAAAATCCGCAAGATCATCAGTAAAGAAGATCCTCAAAAGCCATACAGCGACGGAAAAATTTCCGGACTGTTAAAGGAAAAGGAAATTGAAATCGCCCGCAGAACCGTGGCCAAATATCGGGAGATGATGGGAATACCGTCTTCCAATAAACGTCGAAAACAGGATGCATCTTAAACGGCACGGATATTTTTTTATCTGATATTGCTCAGGTAATTTGCCTGCGCTGAATAGAAAACAAAGGAGATAAGGGTAAATGGAATTGATTCTTTCAGGAATTATCGGAGGGGTGATGGTTATCATGTTTATGAAATTCGCCCCGAAGAAATCAATCCTGAAGCTTTTACTGAAAATGTTTCTCGTGGTTAGGGACTATCTTTTATCCATCATTGGAGAGGGCCTTGAAAAATTCAAGGACCTCTTTGCGGAAAGCAAATCGGAATACGAAAGGGAAAAAGAAGCGGAAAAAGAAGTTCATATGGATTAGGGGCCTCGACAAAAAATAATTACACAATCTTACTTGTCCTTTGGCCCGTCTACTGTGTTACATCCACTGGCACGTATCCACTAATATGCACCTGTGGATGTGCCTTGTATACGAACCAAAATACGGCGCAATCTTGCGCAATTATTTCTTGCCGAGGCCCCAGAACAAATATGAAAAGCATGAAAGTCAGGCTGAAGGTAATACATTTCATTTCAGGCAGAGCAAGGATAAAGGTTGAGTCGGGATTTGACCCAAAAGTTTTTTTCTATGTGCTTGAAGCCGGACTGCGTGAACTCAGGGAAATTAAAAAAGCGGATCTTAACCCCTATTCTCAATCGATTACGGTCTACTTCCACAAAGACGTTGACATGGATGTGATCTTGAAGGAGTTGATGCGAATACTCACCGACATCAGCAATGACCCTGATTTTTCAAATCGGATGGAAGATATCAAAGATGCTTTGACCTATGGCGACAAAGCAAACATGGACGTGGTGGTACGTGACAGGATACTGGGAGTTTCACGAAACCTGGACCAGGCTGTCAGGCATATGTCGGGGAACACCGTTGACATGCGGACCGCAGTGCCGGTAACGTCCGTTGCTACGGGCATCGCCGCTCTTGTTCTGGCACCCGCCTGGGCAACTCCCGCCTGGCTTGTTCTACTGACCTTCGGCATTACTTCATTTCATCTGCTGAAGCATGATCACCGGGAAATGGACGCGCCGGTTGCCCCTTTGCTTTCAAAAACTAACAGCGCCGAACCGGTGAAGGCGCCTGAAACAGTGTCTTCAAATCCACCTGAAACGTCTTAGGGCCATTTTTGACCACTCATTCTTTACCGGCCGAACAACCGGCCCAATGATCCGGCCGGCGAATGGAAACCCTGACTTGGTTATGGCCACGATAAAGGAATACTTCCAGACTGCTCAGCGGGAAAAAGCCACGGATATCTATTTTAGCGTCGGTTCTCCCCCATTCTTAAAAATAAACGGTGGATTGCATCCCCTTAAAGCCCATCCGGACTTAAATAAAACGAAAATAGACGGGCTTGCACAGGAAGTACTTTCACCCAGGGATCTATCCGAGTTTGAATCCCGCCGGGAGATCATTAGTGCCTGTACCATTGATGGACTGGGGCGCCTGCGGGTTGTCCTTTCAGATGAAAGCAGGGGCCTTTGCCTGGCCTGCCGCTTACTCCCCTTGAACATCCCGGAATTCGACGGTCTCGGACTCCCCTCCTTTCTTAAGAAAATGGTTTCGTCCGGCACAGGCCTCATACTGATTATAGGGTGTGCGAAGTCGGGTAAAACGACGACACTGGCATCGCTCATCCAGCATATCAATGACACTTCAGAAAAATCGATCTTAACCATGGAAGTGCCCACGGAGTATGAACACGAGAATAACCGATCCTTTATTGAGCAGATGAGACTTCCGGGAAACGGCACGTTATTGAACAAGCGTACTTACAGCAATTTGCTCAAAACAGCGGATGTGATGGTGATGGATGGGCTTCCACTTGAAGAAACCATGATACCTGCCCTTAACGCCGCTGCCGAAGGGCTTCTGGTGCTTGCGACGTTGGAAACAAACGGCGGGGTGGCAGAGGTCCTGACCCGTATCGTCCATAACGCTTCCGCCAATAAAAGGGGATCTGGAAGAAAACTGCTGGCACACACATTGCGCTGTGCCATATGGCAACACCTCCTTCCCCTGAAAAACGGTTCGGGATTCACACCGGCTGTTGAAATTCTGATCAACGACCCGGTTGTCTCACGCCTTATCAGCCAGGAAAGAAGTCTTCATCTGCTCAGGCCCACAATGGCCGCTGGGCGATACAAAGGGATGCAGACCATGCACCAGGCACTGGAAGCCTTGAAACAACAGTCGCTTGTACACAAAAATATTTTGGCCGCATTTAAAAGTGAAATCCTGAGATATTACGTATCGCCCATCAAAGGGAGTTTCTGATCCGCCGATAAATGGTAAAGGAGGATTCATGCAGCAATCAAAACATTCACCGCGTGGCAAATCCGGATCAAAAATTGAAGCGCTGTTTGTCCTGGCCAGACAGAAAGAAGCCTCTGATCTCTACCTGGCCCCCGGTGAACATCCGGTTTTGAAAATCCATGGAAAACTGGAAAGGCTTAAGGAATATCCGGTCCTTGCAGGGAGCAGGATTGAGGAGCTTTTTTACGCTGCCCTCACCCCCGCTCAGAGACAGGATTTTGAAAGCCGAATGGAGCTTGAACTGACTTACACAACCGAAGCGGCGGGGACCATCCAGATCATTTTATATGCATCCGAAAACGGGATCGGTGCGGCATGCCGATTGGTTCCCTTTGAGATTCCACCCCTTGGTGATATGGGGCCCATGGAATCCCTTGAGAAAATACCGTCTTTTGACCGAGGACTGATTCTTATTACGGGCAAGGCCAACTGTGCCAAAGCCATCACCATCGCATCCATCATCGACCACATCAATACGAATTCAAATAAGAGTATCGTCACCATTGAAGATCCGATCCGCTTTGCCCATAAATCCAAATCCTCCCTCATCTTTCAGCGTGAAGTGGGCCTTCACGTGAAAAACTATGCGGGCGGTCTTCAAACGGCCATGCGAAGCGACATGGACGTCATTTACTTTACTGAAATTGACAGTCCCGAAACCCTCATCATGGCCATGACCGCAGCTGAAAGTCATCTGGTGCTCACCACCAGTATCAGTTTTGGAAGCGTCGCCTGGGCCATTCGCAAGCTTTTTGACTTCTTCCCGACTGATCGGCAGGAATATGTCCGCACACATCTATCAAGGGTATTGCGAGCACTGATCTGGCAACACCTCATTCCCGTTGAGGGACACACCGATACGAAGGTTGCCATGGAAATCATGTTTAACAATGAAAAAATTGCAGCCCTGATTCAAAATGGCAAATTACACAAGGTCCATGGTGAAATCCAGAAAGGCTCCGAAGGGATGCAGACCATGCACAGCAGTTTATCCAAAATGGGTGAAATCGCCGTAGACATCTGGAAATTGATGGCTGCCGATTTGGGAACCACGTTGCTTTTTGCGCTTTAGCTTTCTCTTAAGGAGAAGATAGATGTTGACAACAACTGAATTTAGCATAAGACATTCCATTCCCGGTCGTCTCCGCGTCACATTTCCCGCTCTGGTATCGCACAAGAACCGGATACTGAAATTAAAAGCGCTTTTATCCGACTCTCCGGGCATCAACCGTGTGCGGTCCAATCATCTATGCGGCAGTGTCATCATCCACTACAACCCTGAAATCTCTGACAGGCAACATCTTCTTGAGATGATCAAAGATGTCCCGTGGCATGATCCGGTGCCTCCGGATGTTCGGATTTCCAGGGTTAACACCCAGAAACCCATCCCCCACGATCTCCCTCGAAACCACCATAAAAGGAAAGGCGTTCGCAGGCTTTGGAATCTGGCGGGGGGCATATCCGTGGGAGTTGGCATCGTGGGTGTCTTTCTCCCGTTGCTGCCCACTGTTCCCTTATTCCTGCTGGCCGGTTTCTGTTACTGGAGAGGATCACCCAGGTTTTATAAACGGCTCATCAGTTTCGGCCCCGTGGGCCGATTAATCGATAACTTTCAAAAAGGGAGGGGGCTTCCAGCCAAAACAAAACACCGCGCCATTATATTCATGTGGCTTTCCATGGGTACTTCCATGATTTTCTTCATGACCGGCACAACCTTAAGATTGATTTTGTTACTGGTTGGCATCGTTGTGACACTTTATATCCTTGGGATCAAAACCGCCGACCCGCTGATTACACCCCCTGAGCGTCGGGGAATCCCTGCGAAGATCCATTAACTGAATGGTGATCTCCGTGGTAAAAAAAGCCTTTACCGCCATTATCAATCCCAGCATCAGGCTCATTCTTTCCATTACCATCGGTTTGCTCGTCTATGTTCTTCTCCCGCAGGGAACAAAATCTGAAATCCGTTTGCTTCTGGCCTGGGACCTGGGGGTGCTTTTTCTACTTACCATTATCCTCATCATGATGAAAAAGGCCGATGCCAAATACACCATGCATCGCGCTCAGATACAGGAGCCGAGCAATATGGGGACCCTCACACTGACGGTACTCATTTCCGGCGCATCCATGGTGGCCGTGGCTTTCATGCTGAACGACGGCCGGCATTGGAAGGAGGAGTCGGCAAATTTACACCTGGGGCTCTGTACCGTTGCCATCTTCTCTGCCTGGTTTCTGCTGCATACGTTTTTTGCAATCCATTACGCCCGGCTCTATTATGATGAGATGGATAACGGGTCAACGGGGGATTATAAAAAAGGTTTGGAATTTCCAGGCGGCAAGCTCGTAGACTACTGGGACTTCATGTACTACTCCTTCACCATTGCCATGTGTTACCAGACCTCCGATGTCTCCATATCCAGCGCCCCCATGCGCAGGCTGACTCTTGTCCATTCCATCCTGTCCTTCATCTTCGTTGCCCTGGTGATCGGTCTGGTGGTCAATGTGGTATCCAATCTTGCCTAACATAGAGGATATTCCATGCTGACCGATTCATCCAAAAACCTCTGCCTGTTCAACATTCTGGACGGATTACGCCAGGGACTCAGCAACTTCTCCGGTCCCAGTCGGACAGCCGTCATCTATGCGGAAAAACCCGATGATCCCATTTCCGTTTACGACCCCCAGGACCTTCTCAGGGGCCATGAGTCCATGCTCAAGGAAATCTACCTGGACACCCATAAATGGCGAGCAGACAGGGCCACCACAAAAGGCATTAAACACCTGGGCCAGATCTTTCCGGAAAAGAACCTGGAGCTGTCGGGACTCATCTCCCGAGGGGCCAGAACAAGCGCCGTTTATTACCAGATGTGGTTCACCGAACACCACCCGAACATCTGTTCCATCGGCCCCACGGAACGATGGCTTGAACATGCGGCATTCCTCCTTTCCCTCGATTTTACCATAGAAGGGCCCTTTTACTCCGCCACATCCGGTTATCTCCTGCGGGAGTACGCAACCCACGCCGTACGCGACTATATTCTCGATGAAATCTGCATCATGTTCGGCTGGGACATCAAAATCTTTGTGCTGCCCATCCTGGATGCGATCCTGGGGATATCAAAAACCCGGGAAGAAGGTTCCTGGCCCCGGGGCAGGCTGGTATTCATTTCCCCGGAGGATTTATCCCGGGTGGACTTTCTGGTGCGCTTTCCACCCCTTGAACGACCGAGTCTCAAAAACCACAAACATGTGCGAAAACTGCTTCAGACCGTGGAATATTCCGACCGCAAGCTTATT
Source organism: uncultured Desulfobacteraceae bacterium (assembly GCA_964412835.1). Classification (GTDB taxonomy): domain Bacteria; phylum Desulfobacterota; class DSM-4660; order Desulfatiglandales; family Desulfatiglandaceae; genus NaphS2. Next base: position 7,008 of record CAYPQJ010000009.1, on the reverse strand, counting down.
TCCTTCGGGAATCATGTGGCGGGCATCGCGGCGGGCGAAATGCCGAAACGAAGATCCACTGCGGATTTTCAAGGAGATTTTGGTTTTCTTAGGCTTTCAGGCCTTCCCATTTGCAGCTTTTCAGATGGAAAGCTCTATTCATCCACCCGAAAACCCAACCTGGTAAATCTTGAAGAGGCCCTCCTTGAATTTCCCATGGATACATCCGTTCGACACACCCTGTTCAAAATCGTCAAGACAATCGTCCATGATGCGGGCAAAGAAAAGCACGGCTGCACCCTGGTCATTGATCTCACCCCCGATCCGGTCACCCTGTCGGGTCAGCAACTGGAACAACCCATGGATCTTCAAAAAAACCATTTACTGAACCTGGCCAAATCCCTGGCAAAGGTGGATGGGGCGCTTCACCTGCGAGGAGACCTTCATCTCCATGGATTTGCCTGTTTACTTCATGGCAACACTGTCCCAGGGGAAGACCGCGCACGGGGGGCCCGTTTCAACTCAGCCCTTCGTTTCACGGCCGAGCACCGACAGGTCATCGTGGTGGTGGTTTCCTCAGACAGGCCGGTTTCAGTGATTCAGGAGGGTGTAGAACTAACAGCCCAATGTGAATGGGCGCCTTTTTCCAAGATGATCAAGCCCCCGCCTTCTCTCGCGGAATGGATCGTATCATGAAGTTGAATCACCGCTGTTGTGAACAAGGATACCAATAATGAAACCTGCTATTTTTGTGACGTGAAAACTCCCCCCGGCCGCCATGGCGCTTCTTGAGGGCAACTTCCGGATGGAATGTAACCCCCACAACCGCGTTCTTCTACGTGAGGAACTTCTTGACGCAGTTCGCGGTAAAGACGGAATCCTGTCCTTATTGACCGATACCATGGATGGCGAAGTCATGGACAGCGCTGGAGGAAAAGAAAATTGCCGGGGCCGGGCTGGATGTCTTTGAACATGAACCGAAGATCCGTTCCGAACTTCTGAAAATGGACAATGTGGTACTCCTCCCGCACATCGGCAGCGCTTCCCTGGAAGGGGGAACCGATCGCATCTCTGAAAAAGAAATCGATATTGAGATCGATTCGGTTCGAAGGGGCCTGGTCTCTTGAAGGTCGTACCGGATACGAACATCATTGTTTCTGCGTTTCTAAAACCCCGAAGTAAACCAGCCCGGATTTTGCGTCTTGTACTTCAAGGCGACCTGTTCGTCATATGTAACGAACATATATTGGCGGAGTATCTGGAGGTCTTGAAAAGGCCGAAATTTGAACTGAACCCTCGAAGGGTTCAAACGATCCTGGCTTTTATTCAATCCCGAGGGATTAATGCCCCTGCCCTACCCATTAAACCTTCCTCATCTTCCTGGGTGGATTCCCGGGTCCTGCCCACAACCGGGGCCGCTTCGGCACACGAACCGGATTGTATTTGGGGCTTCGGCAAGAAATTCTGGGGCTCTTAACGAAATCTCCTGAATTCTTTTGTATAATCCAACGTTTTAGGGCATTATCACGTCATTATTGGGCAGGATTCTTTTTCCAAATGGAGGCATCTCTCACCGAATATGGATATTTCTGAATTGCTGAACCGCACCCTGCTCCTTGATCTGGAAACCACGAGGACGGGAAGAATCAGGCATGTGGGTGCCGTTTTAAATGACCGGATTCTTGAAAGAACCCAAAAGGCCGGCTCAAAAGCTGTACTGGATGCGCTCGACGACCTGGTGAAAGACGCGGATTTCGTTCTGGGCCACAACCTGCTGGGCCATGATTTCCCCGTCTTAAAAACGGTTTCACCAGGGCTTGAGATTCTCAAAAAACCGGTGATCGATACCCTTTACCTGTCTCCCCTGGCTTTTCCGCAAAACCCCTACCACCGCCTGGTCAAAAGCTACAAGCTGGTTCGATCCGCCATCAACAACCCGGTTGAGGATGCAAAGCTGGCCGCTTCGGTCTTTAAGGAGCAGTGGGAAAGTTTTGTTGCACTCGGTAAGGAAACGCCGGCACTGATCGATTTTTATGGTTTCTGTTTCAAAGAGAGTGTTTTTAATACGTTTTCCGGGATGGGGCTATCGACGGTGTTTGAAGGAATCGTCGACCGGGGAATCGAGAGCCCTGAAGATGCACTCGCCTGCTTTATGCAGCATACCCAAGGCATCGTATGTGGCAAAGCGGCCAGGGAAACGATTTCCGGAACCCTGGCCCAAGCCCGCAGGCGGCCGGCAGCCGCCTACTGCATGGCGTGGCTTCAGGTGGCCGGGGGCAATTCCGTGCTGCCCCCCTGGGTGAGGCATCGATTCCCGGAAATTCCGGAGATCATCAAAACACTTCGAGAAACGTCCTGCGGAAAATCAGACTGCAAATACTGCTCAGAAAGCCATGACCCCGAACGGCAGCTAACCCGCATCTTCGGGTATCCGTCCTTTCGCGAAAAACCCGCCACCGATCAGGGGAAAAGCCTGCAGAAAGCCATCGTACAGGACGCCTTGGCCAATATTTCAGTTATGGGGATTCTACCCACCGGGGGCGGTAAATCCCTTTGCTATCAATTGCCGGCACTGGTGCGTTACGGGCGGCGCGGGGTTCTGACGGTCGTCATTTCACCCCTTCAGGCATTGATGAAGGACCAGGTGGATAATTTGCTGAAAAAAACCGGCACCCTGTTTGCCGAAGCCGTCAGCGGACTCCAGACCCCTCCGGAACGAGGCGAAGTGTTTGAACGGATTCGGCTGGGAGACACGGCCATCCTTTACATTTCACCGGAACAACTTCGCAGCATGAGCGTTCGAAACGTTTTGAAGCAGCGGGAAATCGGCTGCTGGGTCTTTGACGAAGCCCACTGTCTGTCCAAATGGGGGCACGACTTCAGACCGGACTACCTGTACGCGGCCCGCTTCATTCGAGAGTTCAGCAGGGAACAGAACCAGGCGGTACCACCGGTGTGCTGTTTTACCGCCACCGCCAAAACCAGCGTCATCGAAGAAATCAAGACGCACTTTCAGGAAGAACTGGCTCAACCCCTCCACCTGTACGCAGGGGGCATTGAGCGGGAGAACCTCTCCTTTGACGTGATCCCGGTGTCCCCGGCGGAAAAGTTTGAGAAAACCCATGATATTATCGCGGAACAACTGGAGGGAACGGATGAGCCGGCCGGCATCATTGTCTATGCGGCAACGCGGGCCGGTACGGAGGAGATCAGGGACTTTCTGCATCAGCAGGGGGTGGTTGCAGAAGCGTTTCATGCCGGATTGGACGCTGGGGTAAAGCGTGACATCATCGATCTGTTTGTGGCCGGAGAGATACCGGTGATCTGTGCCACCAACGCGTTCGGCATGGGCATCGACAAAGAGAATATCAGGCTTGTGTTGCACTATGATATTCCCGGCTCCCTTGAAAATTATATCCAGGAGGCCGGGCGAGCCGGACGGGATCTGAAACCGGCCCGCTGTATTCTTTTATACGACCCGGAGGATGTGAACCGGCAGTTCCGGATGGGTGCGTTCTCGGAAGTCAAACAAAAGGAAATCGCACGCATCCTGCGTGCCCTGCGGCGAAAGAAAAGAAACCCGGAAGGCGAAATTGTTGTCACCAGTGACGAACTGGTTCGCGATGAGGATCTGGCCGACCTGCATGAACTGAGTCCTGAATCCAGGGACACGAAAGTCAAAGCTGCCGTCGCCTGGCTGGAGAGGGCCGGATTTTTAAAACGCAACCATAACCTGACCGATGTTTTTCAGGGAAAACCCCTGGTGGATTCCCTTGAAGACGCGGAAAAAATGATGGCCCACCTCAACCTGGGGGTCCATAGCCGAAGCCTCTGGCGCAATATTTTGCGGTTCATTATTAACCGGGAAAAGGCACACGGCATCAGTGCCGACAGTATTGCCGAAGCGCTCTTTCCGGAAAAATCACATCTCCTTGAGCTGGAGAGAAAATCCGGACTCACCGCTGCTCAGATCATCATCGGGGCCCTTCATGACATGGCGGATGCCGGTTTGCTGGACCAGGGCATCATGCTGTCGGCCACCTTCCGGCCCAAAGGGAAGAACAATGCCAACAAGATCTTCCAATCCGCCTGTGATCTGGAAAACAGGCTGGTTCGTTTGCTCGAGGAAGCGGACCCGGATGCGGAGGACGGCAACTGGGTCCGGTTGAACATTCGGCGCCTGAACCAAATGCTGAACAACGAGGGGACCAAGACCACACCGGATGTTCTGCGGCAGCTGATTAAGGGCATAAGCTATGACGGAAAAGGGTTTGCCGCCACACTGGGCAGCTTTGAACTTCGGTATCTGGACCGGAACAATTACCAGGTCAAGCTGCAACGCAGCTGGCACAACATCAGAAAAACCATTTCATTAAGACAGAATGTGGCCCGTGTAATCCTGAAAACACTGCTGACCATGGCGGAGGAACAGGCCGCCAAAGACGGCATTGAACTCACCGGCCATGTGCAGATCGCTTTTGCCAGTGATAAACTGTCCGCGGCGATTCAGTCGGATATGATCCTCAGCACACAGGTCAGAAAAATCCTGCCGGCCATCGACCGGGCCCTCATGTTCCTGCACGAACAGAAAGCCATTGAACTGCAAGGGGGACTGGCGATCCTCAGACAAGCCATGACCATAAGGCTGGAACAAACGGCCAGGGGCCGCTATTACAACAAAGGGGATTACAAGCCGTTGGCGGTTCATTATCGGGAAAAACGGCTTCAGGTTCATGTCATGATGCGTTATGCCACCCTGGCCCTGGGAAAACTTGCCGGGGCGCTCACGCTGGTGCTCGATTATTTCGCCCTGGGCCGGGTCAAATTCATCAACAAGTATTTTGCCGATGACAAAGAACTGCTGGAAAAGGCCACCACTGCCGAATCCTACCGCATGATCGTGGAAAACCTGCGAAACCCCGTGCAGATATCCGCAGTGGGAAAACCTGTGGAAGACAATATGCTTATTCTTGCGGGGCCCGGATCGGGCAAAACCAGGGTCATCATTCACCGTTGCGCCTATCTGCTGGAAGTGGAACGGATACCGGCCCACCAGGTCCTGGTGCTCTGCTTCAACCACAGCTCCGCCATGGAGCTTAAGAAACGGCTCATTAAATTAATCGGAAGGGCCGCAAAAGGCATTACGGTTGCCACCTATCACGGTGCCGCCATGCGGCTGGCCGGCATATCCGTTCGGGATATGGCCGAATCAAACAGCAAAGCCGGCATTGATTTTGAAGGCATCATCCGGCAGGCGGTACAATTCTTGAGAGGCGGGCAGCACATCCCCGGCATGGAACCTGACGAAATGCGGGATCAGCTGATGTCCGGATACAGCCACATCCTGGTAGATGAATACCAGGACATCGATCAGGATCAGTATGAGCTGGTATCGGCCATTGCCGGAAAGTCTCTTGAAGAGGAAAACAACCGCCTGACACTGTTGGCGGTGGGAGACGACGATCAGAATATCTACACCTTCAGGGGGGCCAATGTCCGCTTCATTCGCCGGTTTCGGGAGGACTACAACACAGAGATCATCTATCTCGTGGAAAACTACCGGTCCGGCAAACACATCATTGCCGCCGCCAATCGGTTGATCCGCAATAACCGGGATCGGATGAAAGGATCACACCCCATTCGCATCAACCGTGAAAGAGTACCCAATCTGCCCGGGGGAAAGTGGGAGCAGTTGGACCCGGTAAGTCGGGGCCGCGTACAAATGGTTTCGGTTCGCACCAGGATTCACCAGGCCCATTATATCAAGAGCGAAATCGATCGAATTCGGAATCTGGACCCCGGCGCCGGGTGGCACGATTTTGCCGTTCTGTCCAGAACCAGGACCCCGCTGGCCGCCGTCAGATCAGTACTGGAAAAAGCGGCCTTCCCTTTCAGGACAACGCTGGATAAAGGGTTTCCCCTGCACCGGGTGCGGGAGGTTCAAACGGTTCTGGATTGGCTCATGGCAAAGGAAAAGGAGAACGGGCGCGCAAGCGATCTGATGGCACGCCTTAAAACACACCGGGGAAACAGGCAACCCAACATCTGGTGGCAACTGATCGATACATTCCTGGAAGCCTGGCGGGAAGAAACCGCTGACAGCATACAACCCATCACAAGGGTAACGGATCGGTTGTATGAATTTGTGGCTGAAAAACGCCGGGAAAAGGTGCTGGGGGAAGGGATTTTCATGAGCACCATTCATGCTGCCAAAGGCATGGAATTTCCCCATGTGTTCGTTCTGGACGGTGATTGGCGCCACCCGGCGGATAGCGCCCGGTGGGAAGAAGAACGTCGTATCATGTATGTGGCCATGACCCGGGCCGAGGAGACCCTTCGCCTCTTGAAAATCCAGGGGAAGCCAAATCCCTTCCTGAAAGAAATCAACGGAAATTTTGTGATGCCGTTCACCCACGGCGGGATGGTTGAGCATAGTGATGATGTTGACAAGCGATATGAAATAACGGGGTTAAACGAAATCTATCTGGACTATGCGGGAGGCTTTCCACAGACGCACCCCATTCACAGCCGTCTGACAGCGCTTGCAACAGGCCAACGGGTAAATCTGGTAATGAAAACCGAAAGACTGGAGATCCGGGACCACAACGGGGAGTGCGTAGGCAGGCTTTCAAAAGAAGGGGCCGGCAGATGGCGAAAGTGTCTGGAGAACATCCTGGAGGTCAGGGTCGTGGGAATGTTGCAGCGCAACCGGGACGATCCTGATGCGCCTTTTCAGAAACAGATCAAGGCGGACAAATGGGAGGTCCCCGTTCTCGAAATCATTTCTACAGCTCAACGCTCATTGGCTAACCCCCTGACCTTACTGAATACATCCTACTAAAACAGCCCTATAATAATCATTCCAAATCTGATTGTCTTCCCGAACACCTTCTGGACGAAGAGGGAGTTCACTTTCCACCCCTAAGTAGGTCGCAAAATAATGAAAATGGTCAGCTCGATTTCGGATTTTTTTTCCGTATAGATTACTCAATGGGCGCAGCTCTACGTTACATTCAATCCCCCCATTTA
>CAYPQJ010000008.1:6504-45750 GCA_964412835.1 uncultured Desulfobacteraceae bacterium | reverse complement strand
CAGGATGGAAGACTAACTCTTCGGCCTATATGTGTCAACCGGATAAGCATGGTTACAACCTTCTTCGATCTCCATATCCGATAAACGGCCCACCTCTTTGATGAGGCCGTCCACCACCTGAATGGCGTCCCCCTCAATGATGGGATTTTGAATGTTTCCGCTTAGAATGGTTTGAATATTTTTGAGTACGACACTGGCCATTATGCTACCTCCTTCATACTGAAATTTCCGGATTGAATGCCGGCGCCCAAAACCCGTTCCAGGTTGGCGGGCAGGTGATAGATGCGCACGCCAATGGCATTTGTGATACCGTTGATGATGGCGGGTGCCGTGGGGATAAGCGCCGGTTCCCCCACACCCTTGGCGCCGAAAGGCCCGGTGGGTTCAGGGGATTCGATAATAATGGGGATCACTTCCGGCATGTCGCTGGAAGTGGGGATGTAATAATCTTTCATGGATTCGGTTGTTGACGGATCGTATTCTTCCATGACGGCGAAACCCACCCCCATGGCGACGCCGCCGCAGATCTGGCCCACCACCGATTCCGGATGAACGGCGCAGCCCACATCGTGGGCCGCGATGACTTTATGGACGGTCACTTCCCCGGTGAGGACATCCACCGTCACCAGGGCCACATGGCACGCATAGGCGTAGGTGGCATAAGGAACGCCCTCACCCGTTTCCGGATCGAGCGGTACCGTGGCCGGATCAAAATATCCCTGCCATCGAAGGGGGATGCCCCGTTTTGTTGCCCGGGCTGCAATTTTTGAGAAGGAAACCCTGCGGTTCGGATCTCTGTCATCCACCACATGTCCGTCTGCCAGGACAAGGTCCGTTTTGGGGCGTTTCAGCAGATCCACCCCTTGGGTCAGAAGCACTTCCGCCAACTTTTCTGCGGCATCCCTCACGGCGTTTCCCGAAATATAGGTCTGCCGACTGGCGGAAGTGGCGCCCGCGTTGGCGGTGTAAGCCGTATCCCCCACCACCGCTTGAAGACTTTCCGGGGAGATTCCCAGTACCTGGGCTGCAATCTGGGACAATACGGTGGTGGATCCCTGGCCGATATCCGCACAACCGGTATACAGGGTAATGCGGCCTTCCGTATCCATTTCCAAGTGGGCCGTGGAGGGATTCCGCACCCCCGTGTTCCCGATGCCGTACCACATGGCCCCCACGCCCACACCCCGTTGTTTGGAAGGGGCAGTTTCCCCATGAACCCAGTCTTTCATGGCTTTTTCATAGTGGGGCCTAACTGCGTCGAGACATTGAAGAATCCCTACGCTTTCCTGCAGCGTCTGGCGGGTGGCGGTCCGGGATCCGGCTTTAAGGGCATTGACCCGGCGGATTTCGAGCGGGTCCATATGAAGGGCTTCCGCCAGAAGATCCATCTGGGATTCATGGGCAAAAGCGGCCTGGGGTACGCCGAACCCCCGCATGGCCCCGGCAAACGGATTGTTGGTGTACACACACAAGGCTTCCACATCCACATGATCCATTTCATAGGGACCGGTCGCGTGCACCGGCGCCCGGGATGCCACGGCCAATCCGTACGAACCATAGGCCCCCGTGTCGCAGATTATTCGGGCGGTCATGGCCATAAGACGACCATTTTTATCCGCTCCGGTTTTAAAGGCCATTCTGAGGGGATGACGTTTGGCGGTCATGCGGTAGGCTTCTTCCCGGGTGAAGATACACTTCACCGGTTTTTTGAGATGATACAGGGCCAGACCGATAAATCCCTGCACATTGAGGTCCAGTTTGGAGCCGAACCCCCCGCCCGTGGCCGCCTGAATGATGCGGACCTGCTGTGGCGCCACTCCCAGCAGGGAAACCACCTCACTGTGATCGTAATGGGGGTTTTGTGTGGAGGCGATAATCACCATGCGCCCATCCGGTTCCAGGTAGCCTGCGCCGGCATCCGGTTCCAGGTAGGTGTGCTCCAGAAAAGAGGTCCGGTAGGTTTTTTCCACCACCGCGGCGCACTGTTCAAAGGCTTTTTCCGGATCTCCCTTTTTGATTTTTCGAGTGAAGAGCAGGTTTCCCTTTTCGTGAACTTTGGGGGCATCCGGTTTCAGGGCTTCCTCCGGATCGTGGACCGATGGCATATCTTCGTATGTGACATGAATTCCGCTCACGGCTTTTTCTGCCGCATGACTGTTTTCCGCCGCCACCAGGGCCACCGCATCTCCCCTGGAGCGCACTTTATCTTCCGCTAAGAGCGGCCGGTCTTTGTTAATAATGCCGGTGATATTATTTCCCGGAATGTCTTCAGCCGTAAAAATCCTCACAACCCCTTTGAGCCGGAGCGCATCCGCCGTATCGACCTTTACAACACGGGCGTGATCCCGGTCGCTGGACAGCACTTTCAGCACCAGGGGGTGATCCAGTTCCATGTCTGCGCTGAACAGGGGTTCTCCCAAAAGGCGCTCAACGGCGCCGATCCTTGGAATGCTTTTACCGATAACGGAATTGTTGGTTTTCATATGGTACCATCTTTCATCAAGGGCGCCAGCATCCGCATAAACAGTCCCTGAACGGCCTTTTCCTTATAAACCGTGGAAGGCCTTATGCCCGTGACGCGGATCATTTCTTCTGCCATGAGTCGGGCTCCCGCCGCAAGTGTTTGGGGGTCCGAGCGTTTCCCCACGAGAAAAGACTCTACCTCCCCCATGCGCATGGGGGTCGGGGTGCCGGAACCCAGCGCCAGTCGAGCAGAAACAAAGGTTCCGTCCTTTTCGCGGTCCGCCAGCACGGCCATGCTCATGCGGGAAATGGCCAATGCCTTGCGTCGGCCGATTTTCTGAAAATCACTGAACCCGCCTCCCGCAGGTTCCAGGACAAAGCGGAGCAGCAGTTCATGGGATCTGATGCCGCTTCGGTACGGACCCACAAAAAGGTCCTCCACCGGAACGATCCGTTCCCCGCTTTCACACACCAGTACAGCCCTGGCCCCATGCACCAGCAGAGGAGGCACCGTGTCCGCTGAAGGTGAAGCGTTGCCCACATTACCGCCGATGGTGGCCACATTTCGAATCTGAGGGCTGCCGAAAAAAGCGCACGATTTGATCAGCGAAGGCGCATATTCCGCTACCAGGGGGGATGCATACATCTCGCTGATGGTGACGCCGGCGCCGATGGAAAAACCTTCTTCCGACAACGCGATCCCCTGAAGGTCCGAAAGACGGGAGATATCGAGCAGGTATGGGATTTCCAGTTTACCCGACCGCAGATCCACCATGACATCCGTTCCCCCTGCCAGGGGGCGCGTGTCGTCGCCATGGTCCCTTAAAAAGAGGAGGGCTTCATCCAGGGTTTCGGGTCTTGTATAGGCCGGATGAGTCAATGGTCTATACCTCCCCACCGGTTTTCTTGGCCCCGTCTTCAATGGCGGTGACAATCTGTTGATATCCCGTACACCGGCACAGATTGCCCGATATGGCTTCGACTACCTGTTTGTGCGTGGGCCGGGGGTTTCCCTGAATGAGAGACTGTGCACTCATAAGGAGTCCGGGGGTACAGAAACCACACTGCACCCCGTGATGATCCAGAAATGCCTCCTGCAGGGGATGGAGGGTTTCTTTGCTGCCCAGTCCCTCCACGGTCATGACGGTCCGGCCGTCCAGTTGGGGCGCCGCCATGAGGCAGGCATTGACGTTTTTTCCGTCCACCACAATGGTACAGGCCCCGCACTCCCCAATACCGCACCCTTCCTTGGTTCCTTTGAGAGACAACCGTTCTCTGAGCACGTAAAGGGCGGTTTCACCGGCGCCCACCTCCAGCTGGGTTTTTTCGCCATTCAGCGTAAACCGGATGGGAATCATACCATAGGTTTTCATACCGCTGTTTCCCTTCAGGAGCTTACAAATCCCTGATTTTTTTAAGATCCAATGTCTTGATGACTGTAATACCAGCCGCCTTCATCTCTTCCAGGGCTTTCTGGGTGGTGCCGGGCGCAACCCCTTTGCACAAATCTTCCACCACAATGACCTTGAAGCCTGCCTTTTTAGCATCAATGGCCGTCGCCTTAACGCAGTAATCCGTGGCAATGCCGTAAACCACCACCTTCTGAATGCCGTTTCGTTTGAGGATCTTATCCATCTCGGTTTTGGCCCCGCCATCATCCTGAAAGCCGGAATAGCTGTCAAAACGGGTATCCTTGCCCTTTTTCACAATGGCCAGAAAGAGGTTATTGTCCACCATCACCCGGCCGTTTTCCGTTCCCTGAATACAGTGGGGCGGCCACAAAACCTGGGGTTTTCCATTGACTTGAATCAGCTCAAAAGGCTTTTTACCGTCATGGTTGGTATAAAAGGAGACGTGGTCCGCCGGATGCCAGTCCTGAGTGCCGAAAATCACGAACTCGTGCCGGGCCAGGTCACGTGTGGCTTTTTCCACTTTTTTAACAAACGCTTCATCGGTTCCGTTAACCGCCAGGGAACCTTTCTTATGGGTGGTAAAATCCCCCTGCATATCCACTACAATCACGCCGATTTTCCCCGCCTCGGCGCAGTCGGGACAGGCCCCCACAAAAGTGGTAAACAAGGTAATTGCCAGAAGTCCCAGAAAAAAGCCGAAGCAACGTTTTGTCTTTTTCATATCCCCTCCATTTTCTTGATAGTTTAAGCGGCATTTGGAAATATCATTCCACAATCCGCAATCCGCAATCCCTAAACCCACCGGGTCACCACCGTTTTTTCATCCATGAACATACCCATGGAGGCCATGCGTGACTTGGCTGTTCCCACAAAGGACTCCCGACGAGATCCCAAGGGGAAAAAGGCATAGGGCTGGGCCACGCCCAGGTTCACCGCCACGTTGCCCACATTGGCTTCACGGATCATCTTTCTGGCATTTTTGCCGCTCTGGGTCATGATGGCTGCCGAATGGCCCAGGTCGGTCCGGGTGTTGATCCATTCGATGGCCTGGTCCAGACTTTCGCCCCGAATGAGGGCGGACACCGCCCCAAAGGCTTCTTCCTTGGCCATGGGCATGTCAACATTCACATCCTCAAGGATGGTGGGCGCCAGAAAGTAACCGTCGGGGTAGTCATCTACGGTTACGGTTCGCCCATCCAAAACCATTTTGGCGCCGTCCGAAAGGGACCGGTCGATCCACTCCAGGACCTTGTCTTTCCCGCCCTTGGCGGCGTAGGGTCCCATCTGGGTGCTTTCATCCAGACCGTAACCCATCTTCATGCTTTGGGCGGCAGCAACGAATTTTTCCTTCAATTCGTCATAAATGTCTCCCACCACCACCACATTGTCCACGCCCAGGCAACGCTGGCCCGTCATGCCGAAGCAGGCTCGCGTAAGCCACTGGACCGATTCATCCAGGTCCGCGTCCGGCATGATCACCAGCATGTTCTTGCCATTGCCGTTGATGGAAGACGTCTTTCGGAGCTTTCCGCACATTTCAAAGAGTTCATGACCGGCCCGGTTGCTTCCGATGAATCCCACACCCTTGATCTCCGGCTGGGACAGGATTTCCTGATTGATCTGCCGCCCGCCATGGACCACGTTAATAACGCCGGCGGGGAAGCCCGCTTCCTGGGCCACCCGGCTGATGGTTTCCGCGGCCACGGGATCCTGCCGGCTGGGGCTGACCACCACGGTACATCCGGCAGCCAGGGCATAGGGCACAAAGGAGGACCAGGCGTGCATGGGGATGTTACCCGGGGTAATAATCAAAAAGGCCCCAAGGGGCTCCCACACCAGGTACTGGTCAATGCCGTTGGCCAGCTGGTCCAGGTGTTCATTTTTTTTGACCAGGCCGTACAGGGCGGAGCACGCCGACTCCAGGTTTTCAATGACCCGGCTGACGGAGCCCCTCGATTCGCCGATGGTTCTGCCGTGATCCTGGGTGAGGATGCGGCACATATCTTCATAGTGCTCCTCAAATTTGGCGTGCATTTTAAACATCAGCCGCGCCCTGTCCCGCATGGGGACATCTTTCCAGGTTTGAAAGGCATCAGAGGCCGCTTTCACCGCTGAAAGGGCTTCAGCCTTGGTTGCGGTGGGGAATTCGGCAATCACCTCTCCCGTGGCAGGGTTGGTGGTTTCATGGATATCGGTGGACTTGGACTCCACCCATTCTCCGTTGATCAGAAATTTCAATTTACCATAGTGTTGTTTGACTTCTTTTAATAAGGGCATGCATATCTCCTCAGGTTAGCTAACCGCTAATAGCCAACAGCTTTTTAAATCATCTCGTCATCATATTCGGCAGCAAAAGCGCCAGATCCGGAAAAATGGTAACGAGGGCCACCACCACAAATATAGCCAGCAGAAAGGGGGCTACCCCTCGAAAAATCGTTTCCACCGGGACCCCCTTGGCCACACCGGCTACCGTAAAAATATTCAAGCCCATGGGAGGGGTGATGAGCCCGGCCTCCATCATCAGCACCGCGATTACGCCGAACCAGATGGGGTTGAACCCCAAGGCCAGAATCACCGGATAAATCACGGGCATGGTCAGGACCATCATACTGATGGCATCCAGGAAACAACCCAGGAACATGTACATGACAATGACAACGGTATGGATCACATAGGGAGAAACCGCCAGTGATCCGGCCCATTCGGCCACCTGCATGGGAATGGTGGACAGCGCCAGAAAATAGCTGAAAACATTGGCGCCGGCCACAAGAAACAACACCATGACCGAGATGCGCACCGATTCCTGAAGGGCTTCAATGAGATTTTTCCAGGTGAGTTTCTTTTTGAAAAGTGCGATCAACAGCAGCACCGTGGCCCCTATGGCGCCCGCTTCAGTAGGCGTAAAAAACCCGCCGTAAATCCCCCCCATGACCAGCAGAAAGACCGCCAACGGTTCCCATACCTTCAGAAGGGACGCGAGTTTGACCCGCCAGGAAACAGGTTCCGGGTTTGCCGGGGCCAGCTCAGGGTTGATTTTCACCATGAGCACCACGATCCCCACATAGGCCAGGGCCAGGGCCAGTCCGGGAATGATGCCCGCCACAAGAAGCTTTCCAATGGACTGTTCGGTGAGCATGCCGTAGACAATGAACCCGATGCTGGGCGGAATGAGAAACCCCAGCGTACCCCCGGCAGCAATGGCGCCGGTGGCCAGTCGGGGATGGTATTTATACCGTTCCATTTCGGGCAGGGCCACAGTCCCCATGGTGGCTGCCGTGGCCACGGATGAACCGGAGACCGCGGCAAAGCCGGCGCAGGCCCCGATGGTGGCCACGGCCAGCCCCCCCGGCATTCGTCGCAGCCATTTATCAAATGTATTATACAGGTCCTTGGTCATGCCCGAACTTCCCGCGAACCCTCCCATCACAATGAAAAGGGGGATCACCGTGTAGGGGAAATAGGCGGAAACCTCGTAAACGGTCCGGGCAACCATGGGGAAAGCCGCTTCAAAGCTGGCAAGATAGGCCACCCCTGCAAATCCCACAAACATCATGGCATAAGCGATATGCATGCCTAAGAAAAGCAGAAAAAACACCAGGCCTGTGCCGATGATACCGACGGTTACGGGATCCACAGTCAACTCCTAATTAGTTTTTGGATGGAATCCACCAGATCCAGCAGCAATTCCAGACAAAGAAAAAAGCCGGCTACCGACACCAACATCCTAAATGGGAACTGGGGTACGCGCAACATGTCGGAAACGGTGCGCTCTTCCATGCCCACCACCCAGCCTTGCCACGCCATGACACCGATGATGAAAAGACTCAGAAGGGTGGTAAGAACTTGTAAGACCAGGGCTGCTTTTTCGGGAAGTCGCGACACCAGCATGGTGACGCGCACCTGCCCGCCCACCTGATGGGTATAGGCAATGCCCAGCAGAACAAATATGGACAACAGGTAGCTGGACAATTCCATGGAACCGGGGATGGGCCGGGACCAGATGGCCCGGCCCACCACTTCTCCGGTGGTCAGCAGCATCATGGGGATCAGAAAAAGCATCCCCACATAGCTTAGGGAAAACGTCATTTTTTGAATAAACTTACGCATGGTCTCACAGTTCCCTTAATGTCGGGCGTTTATTCCGGGCGAATAATCCGGTTTTAAACTGGGCGCCCCTACTTTCTCCATTCGGGCGGCATGGCCACACAGGTGACCCCTGCATCCGTTGCCGCCTGATCGTATATAAGGACCGTCTTTTTGGCGGGGAGGCCCTTGGCTTCCAGATCCGCCACCCATTTCTTGGTCACATTCTGAAAACGGGTGAACCATTTCTTTTCCTGGTCAGGGGGCAGTTTGTAGAGTGTTACGCCCTTTGCCGCAATTTCCTTCATCATGGTTTTGTACACGCTCTGGTTGAGACCGCCCGTGGTACGGAAAGGATTGCCGGCCACCTCTTCAATAATGACTTTGAGATCATCCGGGGTCCTTTCCCAGACTTTCTTATTCATCACCACCCCTTCGGACACACAACCGAAGGTGGCCACCACACCGTATTTGGCCACTTCATAGAGTTTGAAAGCCAAAACCAGCGGCGGGCAGGTCACCAGACCGTCGATGGTGCCCGTTTCAAGGGCCAGGTACACATCGCCCAGGGGCATGAACACCGGTTCCGCGCCCAGTGCCTTGATGTACTGGGTCTGCAGGCCACCGGGAGCCCTGATCTTCAGGCCCTTCAGGTCGCCAAGGGTTTTGACCGGTTTTCGGGTCCACAAAAAGGCCTGGATACAACCGTTCAATTCAATGACTTTCACATCTTTAAACTCTTCTTCCAGGGCGCCCTTGTACACCTTGTTTCCGATATCAACGGCCACATCTTTTCCATCCACCCAGGCTGCAAAGGAGAGCACGTCGGTCAGCGGAAACCGGCCCGGGGTCCAGGTGGCGGTGAAATACCCCATGTCGGACATACCATTCCGCACGATATCAAAATGTTCCGGACCTTTACCCAGCGCCCCCCCCGCATAGAGGGTGGTCGTGATGCGACCGTTGCTGCGCTTTTCCAGTTCCGCCAGCATGGGTTTCCACACGGTTTTTACTTCGCGGCTTGCCGGCGGGTGCCATGTGCTGAATTTCAGGTGAATTTTCTTTCCCGAATCCGCCATTACCCCCGCAGGCAATAGAAACATGGCCAGAAGACTCGCCAGCAAGAACCCCAGAAACAACCCTTTTCCTTTTTTCATTCCCCATACCTCCTCATTCAATTTGGTTGACATTTGAAAGGGACAAAAATATCCCATAACCCCTCACCCCTCCACCACGACGGAAGAAAGCAAGACTTTATCCCAAACAGCATCCTGCATGTCCCGAAACACCAGCAGGGCATCCAGCACATGCCGTTTCATAAGGCGGCAGGCCGAAGACCGGTCGCCGGTTTTAATGGCTTCTATGATTTTCCGGTGATACTGAACCGAAGAGAGCAGGTGCTCTTTCTGCTGCAGCGACTTATAACTGAAAGGCGATACCTGATGATGCAGGTTGGCGGCAAAGGCATTCAGACGACCATTACCGGCGATTTCCATCAACCGGCTGTGAAAAGCCCTGTGGTTTTTCTGGTACTCAAGAATATCCACAGGATCATCAAATACGATCCGTTCCATTTCCGCAACCAGCGTCTCCAGTTCACGAATCTGACGATCGGTAATCACTTCCAGGGCCAGTTCCGTGACCAGTTCATACAGGGCCGCTTTCAGTGTATAAATTTCCCAGACGTCTTTCTTGGTCAAAAGGGGCACAAAAACACCACGCCGCGGCTTTCTGACCACCAGGCCCGTGGCTTCCAGCATTTTCAACGCTTCCCGAACCGGTGGACGGCTGATTTCCAGCCGTTGGGAGACGTTTTCTTCCTTGATCTGTTCCCCGGGTTTGAATCGCCCGGTCACAATCCATTCCTGGATGTGTTGACAGGCGCGATCCACAATGGAATCCACTTTCATGATCGGTTTACCTGATGATTATTGTTTATTGTATACAATTTATAGGCGGGCTTTTTCGGGCTGTCAAGGAAAAAATGGGACAGCAGTTGTACGGTTTGCAGTTGCCGGTTGCCGGTTTTTTATATTAAACTGTTGGCGACCCATTTTCGTGCTCCAGCGTGGGAACGAACAAAGCGGACCGCCGAAATGAGAGGAAACAATGAAAGATAAAATTTCAAAAGAAAGGGCTGCGTTTCTGGCAAAAGATTATGCGCGCGGGTTTATTCATTATTGCCGGTTTGAACCCGATATCGTCGAATATGGATTTTTCCAATCCCGGGTGACCATTCAGGAACATCATCGCCAGCAGGACGGCTTTATTCATGCGGGCGTCATGGCGACCATGGCCGACCACACGGCAGGATATGCCGGTTTTACAACGGTCCCACAAGAATTCCAGATCCTGACCATTGAGTTCAAGATCAACTTCCTTCGACCGGCCCATGGCGAAGCCCTGGTGTGCCGTTCAAAGGTCATTCGCGGAGGAAAACAGGTTATCATTGCGGAATCGGAAGTCTTTGATGTGCGGGATAGAGATGAAACCATGAGCGCCAAGGCCATGGTGACCCTCATGGCAGTTCATGGTGAAAAGCTCACATTAAAAGGCTGATGCAATCTCTTCCGCCACACGTCTGGCCGCATCTCGCGGATCCTTCGCATCCCGGATGGGGCGACCGATGACCACATAGTCGGATCCGTTCCTGACAGCATCCGCCGGGGTGACAATGCGTTGCTGATCGTCCTGCTCCACAAGGGTCCAGGCCGGACGAATGCCGGGGGTAACCGCGATCAGATCACCACCTAACGTCTTCTTGACCATGCCGACTTCCAAGCCGGAGCAGACCACCCCATGACACCCTGCATCTTTGGCCAGCCGCGCCTTTTGAAGGACCAGGGCTGAAATATCGTTTGCATATTCGTCTCTGTACCCCAGGGTTTTCAGTTTATCCTGGTTGAGGCTGGTGAGCACGGTAATGGCCAGGATTTTTGTATTGCCGGGATTGTTTTCCGCAACACTTTTAAGAATTTCTCCCCCCTCATCGCAGTGAATTGTTACAAAAGCGGGCTTATGGACGCTGGCCGCGCGAAAAGCTCTCAGTACGGTAGCGGGGATGTCGTGCAGTTTGAGATCCAGAAATATCCCGGCACTGCTCACACCCCGAATGGCATCGATGATCTTCGGGCCCTGGGAGATAAACAGTTCCAGGCCCACTTTAAAAAGGCCCACCGACTCTTTCAGGGTTTCCACATAGCCCATGGCCTGATCATAGTCGGGAACATCCAGGGGAAAGGCAATATAGTCCTTGGGGGTTTTCATAATTTTCCTCGTTCATACATTAATGGGGTTTAAATGGGATTTCAATTATGGTAGGAAATAAATAGTTGACACGTTCAAAAAAAACAACCATATTGCGTGAATTCAAATTTGCACCCTTGGGCCACCGTAGCTCAGTTGGTAGAGCACCTCACTCGTAATGAGGATGTCTGCGGTTCGACTCCGCACGGTGGCTCCAACAAAAACTTAGTCAATACAATGGCCTGGGGAAAATCGGGAATCCTTTCTGAATTTGTCAAGGCCATTTTCTTTGGCACTTACCGTGGATAACGGTACGTGAACCCGGCCCCGACATACCAATCGGTCGCCGCTTCCGAAATTCCCTTCCCCCCCGAAATATCCACCTGGAAGTTTTCCAGGATCAAATAGGTAAATCCACCGTCAATGGCGTTGGCGGGGGCGTTTGCGGGATTCATGGCGATGCTGCCGTATGCCTCGATGAATGCGCCGAGCTGGTCCGTCAGACTGAAGCCGAGGCTCGCGGTATAATTAAAGGTGGACAAGGTATGCCGGTCACCGGTGTCTGAATCCTGTATTGTCTGCCAGGCGGCGCCCAGATTGTAGCTGAATGATAGAAAATCCGTGAGGGTGTTGGTAAATGCAAAAAGGAACGAGGGGTCGGCCCTGTGACTTGAAAAATTGTCTGCGCCCACCGGCAGGGACAACTGGCCCAGAAATGCACTTTCCGGCAACCAGCCGGAAGCTTCGAGGAACCTGTATTTGACCCCCAGATTTGCGTCGCCGGACCCGCTTGAACTTGAACCGGCCTCATTTTCGGGATGCGTATTTTGCCAGTTATACCCCACATACCCCACACGGACTTCTCCATTGGGGATAACACCGAACCTAAGCAGAGTATTGGGGAACTGGTCAAGTTTGGTTTGGGTACCGCTCGCATCTTTGTTTTCAGTGTGCGTCCAGCCAAGCTCAACCTGTGGGTAACACGGCGGGACGATACCGGGGGATGTGGTCATACCCGGTCGATCCGAAGAGAGCGGGCCCGGGTTTTTCGGGCAGGCGCAGGCGGACAATGAGATCAGCACCCCCAACAAGAGCGCCGGGATACCGGCGTTTTCATATATTTTTTTTATCATTCTCTCCCCCTGATTAAGCCGCTTATTTTTTGGATTTACCCTATTTTATCTAAAGTAACCAATATTAAACAGCTAACCGCTAACGGCATCTTTTAGGTGGTTGACATGAGGACATGAATCTGCTGGTCCGTCATGTCTAATCCATGTTTAAAAATGTCGAGGGTCCGGTAGAAAACCCGGCGATTCATCCCTTGGGCCAACACATTGTAGGTAAACAGGATCTGCCGCTTGTGGCCCCGCACCAGAAGTCCGATTTTTAGTTTTTCGTTGATCAACGACAGATCGTCATCGTCCAGGAACTGAGCACCGAATCGCCCCAGCGCGTAAGCCTGAAGACTGAAGCAGTCAATGGGTCCCATGGATAGGGGGATTCGGTAGAAAAAAGCCGCCACAAACGATAGACCCATCTGGAAGACCAGAGATTCATCCCGGTCGCGGATAACATATTCCCGCTCTTCCATCCACATCTTGACTTGCCGTTTCAGAAGCGGAGAGGGAAGCTCTTCCGGAAGAAAATTGATGAAGGCACCGGTTTCCGATTCAGGTGGAAGAAATTTCATTCAATCAGACCTCGAATCCCCATGGAGATAATAGCTTGTTGCCCTTTTAAATGCATCTGAGGTTTTGTCCCCCGCGTAACCGTCCACTTTTACGTAAATGCTCGGAAGGGTGTTTAAGAATTCCTGAAGGGCGATGGCGTGGGCACTCTTCTCCCGGGGCGCATACCTCAAAGGCGGCATTGGGTTTTCAGCAGACGGGGTTTCCGGTTCCGGATCAAAAACCGCCAGATCTTTTTCCGCCATTCTCCTCATCACAACGGCGGCACCGATCTGACGTGATACCGCCGTGTTGGAAAAAGTGCCATCGGCCACCCGCTGGTACCGCGCCAGATTCGAAACCATTGTATCTATGGTCGCTTCCACTTCCGCCACCCGGTTATCCCTGATGATGCAGGTGTCGAACAAATGCCCGTAGTCGGCTCGCAACCGCTCGGTTAATTTCATGTGCATTTCTCCTGCGATATATCGGCATGGTTTGCGTGGGCTGTTTCGTTGACGTCAATACCTTGAAAGTATACACTCAGAGAGCGGTGTGAGTCCATATGGAAATCAGAAAATTAAGGTTTATGAAAATTGCCTCTTCCCGATTATTATACAACTTTTGTACATAAAGAGAAACTGGAACAGCTTTTTTCCCTGTACCAGGGTCGTCAATGGGTCCATCCGGATCCCCTTGAGTTCCTGTATCTCTACCCCGAAAAAAGGGACCGGGAAATTGTGGGGTTCATCGCTTCTTCCCTGGCTTACGGGCGAGTGGCCCAGATTCTCAAAAGTGTCTCAGCAGTGCTTGACAAAATGGGCACTTCTCCCTGTGACTTTGTTCTTTCATCCACAGATGCCGGGCTTGAAAAGACCTTTGCGGGGTTTAAGCACCGGTTTACCACGGCAGAAGACCTTGTTCAACTTCTGCGTGGCGCCAGAGGGGTGTGTAAACATTTTGGTTCCTTTTACAACTGTTTTATGGAAGCCTACCAGGACCAGCATGACTCGGTTCATGAGGCACTCAGTTTTCTGGTAGACGAACTGAGAAAGACAGACAGCCGAACTACCAACAGCCTTTTACCGCTACCGGAAAGAGGGAGTGCATGCAAAAGGCTCCACCTTTTTCTGCGCTGGATGGTACGCAAAGATGATGTGGATCCGGGTGGCTGGCATAATGTCTCTCCGAGCAAGCTTATTGTGCCGTTGGATATCCATATGCACCGCACCTGTTCACTGCTGGGCATGACCGCCAGAAAACCGGGGGATTTAAAAACGGCCATGGAAATCACACGTGCATTCAGGTATCTGGCGCCGGAAGATCCCGTCAAATACGATTTCGTACTCACCCGGCTCGGCATTCGCAAGGATTGTGATCCGGGAGACCTTTTCTAAAGGCCGAGGCCCTGAAATTTCCCTTCGGCTTTGATGGCTTGATAGTCTTTAAAGGGCCCGGGACCACTCCGGTCGAAGGTCGATGTTGCCTGCCAAAGCATTGTCAATCTGGGCCAGGGCCTCATCTTTGCCCCTGGGCAGCCGGGCCTTGATGGGCAGATAATTGGATGCGTGATTTGAGAAAAACATGCCCCTCGAAAGATGGGTGTGGGCGATCATCTCGCGGAGTTCAATCAGGGTTTCCCGTTCGTTGAGGAGCTGAAACTCGCCCCTTTTGTATTCATCATAAAGCGGGGTCCCCGGAAGCAGCATAACGGTGAGGGCCCCCACATAATTGGGATCCATGGCGCTCAGCACATCCCCGGTGGCCCTGGCATGTTGAAGGGAAAGGTCCGGATCATTGCCCGCAATGCCCAGAAGCACCGTAACGGAGAGCTTGATGCCCGCCTCCCGAACCTTCCGGCCCATGTTGATGAGATGCCGGCCCGTTGATCCCTTTCGAATCTTTTTGAGCAGGGGGTCATCGCCCGTTTCCACACCCAGGTAGAGAATACCCAGCCCATTTTCCCGAAGGGCCTTCAAATCATCCGCACTTTTCATTTTGATTCCCTTGGCGTTTGCGTAGGCCCCCACCCGTTTCACCCAGGGAAGGTGTTCGCGAATGCGGTCCAGTATCCACATGAGCCGTTTCTGGGGAATAATCAGCGCATCCCCGTCCATAAGGAACACCCGATCCTGCCGTTTCATGACCTTTGACGCAAATAAAATATCCGACAGGATGATTTTATCGTCCTTAATGGTAAATCGCTTGTCGTTATAGGTCCCGCAAAAGGTACACTTGTTGTGGGAGCATCCCAGGGTGACCTGAAGCAGGATGCTGTAGGCTTCGCTGGGGGGTCTGATGCAATTGCCTTCGTAATGCATTTCGTCTTCCATTTTCTTTTTCTCCTGTGTGGGCAGGCACGGGGGCCTGCCCCTACGTTTTCATGGGCGGACACACAGGTCTGCCACTCCCGAGGGTTGTTTATCGGTTACGGCGCAGATAGACCTTCAGGGCTTTCAGGGGGTTTTTGGCGGAGTCTATGACTGCTGTGGGTTCAAACCCGCTGTGGAGCATGCAATGGGTGCACCGGGGATCCCGGTCCACGCCGTATTTTGACCAATCGGTATTTTCCATCAATCCCCGATAAGTGGCTTCATAGCCGTCGTTAATGAGGTAGCAGGGTTTTTGCCATCCGAAAATGTTACGCGTGGGGTTCCCCCAGGGGGTGCAGGCGTAATTCTGGTTCCCTTCCAGAAAATCCAGATAGAGGCTGCTGTGGTTAAAGCACCAGGGCTTGTTTTTTCCCAGCAGAAAAATGGATCGAAATAATGCTACGGCTTCATCCCGGTTAAAAAAATGTTCCTGATCCGGCGCGTCTTCATACTTAAAAGCAGAAGCGATGGTCATGCCCTCCACCTGAAGAGACATGAGCAGATCAAACAATTGTCCCGCGCTCTCGGCAGTTTCTCCCTTAAACAGGGTGGTGTTGGTGGTAACCCGGAACCCTTGGGAGACCAGGAGCCTAATGGCCTCTACCGCGTTTTCAAATACTCCTTTGCGGCCCACCCTTGCGTCATGATGATCATTGAGCGCGTCCAGGTGAACATTGAATGTGAGGTAAGGACTGGGCGTAAATTCATGAATCCGTTTTTGAACCAGAAGGGCATTGGTACACAGGTACACAAATCTTTTCCGAGACACAAGACCCTCAGTGATTTCATTAACCTGCGGGTGCATGAGGGGTTCTCCGCCCGCGATGCACACCACGGGGGCGCCGCATTCTTCAGCTGCGTCCATGCATTCCTCGGGGCTCATCCGTTTTTTAAGGATTTCCTCCGGGTAAGCGATCTTTCCGCAGCCCATACAGGCTAGGTTGCATTGAAAAAGTGGTTCCAGCATCAGCGCCAGGGAATATCGCCCATTGCCGTTTGAACCGAACCGTTTTTTGCCGACATAGGCGCCGATACGCGCCTTTTGAATAAGTGGTATTCCCAACACAACTCCTTGAGACCTTCGTAAAACGCCCCCTTTTGCCCAATCTCTGCGTCAGTCGAAAATTTCAATCCTCAAAATATTTATCATATTCCTGCGGTTGAAATTATCGCCTTCCTTGATCTTGAACAAAATTGAGCATTTTTCAAAGGTCTTACATCAAATTTTATTTAAGTGTTTCCACTTCACAAAGTTGCTTCATCAAATCCAGGGTCTGCTTCCATCGCCCTTCCCACCCGTTAGCGGGAGGCATACGGGTCAAAATCCGTTGCAGCTGGTCACAGGCCGGTCCCGGATCTTCGTCTTCCAGATAGGCCTCCGCGAGCCCCAGACGATTTTCAACAAAATCGGGATCTTGCGAAACGGCGCGTTGGTAATGAACAATGGCCTTTTCCAGATCCCCGATACTCACAGGGGGGTCCGGCGCCCGCAGATAGAGTTCCCCCAGCATCCGGTCCGGGCCCCCGTGATCCAGTTCAGGGTTCAAGCGGGACGCTTCAAGTGCACCCCGTTCGATGACCGGCACCAGGCTCAATCCCTTCAGGGGTTGGTTTTCAGCCTCCAGCCCGGCCAGGTAAGCGGCCAGGTAGTGGGCCGTAGGGTTATTCGGATCCCGGGCAACAGCCGCGTCAGCCATTTTCCGCCCGTTTACAGCATTTTCCAGCCGTACTGATTGATTTGTTCCGTTCCGGGCCAGCACGGCATAGCAGCGGGCAGCCTGTAATGCCGCTCCCGGATCCTGTTCGCTTTGCCGTTCCCACATAAGCGCCTGGTTTCGGGTACAGGGCGACCACAAAGAAGACTTTTCCGTGGCGCCGGTTATGCTATCCACAACGGTCTCATGCCGCGACAACCCTTTGATCGGCGCGCAGGCAGTCAGGAACAGGAGGATAATCCACAGGCTACGGCATAAAACAGGCATCAGCTTTTTCGCCTAAACGGAACTGCCCCAGACCCGGGTCGGCCGGTCCAAATCCGTCGGTTTGCAAAAGGGTCAGGAGTTTTACGGCATTTGCATCCGCCTTCATGCCCTGAAGCACTCCGGCCAGCTTTTTCATTGAATCGTTCTCGTCCCCGAACCAGACCACCGGGCTGGTGGGCAGTTCCCGGGAAATATGCATGACCTTGATCTTCTTGCCCATAGGCATGGTGCTAACGGTCTCATACTGAACGCGGTCCAGCACAACCCCCATAATTTTTCCTTTGACCAGCGAGCGCAGGGACCTCAGGGGCCGAAAAGTCCCTTCAAGGGTAAAGGGCAACCGGTCCGGGGGCAATCCGAACAGCAGGCAGGCGGCCGCCTTTTTTTCAAACAGCATGTTTCCTCGGATTTTACCGCTAAGGGATTGCCGGCTCGAACCCGCATCCTTATAGACCATAAGACGCCAGACATCCTTTGTAAACCCGGAAGGCCTCGTAGCGACCATGGGCGTCATTTGAAAACGCATGGCATGTTGCGCATAAACCCCCAACTGAACAATGCCCCATGCCGGGGGTGATGATTTCAGGAATGCCAGGGCAGGTTCCAGCTGGTTGAAATAACGTCCCTTAATGGTTTCATCAGATCCCATTTTCTGCTGAATATAATCGGCCAGGGCATCCATCACCGGACGCGCTTCCGCCTCCGTTCCCGGTTGACCCGGCTGGATCACGACGAAATCCAGATCGTCTGCCTCAGCATACCCGCTCACAGCCCAGAGAAGCATGGTAAAAAAGAGAATGATAACCCTATTTTTTTTCAAAACAACTCTCTGTTGTCAGTTTTTTTCGCCCTTGGTAAAATGACCCATCAGCTTCAGGATGGGCGGCAGCGCAAAGAGACACGCCAGCATGCCCATCAAAGATCCCAGTACCATGATGGCGCCAAGGCTTGCCAGTCCCCGGTGCTGGGCAAACAGCAAACCGCCGAAACCGATCATGGTGGTGGTAAAGCTCAGGGCTACGGCGGTGGGGGTTCCCGTATAAAAGAGCCCGCCAACCCCCGACTGTCCGGGGCGGTCAGCGAGCAGGGGTTCAATTTCCCGCCAGCGGGCCAGGAAATGCACCCCCCCGTCCACCCCGATGGCAATCAGGATGGGAATGGCAAAGAAGTTGGCCAGATTAAAATGAAGCCCCAGCCAACCCATCAGTTCCAGGAGCCATAGCATACTTATGCTCAAAGGTAAAATGGTAAGCATCACATATCGCACCGAACGGGCATAAAACCAGAGAATCAGGCATACCAGCAGAATGGTCAGCCCCGCTGCCTGGAGAAACGTGCGGTGCATCAACCGGGCCGATTCATATACCCCCACAGGCACCCCGCTCACATGGGGGTCCACCTTTCGCAGGTCTGTCAGGAAATGCCCCAGCGCATCAAAATTCCATATGTCTCCCTTAGGGCTGATTTTAATCTGATATCGTCCATCCTTCCCCACATATAAATCTCTGAGGCCCGGGGGAAGGCTTTCGGGTGTAACCGATGTTGCTCCGAGCCATCGTTTCAATTGCTCAAGGGATGTCATGATATCCCGTCCCATTGTCGCCTCCAGCCCCTCAAGACGACTGACCCGTTCCGGATACTGCTCCACTTGTTCAAGGGCGGAATCCAGCGCCACCAGATTTTTTCCCACAAGGGCGAGCTCCTGCCTGGCCCCCGCAACAAACAGTTTTTCTTCCAGGTTTTCCAGTGCTTCGAACAAACGAAAAAGCGCCGCCTTAAGCTTTTCAGCGTTGAAGGGGCGTTCCGGCGCCAGCTGATCCGGGACATTTTGAAGGGCCATGGCCGCCTTCCGGTATTGGGCCGATTTTTCTTCCTGCCTGCTGGGAATGAAATCGAGGACGCTTTCCACCCGACCTATAGAGGGGATGGCCATGAGCTTTTTCGTCAAGTTTTTGACCTGTTCCAGGGTCTTGGCAGAAATGATGGCATACCAGGTCGATTCATCAGCGGTTTCAATCAGAATCCTTTCATATTCAACGGATTCCAGTCCTCTGGCCTGAAGTTCCAGCAGGTTATAATTGAAACGCACCTTGAAAAGCCCAGGCAATGCCAGAAGGGTTATGGTCAGCAGAATGGCCAGCACCCGTTTCGGGCGCTTAAAAAAGCGCTCCAGCAGGGGCATGGCCGTTATTCTGGGCATTGATGAAGGAAAAAGGTTTTTCTTGCCGGCCAGCAGCAGCATGGCGGGCAGCACAACCATCATGGATACCAGGCAGAACAGCACGCCGGTGCCGCCGATGAGACCCAGTTGCGCCAGGCCGATGAAATCAGACCCCAGCACCGAATAGAAAGCGCAGACCGATGTAATGGCGCCCAGAATCACACCGGGACCGGTTCGAAACAAAGATGCCCGAACGGCATCCTCCACACCAAGCCCTTTGCTGTGCGCTTCCACATAGCGCATGACCACGTGAATTCCAAAATCCACACCGATGCCCACCAGCACCAGGGCAAAAACCACTGACAGCAGGTTCAATTCTCCCACGGTAACCGTGGCAAATCCGAAGCTCCACGCCGTGGCCATGGCCAGCGAAAGCAACACCAGAAAGGGCCTTAGCCATCCATGGAGGACGATCATGAACAGGACTCCCACAAAGAGCACCGCAATAACGGCAGCCCGCGTCATGTCCCGGTCCGTGGTCTCCATTTCGTCTGCCTGAAGTACAGGCCTTCCGGTGAGCCCTACCGCCAGATCCGGAAACTCCGCACAGGTGGTTTCAAGGGCCTCGCGCACCGCTGCAAGCGGTTTTCCGATCACATCCAAGTCACCGAAATCCTTGGCCGGCAGGATACGCATGACCAGCAGTCGGCCGGAAGCGGTAAAAAAATACTCGCCGCGGCCCTGGCTGAGATCAAACAGTGAATTATCAGGATTTTTACCCGACAACGTTTCATCCACATTGATCAGGAATCCCTCAAGGAACCCGAGCGCCTGCCCCAGCAACGCCGGCTCCATATCCACCGGCCCCTGTCCTCTGTCCTCTGTCCTCTGCCCTCCGTCCTCCGCCCCTTGTCCTCCGAGAAGTTCCGCAACCATGCTGAAGAAGCCACCCAGGGACCCGTCCCGAACCCACCGATCTACGAATGGCGCCAGAAAAGAAATCATGCGCGTGAGCTTGAGGGCTTCTTCAGGAGAGGCGAAAAGCAGGGCGCCGTCCCCCAGATCCTGGGATGAAATACGGTAATAGACGGCTTGAATGAGGTCGGGCTGTTTCTGCAGACGGGTATTCAGGCGCTCGGCGAATTCAGTGGCCCTCTTTTTTCCTTTCTCGGTCCCATCGGTCTGAATGACCGAGAAAAGATATTCCTGGTCTCCAAAATTTTCAAGGTGTTCCAGATATCGTTTTTGAAAAGGGACTGACGGCGAGACCAGGCTGTCCTGATTGCTGTTCAGGTGCAGAAAAAAGGCGGAAACCAGGGCCGAGATCAATGCCAGTCCCAGCCCTGAAACAATGATCAAGCCGGGATGATGGCGGATCAGGCGCCAGAGCAAGCTCAGGCCATACGCCCTTTTTTTGGGGGGTTGTTTCATGCGGTCCTGGCGGTTCGCACTCCCAGGTTTTTGACCGTTGTCCATGCGGATCCGGGAAATTTGTGAGCTTCCATCAAAACATCGTCCAGGGCTTCCAGGAAATGATCGGCATCGGACTGATCAATCACCAGGGGCGGAAGAATTTTCACCGTGTCCAACCCATGCCCAGCCACCTGGGTCAGGATATGGTGTTTTTCCAGCAGGGGCATGGTAATCATCTGGCAAAACAGATCCGCGTTCATTTTGTGAAGCAGCGTCCATCCCGTCTTCAAAGAGAGTGCGGCCGGCTTGCCGAATTGAATGCCGATCATGAGCCCTTTTGCGCGGATTTCAGTAATCAATTCGTACTTTTCAGCCAGTTCCCGGAGCCCTTTTTCAAGATAGGCGCCCATGACGGCCGACTGTTGAACCAGGTTCTCCTGCTCAATCACCTGCAATGCCGCTAGGCCTGCCGCCATGGCCAGATCGTTCTGGCCGAATGTGTTGGAATGGGCAAAACACCGATCCATGCTGTCAAAGACTTTTCCGTGGATGTTGCGGCTTGTGATGACGGCGCCAACAGGGATATACCCGCCGGAAAGGGATTTGGAGATGACCAGCAGATCGGGAATCACATCCCAGTGGTTCACCGCGAACATGCGGCCGGTTCGACCTAAGCCCGTTTGAACCTCGTCCGCGATAAGCAGCGCACCGTACCGGTCGCACAGGTTTCGCGCGCCCGGAAGGTAGTCCGGATCCGGTATAAATACCCCTTTTCCCTGAACCGGCTCAACGATAAAAGCAGCCGCATCCCTTTCACTGAGGGCGGCCTCAAGCGCCTCGAGATCATTGAACGGAACGGGCACGCAGTTGGGTAAAAGCGGTTCATTACGGTCTCGGAATTCCTCGTTCCCATTTACGGAAAGGGCCCCCAGGGTCAACCCGTGAAAGGCCCGGTCACAATAAATGACTTTGCTTTTTCCCGTGGCCTGCCGCGCCATTTTGAGAGCCCCTTCCACCCCTTCGGTTCCCGAATTGGTGAAAAAGACCGCATCCAGATCTCCCGGGGCCAGATCGGCCAGTGCCTCGGCCAGAAGCCCGGCAAGAATCCCCACACCCATCTGCACCATACTGGCCGGCGCCATATCGATGACATCTTTTAAGACCTGGGCCACCAGGGGGTGATTTCGCCCGATGTTGAACACGCCGAACCCAGCCAGAAAGTCAAGCACTTCCCGACCCTGTTCATCCAACAGCCGCGCCCCTCCCGCCCGGGTGTAATTTCGATTGTAGCCGATCACCTCCAGCACCCGCACCAACTGGGGATTCACGTAGCGACGATGAAGCGCATCGGTTTCACTGAGACGGCTATTTATAAGGGATGCAATGTCCATTAAATTATCAGATTCGCACGGCGAAATCCCATGGAAAACCCCGGCGAAAAAGCTCCTCTCCATTATTTTTGGGAAGTGTAAGAAAACCTGCTTGTCGTGTCAAGACGGTATTCCGCAATCCGCAATCCGCAATCCGCAATCAAAAGTAGGCCCGGCCCTTCCATTCCGCCCCCTTTCCCCGCCAGAAGCGGATGGCTGAGGTCCAGGTCATGGCCAAAAACAATATTCCGATCAAGGGCATCAGAAAGGCCCACTTCCAGCTCAACCGGTAGAATTTCAAAGTGGGGATGTAGCCCAGCATCATGGCCATAAAGGCACATAGGGATAAAATGCCGGCGGTAACGGATGGAAAAAGGAGACCGGCAACAGGCAATCCGAACATGGGGATCATGACGCCGGTCAACAGCAGCAGCAGGGTGATGGAGTAGCGCAGTTGATGAAAGGCGGTTCTGGCCACCATGTGCCAGATGACCCCGGGTCCATCATAAGCGCGAAGGCTTATGGCGGAATGCGTCAGTCCAATCCAGGTGCGACCGCCGGTGGATTTGACCTTACGGGCCAGTGCGCAGTCATCGATCAACTGCCCCCGTATGGCGGAAAATCCGCCCATGGCCTTGAGCATGTCGGTTCGGAGCAGAATGCACCCACCGGCGGCGGCCGCCACACGCCCATGAGCGGAATTGGAGAGGTGAAACGGGTAGAGAAGTTTGAAAAAGTAGATAAATGCCGGCATGAGCAGCTTCTCCCAGGGCGAAACCATGCGAAGATACGCCATCAGGGAAATCAAATGGATCTTTCTTTTCATCATTTCCCGGCGAAGCCTTGAAAGAATGCCGGGGTTGAGTTCAATATCCGCATCCAGGAGCAGCACAAGGGGGGTATCCACCTGGTGAAACCCCTGGTGAAGCGCCCACAGCTTACCGCTCCATCCGTCCGGGAGGGGCCGGCCTGAAATAATTTTGATATCGGTTTCGAACATTTTCCCGGCGAGCGCCGCCGTTTTGTCTTCCGATTGATCGTCCACCAAGATCACCTTGACATCTCTTCCCTGTGCCATAACGCCTGCCAGGGTGGCCTGGATGACCTCCGCTTCATTTCTCGCCGGAATGAGCACCGTGATATTGCTCAAATCTTCGTTACAATCATCCGGTTCCCCGTCCAGGAATTCACGGGTTGACCACGGCCGCCAGGGCAGGAGGAGGATGATACACCATAGAGCGGCCCCTACAAATGTGAGCAAGGTCAGGAGCATGGTTTTCGATCCTGTGGGGGTTCAAAAGTTGACGGAAGTTTAAAGTAATAAGCCGCTTCCGATTTTTTTCCCCGTTTGAGGCAGCCTGTGCCGTAGATCTGACACTTTCGGGAAAGTTCCGTCAAAGCGGTCTTTTTCCGTGATTCGTGGAGCGGGCCTTCCCGAAGCAGCTTCTCCAGTGCCTTGATCCTGAATCGGTCCATGCCTCTAAAGCGTGCGGATAACTGATCCGGATGCCCGCCTTCCTTGACGACGAGGCTTTGCCGAATCAAAAAAACCGGGTAGCGGCAGGCGATCCGGAGCCACAAATCATAATCTTCACAGGCCGGTAACCCCTCATCAAAAACACCCACTTCATCAAGAAGCGCTCGCTTGAGCATGACCGCTGAGGGGCTTACAAGGCAAAGCACCAGCGAGGGCTCAAAGATATCGCCCGAAGGTTTCAAATGCCGTTTCCCGGGATTGGCGCGCCTGCCGTTTCTGATCCATGTCTCCTCGGTCTGGCAGATCATGGCATCGGGGTTTTGGTTAAAAAATGCCGTTTGGACGCCCAGTTTGCCGGGGAGCCAGTAGTCATCGGAATCCAGAAAGGCAATCAGGGGGGCCGTGGACGCTTCAATACCCGTGTTTCTTGCAGCGGAAACCCCTTGATTGGTCGTGTGGACCACATATCGAATGTGGTTCTTGAACGGGTGCAGCACCTTTTCAGTCTCGTCTGTGGACCCGTCATCCACAACAATGATTTCATAGCCCGTAAAGCGCTGGTAGAGGACCGACGAAATGGCACGGGCCGTTTTAACGGCACGGTTGAAGGTGGGGATAATAACGCTGACGGCTGCCATATGAAAATTCTCTATAATAAAATAATAAGCCCTGCCAGCAGGAAATTGCATTCCACAAGGCCTTCCAGGACGATCCCGGGGGTAAGCCATTGTTTTTCATAGGTATAAAGACAAAGGAGCAGGGTCAAAAGCGGAATGAGCATCAGACAAAAAATTGAACTGACCAGGCCAAACAGGGTGCTGCACACCAACAGCAGTGCCGTGCTCAGAAGAATCCGTTTGAAAAGGGTAAGCGTCCGCTTTTCACCCAGTGTAATGGGCAGGGTTTCCGTGCCCACCATCAGATCCCCTTGAAGTTGAAACAGGCTGAAAAGAACAGCCCTGGCATAACTGAAGGAAAACACGACAATTGCAGTAATTATAACGCTCAAAACCGGACTCGGTGAACCACTGAACAGGGGCAGAAACACCATGACGGCCACCCAGGCCAGCGCTTCGGACAGACTGCGGGACCCGGGAATATCTTTGATTTTGACAAATCGGTAGCGATTTCCGGCCCCTTCGGGAATCAGGGGGATGCTGTATACAACACCCAGAAGGCTTAAGCCCACAAGGGCCATAAAGGTGCCGAACCCCGTTATGAAAGAGAGGATCAAGGCGATGCCCATGGCAATGGACCCCATGAGGATTAACAGGATTTTGTACTGTTTTTGAAACGTGGCCCGATCCGGATCATTGTAGGAGGCAGCACCCTTGTCCAGAAACCGGTTGAAAACATGCATGGCATAAATGTACAGGGCTGCCATCAATGGGAAGATCAGGTCTGTTTGTCCACCCGCAAGACAGAGAACTGCATAAGCGAAACTAAACGCTCCCACCGCTGCAGCCAGGTTGCTCAGCATCAGAAACCGATAAGCCCGTTTGGCCCCATGAACAAAGGGGGCTTCCTTCCGGGCTTGAATGGCTTTAATTTCCTGCATCACATTTTTGATGAGCCAGTGAGGGGTGGAAGCGCCGGCCGCAAGGCCGATCACCTTCATTTGGGAAAGGACCTCACGGGGCAGTTCCTTTTCCGTTTCCACATGAAAGGTGGGGAGATGCTCCTCTTCGGATATCTTGACCAGTCGCTGGGTGTTGGCGCTGTGGTACCCCCCCACCACAACCACGCCTTCGACCTGCTCTTTGAAAGTGCGCACTTCCTCCTGGCGTTCGTGTGTGGCATCGCAGATGGTGTCAAAGACCTGAATGTCCGGGAAACGTGCCTGTAGGGCCGAAACGATTTCTTTGAAATCTTCAGCATCCTGGGTGGTTTGTGCCACTACAAAGGGGTTTTCCAGTGGCGGAAGGTTTGCCACATCCGCTTTTTTCTCGATAAGGTGGGCAGGCTCCTTGCTGTAGCCCATCAGGCCGATCACTTCCGCGTGGTCTTTGTCCCCCACAATGATGGTAGGACGGTCCTTGTTGGATTGGTGGCGAATAATGGCTTGCACGCGGGTAACTTTGGGACATGTGGCGTCAATGACCTTGAGCCCTGAATTCTCAAGCATCTCCCGTTCGCGGGGCGGGATACCGTGGGCGCGAATCAGGATCCGGCCGGCGGTAAGCCCTGTGGTGTCGTTGGTGGCTTTTACGCCTTTGGCCTCAAGGAGGTCCAATACCTGTTTGTTGTGAATGAGGGGACCAAACGTAAAGAGAGGACCTTCTTTTTTGTTGGATTCAGCCATGACCATTTCCATGGCCCGTCGCACACCCATGCAGAAGCCGGCGGTTTTGGCTAAGATCACTTTCATGTGGTTGTATCTCCTGACACTTTCCGGCTATCCATGAGGGTGTCAAAGTATCGGTCCAGGGCTTCCACCATGGTCTGAAAATCCTTGATGCCGGTAAAGGAGCCTCGAAAACGACTGCTGTGGGGCAGCCCCTTGGTATATCCCAGGAGCAATCCCCGCATCAGTTTAGAGGCCCTGTTTTCACCAATGATACGGGACAGTAATTCGAAGTGCGTCGTGATGACGGCCCTTCTTTCGGACAAATCGGGCGGGCGGGCCTCCAGACCTTGCTCAAGATCCAGAATCTGCCTGAATATCCACGGATTTCCCATGGCGCCCCGGCCGATCATAATGCCGTCGCAACCGGTTTCTTCTCTCATTTTGAGGGCCAACTCCGGTTTAAATACGTCACCGTTGCCGATGACGGGAATCCCCAGGTTTTTCTTGACCTCTCGGATGATGCCCCAGTCCGCCTGCCCTGAAAACCCCTGTTTCACGAAACGGGGATGGACGGTGACGGCATCTGCGCCGCAATCTTCAATGATGCGGGCGATTTCCAGAAAATTGGCCTCCAGTGAGGACCAACCCGCCCGGATTTTCACGGTCAGGGGAACGGTACAGGCCTTGCGGACGGCCGTGACCATATCCCGAACCGCATCCGGATTTCGAAGAAGCGCTCCGCCGGACCCGTTCTTGACCACTTTTCCGGCGGGGCATCCCATGTTGATATCCACCAGATCGGCGCCTTTTTCAACCGAAATTTCAGCCGCCATGGCCATGATCTGAGGGTCTGCACCGAATATCTGTACCGAGAGGGGTTTTTCCTCGGGAGAACCCTCCAGGTAGCGAAAGGTCTTTTCATGGCCTCGGGAAAGACCCACGGCGCTCACCATCTCCGTAACCACGAGCCCCGCTCCCAGTCGCTTGGCGATCAAACGAAACGGCGGGTTGGTGATGCCCGCCATGGGGGCCATGATGAGGTAATTTTTGAGTGAGAGGTGGCCTATTTTTAACATGGAATCGGTTCACGGAATGATGAACCCGTAAAAATTCAAAACCTTCTAACGCCCAAGATCAGGAGCGAGCCATTTGTATCTGGATCAATCCCTGTAATGGTCGGGATTTAGGGCTGTGTATTTATTTTTTTGCCGAGGCCCTTACGTCTGCGAGTATGCCCCTTTGTGTGGCGTGCTCTTCTTTTTGGACTTCGTCAGCTTTGTCAACTTAATTACCAACCGAAGGGCTTCGTTTACAGCCTTATCATTTGGAAAAGTCTCCATTATATCACTGTCCAATAGAACCAAATTGGTACCTTCCTGGAAACGGTCTGCGTATTTGCCTTGGACACCATCCTTGAACAATTCACGGAGATCGTATTCAGGACGAAGATCGTCACTTTTGTCGTCTTTGGATTTCTTCTTCATATGCCTCTCGCTCCGCACGGGTAAGCCGTCGTGCACTTATGATGCGGATTCTCTCGCCACGTTCAGTATGAGCCACCATCAGGAGCCTACCTGCGGTTGAGAATCCAAAGGTTATGAACCGATTTTCCTCATTGGAATGATCAGGATCAAAAATAGTGATATCCAACGGGTCCCGTAAAACAGTAGCAGCTTCTCGAAAAGCAATGCCGTGCTTCCTCAAGTTCATCTTTGCTTTGGCAGGGTCCCATTCGAATTGTACCATTTCTTAAGCCTCATTTCTTAAAGGGGCGAATGACCAGGGTAACCAGCCTTGCCGAAAGCAGCGGATAGGCCGGGAGGCTATTCGCGGTCTGTGCGTCGACCAGATTGTTATGCCCACATCCCCTTCGGGATATAAACCGGCCATGACAATTTCACGCTAATCCGCGATGAATCGATTTTTCAGGGTAAGGGCCCCCACTGGGCAGATGTTCACGCAGCTTCGACATTCTTCGCAGGGAACCGAATTTGCCCCTTGTTCTCCATAAAACCGGATGAGTGTTTTAAACCCCCGATCGGCAAAAGCCATGAGAGGTGTGCCGTGGGCCTCGCGACAGACCTGAATGCATTTGCCGCACAGAACACACCGGTTGGGATGGTGGTTCAGGAACGGATGATCATCCATGGTTTCCTGATTTTTCAGGAAAGTTCCCAGGCGTTTGGGTTTGAGTCCCACTTTCAGAAAACGAGCGATTTTCTGCAGTTCGCATTTCTTGTTGGCCGGACAATGGCCGCAGTCCACATGGTGTACCGAGAGCAGCAGCTCCAGGGCTGTCCGCTGCAGCCGCCGCACCGCCGGTGTGTCGGTCTTTACCATCATATTTTCAGCCACTTCCATCTGGCAGGAGGGGACCGGTTGATGATGGCCCTCAATTTCCACAAAACAGAGCCGGCAGGAAGCGGGGGGATGCTCCAGCATGTCCATGTAGCAGAGATTGGGAATATATATGTCATGTTCAAGGCAGGTTTTGAGCAGATTGGCGCCCTCCTCCACCTGAAGTTCCCTGTCATCCACAATGATATTTATCATGACATCAATCTCTCAAATATTTTCAGTAGGGGCGCCCAGTTCAAAATTGGGTTTTTCGCCCCTACAATCAATCCGCCGGCCGTTCCACAATAGGCGCCAGATTCGGCGGTGACACCTTAACAACCGCATCATATTCCGGGGGACACGCGGTGACACATTCACCGCACTTCACGCAGAGGGTCTGGTCGACCCCTTTTTTTCGATTGCTGGTGGTGAAAATGGCTTCCACCGGACAACAGCCCACACACGCATCGCAACCCCGGGCACACTTGTCAAGATCGATGTAAAAGGCCGTCAAATCCCGGCACATGCAGGCCGGGCACCGCTTTTCCTTGATGTGGGCCTCATATTCGTCCCGGAAATACCTCAAAGAAGTCAACACCGGATTGGGGGCCGTCTTTCCAAGACCGCATAGGGACCCTGCCTTGATGTCCTCACTGAGGGCTTCCAGGGTTTCCAGGTCTCCTTCGCGTCCCTCCCCCTTGGTAATGCGAACCAGAATTTCCAGCAGGTGGTGGGTGCCCACCCGGCAGAAAGTACATTTGCCGCAGGATTCATTCTGGGTGAAATCCAGGAAATACCGGGCCACATCCACCATGCAGGTGTCCTCATCCATGACCACCATGCCGCCGGAACCCATCATGGCCCCCGCGTCGGTCAGGGAGTCGAAATCAATGGGGGTATCCAGGAACTCCGCCGGCAAACACCCCCCGGAAGGTCCGCCGATCTGAACGGCTTTGAATGCCTTTTTATTGGGAACGCCACCGCAGGTATCAAAAATAAGGGTGCGCAGATCCACGCCCATGGGGATTTCCACAAGACCCGCGTGACGCACATTGCCCACCACGGAAAAGATGGCGGTTCCCGGGCTTTTTTCCGTTCCGATCTCCCGAAACCGCTCGGCCCCCCGGGCCATCAGGGAAGGAACCGTTGCAAAGGTTTTGACATTGTTGATGACGGTGGGTTGCCCCCAAAGCCCTTTCTGAACGGGAAAAGGGGGACGGTAAGTGGGCATGCCGCGCCGGCCTTCGATGGATTGTATCAGAGCTGTTTCCTCGCCGCACACAAAAGCCCCGGAACCCTGAAAAACCTCCATGTGAAGGCTGAACGGGCTGCCCAGGACCTGATTTCCCAGAAGTCCCTTTTCCTCGGCCTGCATAATGGCCCGGTTGACCATTTTGACGGCAAGGGGATATTCCGCCCTCACATACACAATGGCATTTTCCGCTCCCACCGCATGGGCGCAGATAATGATCCCTTCCAGCACCTGATGGGGGTTGCTTTCCAATATGGTTCGGTCCATGTAGGCCCCGGGATCACCCTCGTCGGCATTGCAGATGACGGTTTTTTTAACCCCTTGGGCCTTTGCCGCAAGCTCCCATTTAAGCCCTGTGGGAAAGCCCGCACCGCCGCGGCCCCGCAGGCCGGCCGCCTTAATTTCTTCGATGATTATTTCCGGTGAGGATTGAAGGGCCTTGACCAGGGTACCATACCCCCCGAGGGCCAGATAATCCTCGATCTCTTCGGGGTCCACCTGACCGCATTTTTCCATGACCAGGCGTTTTTCCATATTGAACCGTGGAAAATCCCATACCTGGGGAATCATGTCGTTTTCAACCATGGCCCCCATGAGATATTCAAAAAGCGGGTCCCCTTTTTCCAGGAAGGATTTCACCAGCATCCGGGCTTTTCCCGGTGTTACCTGGTGATACAGGATCGCGGGGAAACCGGGGTTTTCAATGATCACCACCGGCTCCGCATAGCAATGTCCGATGCACCCCACCGGATGGATGCGGGCCGCCATGTTCCGCTCCGCCAGGGCCTCCTCAAAAGCTGCTTTGGTCTCCAGCGCCCCCGACGCAATGCCGCAGGTAGCCATGCCGACATGGATGACGATACCGGAAGAATCACCCATAGATTCCAACCGGGCCCGGGCCTTTTCGCGAAGGGGGGCAAAGGCTTCTTCCAGATTCACCTTATTCTTGGGATCCATTTTCCTGATCTTCCCGCGCCTGTTTTTCCTTTTCAATCTGAAACCCCAAAATCAGCCCCTCCACCTTGCTGGGGGCCACATGACCGTGAGCCGTCTCATCCACAATCACTACCGGGGCCAGGGCACAGCACCCCACACAGGCCACCCGTTCAATGCTGAATTCCCGGTCCGGGGTGGTTTCCCCGTGGCCTATCCCTAGCTTTCGTTCAAAATTCTCTAAGATGATGTCGCCGCCCCGCACATGACAGGCGGTACCCAGGCACACCTTCATGTGGTGTTTTCCCGGCGGGTGAAACCGGAACTGGTTATAGAAGGTCGCGACGCCATAGACCTCGCACAGGGCCAGTTCAAGGGTGTCCGCAACCAATTGAAGGGCATCGGGCGACAGGTAGGCATGCCGTTCCTGGATCATTTGAAGCATGGGAATCAGGTTTTTTCTTTCTTTTTCAAACCCTTGAAGCCGACCCTCAATATCCGCCAGCATGGCCGCTTCCAGGGCGCGAATGTCGTCATCCACGAGGGATCTCCGTTTTAGCCGTAAGCTGTTAGCTAACAGCCAAGAGCTAACAGCTTCTTTTAATCCTCAAATATTCTCCATGGCACCCAGCGCACCGTGAAGCCGGTCCCGAAGCAGAAAACAGAGGCTTTCCATCATTCTGAATCCCATCTTATAGTTATCCACCATGATTTCTCTCAGCTC
Organism: uncultured Desulfobacteraceae bacterium; assembly: GCA_964412835.1. Taxonomy (GTDB): domain Bacteria; phylum Desulfobacterota; class DSM-4660; order Desulfatiglandales; family Desulfatiglandaceae; genus NaphS2. The sequence continues at coordinate 14,568 of CAYPQJ010000008.1, read as the reverse complement.
CGTTCCTCTGATACTCACCACCGTTGTGGGCTTCCGGCAAACGGCCGAACTCATAAGCGTGTGGGGCTGGCCCAACAGGGTCGACCAGCATCCCATGGCTCGCCCTTTTCCCAGGAGTCCGATCACAGCGTTCCCTTTGCGGGTTCCCAAGTCTATGGACCGTTCCAGGGAAACGTTCCCTTCGGCGATCACATAAAGATATTCACCGAAATCCCCTTGAGAGAAAATATATTCCCCCGGTTCAAAATTACAGACCTGACAGAGACCGGCAATGTTCTCGATATAGGTTTCCTCAAGACCCTTGAAGAATTCGCATCCCTCCAGGATTCCTTTGATTTTATTGTGATCCATTTTCGCCTCCTCTGGTGTCATATCTTGGTGTATGTGACCGAAGGGAAGAGTTTGCCATCCGTGTGGGGCAGGAACAGGGCTGCAATGTATTCATCGGTAAAGGGCTGATGGGTGGACAGTTCGATATTGGTCATGGACCTTGATATGTTCAGGCAGGTTTCAAAGGCATCCTCAGAAAGCAGACAGGCCCGTGCCCCCGTCAGGGAACTGTTGCCGATGAATTTGATTTTCTCCAGTGGGATATCGGGCAGAAGCCCGATCGCCACCGACTTTGGAATATTGAGAAAGCTGCCGAAACCCCCTGCCACATACAGGGTATCGATCGTATCGAACCCCAGCCCGATATAATCCATGAGGGATTTTATGGCCGCAAACACCGCACCTTTGCTCTTGATGAGATTATCGATATCCGATTCGGTGATGACCACATTGGCCGCGGTTTCCGTTTCATCGGCACAAGCTATGATGTACTCTGGAATACCGTCTTCAACATCCAGGCGGGCGTCTTCCCGCTGCCGGTGGAACTTGCCGTCCTGGCCGATGATGTTGTTTCGCACCAGCTCATAAATGCAGTCGATGAGCCCGGTACCACAGATCCCCCGGGGTTTTTTGCCGCCGATGGTTTCATAATGCAGCTCACCGTCCTCGATGACCACTTTCTCAATGGCGCCGTCGGTGGCCCGCATGCCGCAACGGGTCCCCCCCCCCTCAAAGGCGGGGCCTGCGGAAGCCGAGCAGCACACCAGCCAGTCCTGGTTGCCGATGGCGATTTCACCGTTGGTGCCGATATCGATGAGGCACTTGACTTCTTCATGTTCCGATATACCGCTTGCCAGAACACCCGCCACGATGTCTCCCCCCACATAGGAGGCGACACAGGGCATGACCTCCAGTATACCCCGGGGGTTGATGCGGATGCCGATCTCGGAAGCCCGGATTTGGGGGAACTCATCGGTGGTGGGCACATAGGGATCCAGGCGAATGGAGCAGGGGGTCAACCCCAGGAGCAGATGACTCATGGTGGTGTTGCCGGCTGCCACGATGACGTCGATCTCTTCACGGGAAATTCCCCGCTTCTTGACAAGCCTCGCGATCAGGGTGTTGACGTTTTTGACCACGGCCTGTTGGATGGGGTCCAGGCCCCCTTTACCGCAGGCAAATATGACACGCGAAATGACGTCTTCTCCAAAACTGGCCTGCTTGTTGTGGCATCCTTCCACATCCAGCACTTCGCCGGTGTTTAAATCCAGCAGCTGGACCACCACCGTGGTGGTCCCCACATCCACGGCTAGGCCGTAATGGGATTTGGCCGTATCAAAGGGGTCGATTTGCAGGATTTGATAATTTCCCCCGTGTTTGGCCACCGTCACCGTTACTTTCCAGTCGTTTTCACGCAGCTTTGTGGAAAGGGTCTGCAGGCAGTCGAGGGAGATATCAAAGGTATGCCACCCCAGTTCTTTTCGCAGTTCCCTGGCAATCCGTTCCAGATCAGGCACATTGTCCTCCACGGAGGGTGCTGAAAGGGCCAGATAGGACTTTTTGACAAGGGGATTCAGTTCCAGTTCCGCCGTGGCCTGGCTTTCACCGCCGGTCATGATTTTGGAGGCATCCACGCGGGATTCGGCGGGGATGATGATTTCCAGGTCGTCATGGATCTCCGTCTGGCAGGCCAGGACATACCCTTTCATGATTTGATCCTGTGAGAAAAAGCCCTTTGCATGCGCTTCGGCATCGGCGCGGCCCTTTGTCACCTGCACACGGCATTTGCCGCAGACCCCTTCGCCGCCGCAGAGATTGGTGATAAACACATCTGCTTGATGGGCCGCCTCCGCAATGGTGGTGCCGTCCGCCACGTCGACACATCGGTCCGCGGGCAAAAAATGAACTGTTTGGTTACCCATTCTGGTATCTCCGGTATTTTATGCCGTAAAGAATTGTGATTGATGAATACGGACATTTGTATACAACAAACACCCCTTGAATGTGAAGGAAAAAGGGAAATTTCCCGGAACCGGTTGACAAGAAAATCGTCTACACGTATGTTTCCAGAGTTGGCTGGGCCGGAATGCCTAAAACCGTAATCAAGCTCATGTGAGCAGGAGGAAATATGTCAATGTGTTGTCTTTCTTTCCCCGGGAACCGACAGAAGGCGGCAATTTTTGCATTGTCCCTTGTCGTTGCTTTGCTTTTTCTGGTTATAACGCCGCCGCTCTGCCGGTCCACTGAGGGTCAAGGCGTTGAAAAAACGGTTTCCCCCTCCTTGGATGGGTTGCCGGACCTGACGGTGCCGGCATTGGAGGAAAGGATTCGAATTGCCAAAGCAGCACCCAAACTGTCACCTGAATCCAAAGAGCGGATTATCTCATTTTATCAAAAAGCCCTCGATTCGTTGAAGCGCCGGGAAAAAGCCATTGAACGGATGTCTGAATACGACGCGACCCTCAAAGAACTGCCCCACCCAAAGGATTTGCCCCGGGGAGGGGTGAAGCCTGTCCGAACCGCCGCGGTGGAAGAGCGCGCCAAGGCCATGGCCCTGGTGGAGATCGAAGGCGAAATTGCCGGTCTGCATGTTGAACTGGCGGAGGTGCAAACCCAGCTTGAGTTAAAACAACAGAAGTTACAGGATTTGCTCAAACGTCCGTTCCAATTGCGCCGGAGTATTGCCCAATATGAACAGACCCTGTCGGAATTACAGGAAAAGCTGGCCCGCCCCAAGCCGGAAGATGAATCGTCCCGCCTGATCCGCGCCAGGAGGACCAGCCTTCGAGCGCAACAATCCTCCCTGGAAGCCCAGCTCAAGGCGGCGGACCAGGAGGTGGTCGTTTCCAAGCGGGAAATGGCCGTCACCCAGAACCAGCAGGCTTTGTTCACCCGGAAAGTCCACCGACTGGAAGCCCTGATCAAGACCTGGGAATCGGCGCGGCAACACAAGCAGAGTGATGTGGGCTTTATTGAGAAGCGCCAGACCCAGGAATCCTTGAGCCAAATGGCTTCGGATAACTGGCCTAAAGCCGGCGACTTCCTGAAAAAGCTGGGAGAGCAGAATCTGGCATTGTCTGAAACCCTGATTGAACTTGATGTTAAGGAGAAGGAGGCGGACAAAACCGCCAAGTTGCTGGAAGCCCGACTGAATCAGACCGAGAAGGATTTTGAACTCACCCGGAGGCGGATCAAAATGATGGGGTTGACCCGGAAAGCCGGGCAGTGGCTTCAGTCTCGACGGGAGACCCTCCGGAAGAGCCGGGCGAACCCAAGGGTGGCGCATCAACGCCGCAACGAAATTCTCAGGGTCAACCTGGCCAATGATGAGATGATTCAGGAACGCCAGGACTATCTGGTTTTAAAAAACAACATTTATGATCAACTGGACAAACTGGAAGCCTCTCTTTCCCCCAAACAAAACGAAACGCTCACCATGCAGGCGTTTCTTCTGCTGGAAAGCCGGCGAAAATTATTTGAAGAGACCGGAAAATCGTATATCAATTATCTGAAAAAACTGACTGCTCAGGAGGCGGCCCAGAAAAAACTGGACGTCTTGTCCGAAGAATACCGGGATTTTATTAACGAGCGTCTTTTGTGGACCCAGAGTGCTGATCTGATTTCGCCAGCGGATGTAACCCTCTCTGAAAATGTGCTCTTATGGATGTTCAGCCCCGCCAACTGGCAGAAATTTTTGGGGGATCTGGGGCTGTCCATGGGAAGCCGACCGGCCATCTGGGGGCTCCTGGTGTTAGGGCTTTTCATGGTCATTTTTTCAAAGCCCTGGATCAGGCGAAGCATCAAGTCCCATGGGGGAAAAACATCCACAGAAGGGATGGGTGGAACTCTCGCCCTGATGCTCTGGATCGTTATCCAAACCGCCGGCATTCCGGTCATCCTCTATCTGGCGGCAATCCACCTGAAAGCGCTCCCCACGGGGGACTATTTTACCCGGGCGGTCTGTTCCGGGCTTGCCGTCTCCCTGAAAGCCTTTATTCTTCTCAGGCTGACGGTGCAGCTCTGCAGGCAGGGAGGGCCGGGAAGGACCCATTTTCTGTGGAATGCGTCGGTTTGCAATTCAATGGTCCGTTCGGCCCGGACACTTTTACTCCTGTTTGTGCCGCTGTTGTTTTTTGCGATCATGATTCAAAACGGTCCCCAGACCCAGGGATTTCGAAGCTCTCTGGGTCGGCTGCTGTTCCTGTTGTCCATGGTTCCCATGCTCCTGGTATTATGGCGATCAATCGGCAGATCAAGCCCCCTGTCGCAAGCCGTTCGCGAAAGACGGCCGGACGGCCGGCTCAGTAAATATCTTCCCCTCTGGTCAACCCTTTTCCTTCTCTGCCCCGTGGCGCTCATGGTCCTGACAATCCTGGGGTACTATTTCACGGCCTACCGGCTGGCCTGGAGTTTGACCGAAATGGCATGGTTGGTGCTGGCCCTGGTGCTGGTCAATGCCGTCATGTTGCGGGGATTGAGAGCGGCTCAGGCAAAACTGGCACTTCAAAAGGCCCTGCGGGAACAGGAAGAGGCCGCCAGAAAAGCTCGGGAGGCCCAGGGGGATCCTGAAGAAAGCATTCAGTCAACACCACAGATTTCAGCACCATCCCTGGACCTTCAGGAAATCAACGAACAGACATCCATGCTCATCCGTTCCGTGACCCTCGTGGTCGGCCTCATGGGGCTCTGGTTCATCTGGGCCGATGTGTTCCCCGCCTTTCGTTTCCTGGACAACGTGGCACTCTGGAATCGGGAAATCGGTGTGGACAAGGCCGGAACGCCCATTCTGCAGGCCATTACCCTGCTTAACCTCATCATCGCCGTCATCATTTTTGTCGCGACCTTTATCGCGGTGAAATCGGGAACGGCTTTGCTGGAAATTCTCATGGCCAGGAGTTCCAAACTGGATGCCGGCAGCCAACAATCTTTCGGTCTGATTGCTCAGTACACCATTTTCATGGTGGGCCTGTTTGCCGGGTTGAATGCCCTGGGCATTGGGTGGAAGCAGTTTCAATGGCTGGCGGCCGCCATGACCGTGGGCTTGAGTTTCGGGCTCAAGGATATCTTCGCCAATTTTGTATCGGGCATCATCATCCTTTTTGAGCGGCCCATCCGGTTGGGAGATACGGTCACGGTTGCTGGGTCCAGCGGTAAGGTTTCAAGAATCCGCATCCGTTCCACCACCATCACCGACTGGGACCGGCGTGAGTTGATTGTTCCCAACCAGGCTTTTCTTTCCGAAAAAATCACCAATTGGTCTCTTTCCGACAATGTCAGGCGCGTGGTCATTGATGTGGGTATCGGTTACGGTTCCGATGCGAAAAAAGCCGAGGAACTGCTGCTCCAAATTGCCAAGGAAAACAGACTGGTTTTGGACAATCCAGGTCCCAGCGTGTATTTTGAAGGATTTGGCGCCGACTCACTGGATTTCAAGCTGCGCGTGTTTGTCTCCCTTTCAGACGCCATTAAGGTACAGAACCAGATTCGGCATCAGATTAACCAGATCTTCCAGGAAGAGGACATCGAGATTCCCTTCGCCCAACGGGATAACCATCTGGATACGGGTTCCGGCCCCCTGGATATTCGGCTGGTGAATGATGGCGTCGGGGCGGCCCCCTATGGCCGCCCTGATAACGGGTAAAACGGATAAAAGGGCAACCACGGGGGGTTGCCCCTACATCGTTTCGGGTTTTATATGAAAGAAATATGGATCATCGGTGCCGGCCGTTTCGGGCGCATGGCAGCGGATCGGTTAACCGGTAAAATAAAGGATCTGCGCCTTGTGCTGGTGGACCTGGAAGCGGAAAAACTTCATGGGGCGGAAGGTCCCGGAAGAACCCTCATCAAGGCTGACGGGGCCGCCTACCTCGCAGAACATCTGCCGAAGAGGGAAGAAAAACATCCCGACTGGATCATTCCGGCGGTCCCCATTCACCTGGCGGCGGAGTGGCGTCTGCTGGACCAAAGCAAAAAAAACCTGCAACGGATTCCCATCCCCGCAGAGATGGATCCGCTCCTGCCCCATCCCCTGCGGGTAGAGAACGGCAATATATTTGTCAGCCATGCGGATTTCCTCTGCCCGGACGATTGTGCCGAACCTCGCGATATCTGTACCTTCACAGGAAAACCCCGAAAGCAGAATATGTTTGAACTCCTTGGAGATATTCAGTTTCCCCCATGGAAAAGCCTGGTGATCCGCAGCCATCAACTGGGTCCCGGCGTCGGCGGGTATCGCACGCAAGAACTTTTTGATCTGGCCGACAGAATCGAAAAGGCCCGCGGTCCCATCTTGCTAAGCACCGCATGTCGCTGCCATGGGGTCATGACGGGCCTTCAGGGGGCTTATTCCTCAAAATCTACAGCACCTTAACCCGTTTCAGCCAGCCCGGTCGCTCCTTTTCCACCGTTTCCATGGCTGTGGAAGAACCCAAGACTTTCACCACGCCTTCCTCCGCCACTGCCCTTAGAAACCTGCCCATGGCCTTGAAATGGGAAGTTGTGGTTCCCAGAAGTTCTTCCCGCATTTGCTGCCTCAGCGTTTCGGTATCGTTTGTCAGAGATCGAATCATTGAAACGAACCCCCTGGTATCCGGCAGCATGTGGCTGTCCAGATCCCCGATGGCGCCGATAATGCTTTTGGTCAATTCGTCTTTCGAAAGGATCTCTTCTTCCAGAAACTGCGCGGATCGGTCAAAGATATCCAGGGTTTGCATCAGGTTGGGATCCCGGTAGGAAACCAGGGTCAATACCCCGGAGATGCGATCCAGCAGAACGAAGGCTCCATAGGCGCCGCCCTGTACCCGAACGCGGTCCCACAACCAGGCATTGCGCACATATCTTGTAATGGCCAGGGCCGAGCCGTCGAATTCATACCCCAATTCCGTGAGATCCGCGCCTTTGCCCACATAGTTCACCTGGCTTGGGATGGTCATCCCTTCAAAGAGGGGCTTGCTGTGGCCGGGCCAATCCGCCTTCAGAATGCCGGATTGAGAAACCGGTGCATCCGGCAGGGCTTGCAGCAACCGGCGTAACCGGGGTTCAAAGCGTTTCCATCCGGAAGCATCGATGGTAATATTGGCCAGGGTAGTCTTCCGGTTCACCAGTATGCGGTGGATATCCTTCAAAGTGGCAAGGACCTTCGCCCAGTCCTTTTCAATATCCCGGGCCAGCTGTCTGACAAAAAAGAGATAGCTGATGCCCCCCATCTGTTCAGAAGCCCAATGGGATTCGGAAAAATGGGATCTCAAACGCAGGTTCACCATCTGGTGGCCGGCGGGTATCAATTTTTGTTCAACCCGGGCCTTTTCCTCCATAACCATTTGCCTGAAACGCTCCCGGTTGTCTAATTTAACCGTCAGCAGCACATCCTCAAAAATCTGTATCAGCGCATCGGCCTGGTGGTTCATGGCTTTTCCCCGGAGAAACAGCCAGGCGGTACTTCCACGGGCTTCCTGGACATCCGACATGAAGGGTGCGGGATAGATACCCCCTGTTTTTCGGCTGATGCGCTGCGTCAGCGATACGAAATCTTCCGTTTCCGTCCCCATTTCAACAAAGGCCCGCCCCAGAAGGGGAATATAGGGCACATATTCGGCGGGCAGATGGTGAAGGTCAAGCCCCAGATCCATGTATACAATGCCATTGGTAAAAAGGTCGTGGAGCAGAATGGGAGTGCCCTTTTCATCCGTTTCAACCAGGGGGATAATTTTGTTTTGCGGCGCCAGATCTTCCCGC
>CAYPQJ010000008.1:0-6404 GCA_964412835.1 uncultured Desulfobacteraceae bacterium | reverse complement strand
AGGGACCGCAGCATCAGGGAAAGGCCCCGGGGGAAACTGCCGGTGTTGTTTTCCCGCAGGCGGAATTCAATGGTGTTGAGGGCCGCCTCAACGGTATGGGGGTCAATGCCCGAAAGGTTGAGCGATTTCAGGGTATCCAGGATGAGATCCTCAATTTTCTGTGCATTCTCCGTTTCAATGCCCTTGAGGCCGGTGGAAAAACACATTTGTCGGAGTTCTGCTTCCAGCCCGCCGCCCGTTACATCCTCACCCAGCCCCGAATCGATGAGGGCCTTTCGAAGGGGAGAGGCGGGCATGCCCAGCAAAATGTAATCCAGGGCACGCAGGGAGAAATTATCATCTGCATTTGTTGTTTCGCCCAACATCCAGTTCACAGTCATCATACCCCTGGTATTTGACCCGTCCGCTTCACCCGCCATGTAAGGGCGAACCTGCTTTTTGGGTTTCTCAAATGGCGTTTGAAGCTGAACATTGGAATCCACCGACAGGGGTTCGAAATCCTTGAGTACACCCTCTAACCTCACCAGGCGTTCTTCCGGATCATCATTCCCATAAAAAAAGATGCGCGCATTGGACGGATGGTAGTATCTTTTGTGAAAGTCAAAGAACTGCTCATAAGTGAGGCGGGGAATCTCTTTGGGATCTCCCCCTGAATCCAGGCCATAGGCATTGTCCGGGAACAGGGACTGAAGGGAGTATTCTGAAAGCACATTGTCCGGCGAAGAATAGGCCCCTTTCATTTCGTTAAAGACCACCCCTTTGAACACCATTTCCGCCTCTTTTTTCTCCAGCTCAAAATGCCATCCTTCCTGCTGAAAAATTTCCTGCGTGATTCTGGGATAGAATACCGCATCCAGGTAGACGTCCATAAGGTTGTAAAAATCCTGAAGGTTCTGGCTGGCCACGGGATAGCAGGTTTTGTCCGGGTAAGTAAAGGCGTTCAAAAACGTCTGGAGGGACCCTTTCAGAAGCTCCACAAAGGGCTCTTTCACGGGGTATTTCCGGGAGCCGCAAAGAACGGAATGCTCCAGGATATGGGCCACTCCGGTGGAATCAAAGGGGGGTGTTCGAAAGGTGATGCCGAAAACCTTGTTTTCGTCATCAGCGATCATGCTCAAGATCTCGGCCCCGGTTTTTCTGTGGCGGTACAGACGGGCTTCGGTTTTCAGTTCTGTTATTTCCCGTTTTTCGATCAGTTCAAATGGGTTCAACGCTTTCATGGACTCCTCCGGTCGATGCAGCAGGGTTTCTGCGGGGTTCTTTTCTAAATCGGATGATCTGGTATGCCACAAGAATCATGAGAATGATAAGCCCCATATAGTTCCATGTGTCGCCCACCCAGATGAGAAGGGTGGCCGATCCCCCGAACAGGATGGTTTCAACCCAGCTGAGGGGGACCAGGCAAAAGCGTTCCATGCACACCACAAAACCAATCATGGACAGGGTGCAGAAAATGACGGTCCGGACCACTTCGCCGGTGGGGCCGTTCAGCAGCAGGGGATGATAGGCCATGACGATGGGCAGGATGTAGAGCCCCTTGGCCAGTTTCCAGGAGGTGAAGGCCGTTTTCATGGGGCTGGATCCGGCAATGCCGGCGGCGGCAAAGGATTCCAGGGCCACCGGCGGTGTGATATTGGCGTCCTGGCTGTACCAGAAAACGATCATGTGGGCGGTTAGCAGCGGAATTCCCAGATCCATCAGCGCCGGTCCGGCCAGGATGACCAGGACGATGTAGGATGCGGTCACGGGCAGTCCCATTCCCAGCAGCAGCGACGCCATGGCCACCAGGGCCAGGGCGAGCAGCGGAATTCCATGGGAAAGGGAGACAATCAGAGAAGAAAAACGGAGTCCCGTTCCCGTCAGATTGACCACGCCGACGATGATGCCGGCGGCGGCGCAGGCCACGGCCACCACCACGGCGTTCTTCGCCCCCTGCTCCAGGGTTTTGAGAAGGGTCAAAAATGAAATCCGGGACGACTTTCGAAAGAGCGCCGTGACGTAAAGTGCGATGATGGCAACGAATCCTGCCATCATGGGGCTGTAGTTCATGAGCAGAACCGTTACAAGGATGCCCACGGGGAGGATGAAATGGATGCCCGTTTTGAGAGTTTTCAGAAAGTTGGGCAGCATTTCCTTGGGAAGACCCCATATACCGGCTTTCTGAGCTTCCAGATGGACAAAAAGGATTACGGAAAAAAAATAAAGCACTGCGGGGATAAAGGCGATTTTGATGATTTCAAGGTAAGGCGTCTGGGTGAACTCCGCCATGAGAAATGCGCCGGCCCCCATGATGGGGGGCATGAGCTGTCCGCCCGTGGAAGCGGCCGCCTCTACGGCTGCAGCCACATGGGGTTTATAGCCGATCTTTTTCATCATGGGAATGGTAAAAGATCCGGTGGCCACTACATTGGCCACGGCGCTTCCGGCAACGGATCCCATGAATCCGCTTGCCACCACGGCGGTTTTAGCCGGTCCCCCTGAAAACCGCCCGGTAATGGAATAGGCCATGTCGATAAAAAAGTTGCCCGCGCCGGTCTTTTCCAGGAAAGACCCGAACAGGATGAAAATAAACACAAAGGTGGCGGCGACCCCGGTTGGCAACCCGAAAATCCCTTCGGTGGTCAGTGACAGAGTGGTGGCCATCCGTTCGATGGAATACCCTTTGTGGACGAGAAGGTCGGGTATGTACGGGCCATAATAGCCGAAGCAGAGGAAGGCCAACGCAATGCAGGTGAGGTTCAATCCGATCACCCGGCGGGTGGCTTCCAGGACCAGCAGAATCAGGGTGATCCCCGTGGCGATGTCCCACTGGCTCCAGTCCCCTTGGCGATCAAAGATCCCGTTTAAATCGATAAAGATATAGGCGCCAACGGCAATACTGAGGACGCACAGGAAGAGGTCTATCCACCGGAAAGCCGCATAGGCCTTATGGTTTCTATTTTTGTACAAGGGGCGTGTCAAAAAAGCCAGCACCAGGATGCTGCTCAGAAAAACAGCCCGGTGCCGCATGGCGGTCATGGCGACGATACCGGCCGTGTACAGTTGAAACAGACTCAGCCCAACACCGATCACGGCGACGGCACCGATGATACCCTTTTCCATGGGGGAAGAAGATGCGGTTTCCCGTATTTCCGTCATGGTTGCCTCCCGTTTGAGGAACAAAAAAATCTTAGCGTCTTGGCGCCTTTGCGTGAGATCTTTTCTGTTATGGTGTTGCCGAATGGGGAAAAAGCACGCGAAAAATTCGGTAGAGCAGATTCACCGGCCGAGCGCTGAACTGAGCGGCCACGTGGGGCGCCACACGAGAGAGGTTCGTCTTCATCCCCCGCCACAAAATGGTATGGTCCACGCCGGGGCTGCCGATGCGCAACACAAAATTGCCGGTGGCCATGTGCATGTCCTCGATGACCTCATAGGGCCCCCGCCGCACCATGCGGCCGATTCCCGGCATGCGGCCCATGCCGGCCCCGAATTTCAGGTAGCGCTCTTCTTCAATGTAGATCCGCCCCTCACTGTCCACACTGTGGGTTTCCCAAATGGGCGCATTTTCCACGGAATGCACGTAGTGGAGGGTAAAACGCTCTCCTGGATTCAGGGGCAAAACCAGCAGGGGATCCGCTTTCTCCACAGGGGTGATGCACAACTCCAGACCGCCCGGCAAAAGCCAGGCGGCCGGGAGGAGCAACCCAAACACAACCACGGCGCCCCATAGCATGAAGCGTAGCGGCTTTTTCACACTTTTTCCGCGCCCTATGGAATCAGATTCGCCGGCACCTTGATCCCCTTTTCCTTCAGGTATTTGATGGTGCCCGGATGGAGCGGTATGGGGGAGTACTTCACTGTGTTTTCGGGCGTGGTGTAGGCTGCGGACGGATGAATCTTGCACAGCATGTCGTTGTGCTCAAACAGGGCCTTTACCAGTTTGTACACGAGTTCCGTGTCCAGGGATTTCTGGCAGATCATCACATTCCAGACGCCGATGGTGGCGACGGGTTTATCCACCCCTCGGTACACACCGCCCGACAGCTCGATGGCGGAGTAAGTCTTGTTTGAGGCAAGGATTTTTTTCGTCTGTCCGGGTGTAAAGGGCAAGATTCGAATGTCGTGTGTGGTGGCCAGGTCCAAGATGGAACTGGTCCCGGGGCCAACGCACCAGGTACCCATCTGAATCATGCCGTCTCGAAGCGCGTTAGAGCTCTCTGTAAAAGAGAGCCGCGAGTCTTTATAGGCGTCTTTGGGAACGCCCAGCGCTTTGTACACCTCCTCGGCCATGAAGTTGGTGCCGCTTCCCGGGCTGCCGGTGCTGATGGTCTTTCCTTTCACCTGTTCCACGTTCGTAACGCCACTGTCCTTGAGGGTTACCATCTGAAGCAGGTTGGGGTACATAATGGCCATGGACAAAATCTTCTGCTTTTCTCCTTTGAATTTGCTGATCCCTTTGTAGCCGGCCACGGCCACATCGCCCATGACTTCTCCGACGACGGTTTCACCCTTGGATGCCAGTTTGACGTTTTCCACACTGGCCCCCGTTACTTCCGCCACGGCTTTTACACCCGGCACATACTGAGTCCAGATTTCCGCCACGCCGCCACCATAGGGGTAGTAGATCCCGCCGGTACCGCCGGTACCGATACCCAGGAACACGGTTTTTGAAGCAGCCGGTGCGGCAAACACCAGGAGCAATATCCCAAAAAGAGCCAACAAGATGCTGAGTTTTTTCATTTTCATGTGAACCTCCCTTTCTTATTATTGAGGTGCTATTTCCCCATGGTGGTAATTCTGATGTCAATGGACTTGGCCTTGCTGGTCATGTTTTTGACCGGATAAACAAAAGAAGCGGTCTGTTCCGGCTTTACCAGTCCTTTTTTGGTCTTCCGGGGGATCAGACCGCCCACGGCCTTACCATTGTCCAAAAAGATATTGACCCTGAAACGCTGGGGCTTATCGCTCACATTCTTGAGGGAAACCTTGAAATGGAGCGTATTGACACCTTCCCATTTTTTGAAAAAACAGCCAAGGGAAACCAATTGGGCCTCGGGAGAAATTTCTTTGTTGATCTGCTTGTCAGCGGCGCAGGCAGACATTTTTTCAGCGGCGTAGACCTTCGCCCCCACGCCGCCCCATAGGCATAACACCGCCGCAACCAAAAACAGGACACAAAAACTGCCAAACCGTTTTTCTCTTTTCATGCTCCCTCCTTTTTTGCAAATGGTTAACTGTTAGAAATGATTCTATGATAAAATTGAATAACACCATAGATTCCCTGCTTTTGTCAAACGGATTCTGTTTTCATCGGCCAAAAGCGGGAAGGATTTCAAGGGGGTGTCGGACTTATCCGGCAAGCAATCCCTTTTTTCCGTCCCGTAGGGACATCTGAAAATAGCCCGGCAATTCATTGCCGGGATAGATTCGAGAAAACGAAATCAGTCCCGCAGGGACGGCAGAATTCTGGACAGGGAATGAAAAAGTAACCGAGAAAAACGAGGGGAAAATCATTTGATGTAAAGGTCGATATCGGAATTGTTCATTTTTTCCCCATTAGCCGTAACGGGGGGCCTATGACATTATACGCATTGCGTTAATGATTGTTCCACTTCCGCAGTCGACCCGGTCTAATTGACAACGTCTTCCCGCATTCATCTACAGGTCGAGAAAGCGGCTTGCAGGAACATTGAAAATATCAGCAAGTTTTTTGGCATTGGCCAGGCTGATGGATTTTCTTCCGCGCTCCATGTTGGAAACGATCTGGCGCGGAACGTTGCCGAGTTTTTCTCCAAGTTGGGCTTGGGTCAACCCAAAGTTTTTCCGATAGATACGCATTGCGTTGCCAGGGGTGGTTTGCGCTTTTATATCCCTGTACCAATCGGTTTCCGTTGCCTCCACGTATTCATCGTCCCCATTATAAATCTTCAGATGGGCGCCGTATTCACTTCTAAGCACATCAAGAATGCGCACCGGGATATCCCCCTGTATGCGAATGTCAGTACGGAGCGTTTTCACGAGAGCCTGCATAATACACCTTTATTTCAATGGGTTCTTCTTACATGCGCCAGCACGTCACCCATCCGCGGGATAGGTGGCAGTGGTATTCGCTATTTGAGAGTTTGCTATAGTTTGGCCAGTTGTGGGTTTTTGCAATTTATTATTATTGTTGAAGATATCTTTCATTTCCTGTTAGGATGCAGGAAAATCAGGTCATGAGGATGGAAGCGTTGGTTTCAAGGTTGGCATATGTATTCTTGTATCGAGCATGTTTCGATTTTTGTGATTCTATCTGCTTGAAAATAGGCGTATTTTGGTCCGAAGGCGATGCAGGACTTGTGCACGTACTCCTTTTCCATGACCGGATGAGCGGCAATTGAACCGATTCCATATGTTGTGGTCGTAAGAATTTCTGGTGTGAT
>CAYPQJ010000007.1:0-46634 GCA_964412835.1 uncultured Desulfobacteraceae bacterium | reverse complement strand
ACAGGTTCAGGTCAGCCGTGCCAATGGAACGTTTACCTCAACGGTTCCCCTTCGCATGCCCGCCGGTGCCGCTAGAGGGGAGTACATCGTGAGATCGGTTGTGGAATCGGCTGGTGCCAGTGATGTTCGGGAAAATCGCTTTATGGTCCGTTAAACACTCTGTCGCGGGAATGTGCACGGGGAAAAACACAACGGATAATTTGGCCTTTTTTATGACATGGGATACACCTTAACTCTTGTCTCTTGATAGCTGTTTAAGGTGGACCCCATTGCCCCATCAAACCGCATAATTTCCCAACCTGAGCTTTTTTAATTTTCGCCTTCCTTGAACTCGAACAAATTTTCTCATTCGTGGAAGGACACTAGGCTATAAGTAATATCGCTGGATCTCATCACGCTGCTCTTCATAAGAGCGCCTGAGATCCTGTACCTTCGGATCTTTCGACACCATTGGCGGTGCGATATCCCAGAAGCTGTTTTTCGTCCCGACCGACATTTCATAAGGATCCACTTCGATGACCACGACGGAAAGACCTTCCTCGCCTTTGGCCCGCTCGAGAGACAGCCTTAGCACTTCCCCGGTCGATGCCTTGTGGACCTTGGCACCGAGGCTTTCCGCATGTTTCGCAAAATCGATCGGGAGAAAATCGCCCTTCTTTTCCCCTTTTCCCTGCCGTTCGCGGAACTCCACGTCAAAATCCGTTCCGGTGGTCATCACCTGTAACGCCCGGATAATCTGGTACCCGTGATTGACGAACAAACAGACCGTCATATTGATCCCTTCCCGGGCGGCCACAATCAAATCGCTGGGATTCATCAGGTAAGTGCCATCTCCAATACACACGAAGACGTTCTTTTCACCCGCCATGGAAAGACCGATGCCGGACGGAATTTCGTAGGTCATGCAGGAGTAACCGAAATCCAGATGGCATTTCTTGTCGCCCCGGGTATCCCAGAGTTTGTGCACGTCTCCCGGCAAACTGCCCGCCACAGCCACCACATAAGAGTTTTCAGGGATCTCATCGTTTACGATTTTCAGTGCCTGTGCCTGGGTCAGAGGTTCTCCGTCTTTTGCAATCAAAGTCGGTGAGGCCAGATCATGCCATTCCTTTTTTACCCTTTCTATTGTTTTAACCCAATCTTCATTGGGCTTAATCCCAATCTCCCTAGCGGCGGCGGCCAGTTTCGAAATCCCTTCCCTTGCATCCGCCAGAATCGGTTCGGCGGCGAATTTAAACGCATCCTTCCCCAGAATATTGATGGAAGCAAATCGTACATCCGGGTTTTGGAAAGCCGTCTGTGCACAGGTTGAAACATCCAGCATACGCGTCCCGACGGCAATCACCAGATCCGCATGTTCAGCCAGGTCGTTGGCTGCGAAATTACCGGCCACCCCCAATCCGCCGGCCGCCATGGGCAGTGCGTCGCCCATGGTACTCCGCCCCGCAATGGTTTCCACCACGGGGATGCCGAATGTCTCCGCAAAATCGCGCAGTGCGGCCTCCGCTTCTGAATAATATACCCCTCCCCCACTGATAATAAGCGGTTTCTTCGCATCTTTGAGCAACCTCACAACCCTGGACACCTGTGAATCCGCAGGGGGGCGCCGATCAACATGCCAGACACGCTTTTCAAACAGTTTTATGGGGAAATCGCCCGCTTCACTCTGGACCCCCTGACACAGTGAGAGCGTGACCGCGCCGGCTTCATCAGGGCTTGTGAGGACGCGCGCCGCTTCCATGAGCGAGGCGGTAAGCTGCTCCGGGCGTACTATTTTATCGAAGAAAACGCTGACCGGACGCAACCCGTCTGCTATGCTGAAGTCATATTCGACCCCGTGCTCAAGTTGCTGCATAACGATTCCCTGTCGCCGTGTACCGTAATGATCCGAAGGCAGCAGCAGGACGGGAACCTTGGTAATGGTGGCGCCCGCTGCACCGGTATACATGTTGGCTGTCCCGGGTCCGATGGAGGCAGTACATGCCATGGTCGAAAGTCGCCTTTTGGCACGGGCAAAGCCTACAGCCATATGCACCATGCTCTGCTCGTGAAAAGGTTGGTGAAATTCTATCTCCCCACCGCATTCCATAAAGCCCTGCCCCAAACCCGACAAATTGCCGTGACCGTATATGCCGCAGGCTTTGGGAATCAACCGCTGTTCCACCCCATCACGTTCACTCCATTGATTTTGCAGGAATAAAGCCACTGCTTGTCCAACGGTAAGCCGGATTGTTTTTTCCATCGGTTCTCCCTTTCGATTTTATAAGAAATTGAACCCGTTTTTTGCAGCCACCTATTGCGGGCGCACCTTGTCACATTTTTGGTGCTTCCTGTTTGTCCGTTATTCATTAATGCCATCGCTTAAAATGTCCTTCGCGATTGCCTAAACGAGTGTAATTAACTGATGCCGCACAGTTTTTTTGTTGCATATAAAACCACAGCATTTTATATTTGGCAACTCAATAATCTTTTTGATCGCAAGATTGTTCATGTGCAAGGGAGGTAAAAATGAAAATTGGTTTTAACATGTTTCTGTGGACGGGACACGTCACCGAAGAACACCAACCGATTATGGCCGCCCTGAAAAAACAAGGGTACGACGGTGTTCAAATACCCGTCCTGGAAGGGGACGTATCCCATTTCGAACAACTTAAGAAAATGCTGGGCGACCTGGAACTTGAATGCACAGCCCTTTCCATTATCCCGGAAGTCGAAATGAACCCCATCTCCGAAGATCCCCAATGCCGCCAAAAGGGGTTGGACTATATGAAATGGGCACTGGACTGTACAGCTGCGCTGGGCGCGGATCAATTGTGCGGCCCACTCCACCAGCCCCTTGGGCATTTCAGTGGGTCCGGCCCCACGGATGCGGAAATCAATCGGGGCATCGAATTTCATCGTCAGGTGGGGGACTACGCCCAGGCCGCGGGGATCACTGTTTGCCTGGAAGCGATTAATCGCTTTGAATGCTATTTTGCCAACACCATGGCCGACCTCTGTTCCTATCTGGGGCGTGTTGACCATCAGGCCATCAGCGGCATGTACGACACCTTCCATGCCAATCTTGAAGAAAAACATGTGACCGACTGCATTGGCCCGGCGACCCAATGGATCAGTCATGTTCATATTTCCGAAAATGACAGGGGCACTCCCGGAAAAGGCCATATTGACTGGACCGCGGTCTTTCGTGAATTGAAATCGGTCGGATACGATGGGTGGTTCACCATTGAAGCGTTTAGCCGCGCTCTGCCGCAACTGGCTGCTGCAACACGGATCTGGAGAGATTTATCCCCGACGCTTGATGAAGTCTGGAAAGAAGGCTTCACCTTGATCCGCAATGGGTGGGATGCCGCGTAAGGCATAAAAAAAAGGAAAACCCCTGTCCTCAAATGAGCAAGAAGGGGTTTTCCCTTATATTCAAGAAGCTCACCACTTCTATTCCGTGGCAAAAGCGTCGTCAAAGCCACGACTGGAAGGCGGAAAATCGATCCCTTTCACAAAATTAACCGACTCCTGGGCCCCGGCTTCACGATCCATGGCTGCATCTTCCCACTCCACCGACAAGGGACCATCATACCCTATTTCATTTAGAGCCCGAATAATCTCTTCAAAATCAACCTCTCCCCTGCCAAGGGACCGAAAATCCCACCCGCGCCCGGGCTGGCCAAAGTCTAAATAACTGCCGAGAATACCGGAGACGCCGTCAAGGGTTACCTGCGCGTCCTTCATGTGGACATGATAGATACGATCCGGAAAGGTTCGAATAAATTTTACGGGATCAATCCCCTGCCACAACAGATGGCTGGGATCAAAATTGAAGCCGAACGCCTCCCTCCGGCCGATGGCCTCAAGCGCACGCTCAGCCGAAATGATGTCAAAGGCAATCTCGGTGGGGTGCACTTCCAGGGCAAACTTGACTCCGTTTTCGTCAAAAACATCGAGGATCGGATTCCACATGTCGCAGAAATATTTGAACCCGTCTTCAATCTGCCCTTCGCTCACCGGTGGAAAGGAATAGAGAAGATGCCATATGGAAGATCCCGTGAACCCGTTTACAACTTTCAAGCCCATATTCCCGGCCGCAACAGCGGTCTGTTTCATGGTTTCCACGGCCCAGGCCCTTTTTCCCTCCGCATCGCCGGCACACTCATTCGGGGCAAACGCATCGGACCGGGCGTCGTTATTGAGATCACAGACCAATTGTCCCGCAAGGTGATGGGAAACAGCATAGACATCCAGATTGTTTCCTTCGAGAATCCTTTTCTGATTTTCACAGTAGGCAGGGTCCGCAGCCCCTTTTGCAGGATCAAAATGATCACCCCAACAAGCCAATTCAAGTCCGTCATAACCCCAGCTTTTCGCTTTTTCAGCCAGCTCGGTCAGTGGAAGGTCCGCCCACTGACCGGTGAACAAGGTTACGGGTCTCGCCATGATGATACCTCCTTTTTGATTGATTGGAAAATTATTGATAGCGCTTCATCGCATACCACTTCCGATCACTTTTACTGCTTTCAACTGCTGATTCGATAAACGCCATTCCTCTGGCACCGTCCACAACTGTGGGAAAATCCAATTCCAGCGCTGAGGGTTCATTACCGAGCATTCTTGCCCGGATGGCATCGGTCGCATTGACATAGATGTTGGCAAAGGCCTCAATAAAAGCCTCCGGGTGACCGGGCGGAAGGCGGGTTGCTCTTTGGGCAGCCTCACACAGATAACCGTTCCCCCGCCTGTAAAGCTGAGCAGGACCGTCATTGGTCCTGAACCAGAGATCATTAGGGTCCTCCTGATGCCATTCCAGTGCTCCTTTGGTACCGTATACACGAATCCTCAGGTTGTTTTCATCCCCGGCCGAGAACTGGGAGGCATAGAGAACCCCGCAGACATCTTTTTCAAGGTGCAGCAATATGTTTCCGTCATTATCGAGAGGACGGTTCAAGATGCTTTTTAAATCCGCACACATCTCATTGATCTCAAGACCCGTGATATAGTGGGCCAGGTTCTCACAATGGGACCCGATGTCCCCCATGCAATTGCTGACACCCGACCGCTCGGGATCCGTTCTCCACGATGCCTGCTTCTGATCCTCTTCTTCAAGGGGTGTCAGCAACCACCCTTGGGGGTATTCCACAACAAATTTGAGGATATCACCGATATCACCGTTTTGGACCATATGACGCGCCTGTTTGACCATTGGGTAACCGGTGTAGTTATGGGTTAAGACAAAGACAATTCCGGATTGGTTAACCACTTGAACCAGCTCTTTTGCCTGGGCCAGTGAATAGGTCATGGGTTTATCGCAAACAACATGGATCCCCGCCTCGGCAAAAGCCTTTGCCACGGGAAAGTGCATATAATTTGGGGTAACGATGGAGACAAAATCGATTTTTTCCCCTTCGGGCAATTTGGATTCCCGTTCCAGCATCTCCTCCCAGGTGCCGTATGACCTTTCCTCCGGAAGCAGCAGCTCACGGGCAGACGCCTTTGCTTTCTCAGGATTGGAAGAAAGGGCACCTGCAACAAATTCAATTCGCCCGTCCATCAATGCCGCGCTTCGATGCACACTGCCGATAAACGCATCATTTCCTCCGCCGACCATACCCATTCTCAGTTTTCGATTGAATCCCATAGCTTCTCCTTTAATTGCGTATAGTGTTGATAAATATCGGCATATTGAATAGCTTCAGAAATCCCGGACAAGGCCCGTGAGTCTTCATCCAATGATACAAAATCATTCGTGAGTTCCTTTAGGGAAGCACCCCCTTCTTTTTCCGTGAGATAGCACCACATGGCCTGAAGCGCGGCTCCCATTGCGCCCGCCTCTTCGGATTTCGGACGGATCACGGGGAGATCGAATATCTCAGATGCCATCTGTCGCCAGAGCCGGCTTTTGGCACCGCCGCCCACAAGACGGATTTCATCGGGTTCGATTCCCTGCGCCTTGAGAACGTCAAGGCCGTAGCGCAACCCCAGGGTTGCCCCTTCCATGGCGGCACGACAGAGGTTTTCAGGGGTGTAGTTCGTGCTTGAAAGGCCCAGGAACGAGGCCGTGGCGTTCGGTAGCGGGGGCGTTCTCTCCCCATTGAAATAGGGAAGCAGAATAATGCCTTCGGATCCGATGGGCGCTGAGGAGGCCTTTTCATTCAGTTCCTTGAGACTAAGGCCGAGCACGGCTCTTGTGAGTTCGGTGGCAACCGTAACGTTCATGGTACATGCCAGCGGCAGCCAGCCGCCGCTGCTGGAACAAAAAGCGGCCAACTCCCCATTGGGGTCAACTATTGCGTGATTTGTGAAGGCGTAAATGGTGCCGGAGGTCCCGAGACTCACGGTAATGATGCCGGGGCTGACGTTTCCGGTTCCGATGGCCGCCATCATATTGTCCCCCCCGCCTGAAGAGACAAGTACATCGGGTGATAGCTGAAACTGTTCGGCAATGGGGGATCTAACGGTCCCCACCGGCGCATCGGACTGTATCAACTCCGGCAGACAGCTTTCCAGTTTCCCGGAATCATCGATGGCTTCGAGAATCGCCTTCGACCATGTTCTTGTTCTCACATCAAAGTAGGCCGTGCCTGAAGCATCTCCAAATTCCGATTTTTTTTCTCCGGTAAGCCAGTAGTTGATGTAATCATGGGGGAGCAGGATTGTTTCCAGGCGATCATAATTTTCCGGTTCGTGTTGTTTCATCCAGAGGATTTTAGAAGCGGTAAACCCCGCAGCCACTGAATTGCCCACAAGCGCAATGACCTTGTCCCGGCCCCCGACGTTTGAGGTGATCTCATCGCATTGTGGTACGGTCTCGGTATCACACCACAGTTTTGCCGGGCGAATCACCTCCCCCCGGCCGTCAAGGGGTACAAATCCGTGCTGCTGGCCGGAGACACCCATGGCACGAATATGCTCCCTTCTAACACCCTCTCCCTGTAAAACTTCATGAAGCACATGGGTGCAGGCATCTATCCACCAGCTGGGTTCCTGCTCCCGTCGACCGGCATTGTTTTCAATGATGCGGTGCGCGACGGATGCCTCGGCTATGATTTTTCCCCGACCGGGACTGAACACAACGGCTTTTGTTCCCTGGGTGCCGCTATCAATTCCTAAAAAAAGCTGATCTCCCCGCATAACATACCCTTTTCAGAAATAAGACATAAAAATAGACTCAAGCATCTCCTGACGGCCGCTTGTGGGGAATGGTTCACCTTTTTCCATGATCCATTTCTCAAGGGAGTCAAAAGTTGCCTCTCCCGACATGATCTGTTTTCCCGTGCCTTCCGAGTAACTTGCATAACGCGCTTCCATAAAATTATCCAGGACACCATCCTCCATGATTTCATGGGCAGCCAGCAGCCCCTTTGCAAAAGCATCCATGCTGCCGATATGGGCGTAAAACAGATCGATGGAATCAAAGGATCCTCTCCTTGGTTTTGCGTCAAAGTTAAGCCCCCCCTTCCCAAGGCCGCCCTGGGCCGACACAACCAACATGGCCCTGGCGCAAATGGCGGAATCGGTGGAGAATTGATCGGTATCCCACCCCAAAAGTGTGTCACCTGTATTGGCGTCGATACTTCCCAGTTTGCCGTTCATGGAGGCCAGGGTCAAATCGTGTTCAAAGGAGTGGCCGGCCAGGGTCGCATGATTTGCTTCGATGTTCAATTTGAAATGATCCCATAGGTCATAGGCACCGAGGAAACCTAAAACGGCAGCGGCATCGAAATCGTACTGATGTTTGGTGGGCTCCTTCGGTTTCGGCTCGATGAGAAACTGTCCGTCAAACCCTATCTGTCGGGCATAATCCACGGCCATATGGAAAAAACGGGCCATTTGCTCCTGCTCCCTTTTCATGTCGGTATTGAGAAGGGTCTCATACCCTTCCCTGCCTCCCCAAAAAACGTAATTTGCGCCTCCAAGCTCCCGGGTGGCGGCGATGGCGTTCTTCACTTGCGCTGCCGCATAGGCAAACACGTGGGCATCCGGGTTGGTTGCCGCACCGTGAGCATAGCGGGGATGACTAAAAAGATTTGCGGTTCCCCAAAGCAGTTTGATTCCCGTATCATCCTGCAATTGTTTGGCCATTTTCACCATGGTTTCAAGGTTCCTGCAGGATTCGGAAAATGTTTCGCCCTCGGGAGCCAAATCCCGATCATGAAAACAGTAATAAGAAACACCCAGTTTTTGACAAAACTCGAAAGCGGCCCGCAACGTATTCTCGGCTTGGGCCATTGGCGTTTCCCCCAGATTCCAGGGCCTGTCAAAAGTCGCAGCTCCGAAAGGATCGGCACCCGTGCCCTTAAAGGTATGCCAGTAAGCCACGGAGAATCTGAGATGATCTTCCATGGATTTTTGTCCGACCACTCGGTTCGGCTCATAGTACTTAAAAGCCAGGGGGTTTCTTGACGCTGCCCCTTCATAGGGAATTCTATCTTGAATTTCAGGAAAGAATTCTTTCATCTTTGACTCCTTGCTGTGGTTGAATAAACCATAAGGACTTGCTTTTCCAAAGGGAAACCGTAGCGAAATTCCCCATATGGGTCAAGGGAAAAGCTGAAGTTTGTAAAGAATATGGGGTCGAAAAAAAGGGTCGCTATTTTACCGCGACCAATACTTTAAACCATTCAAAATCCGGAACGGCTTTGATCATAATGTGATTAAAATTGGCCTTTTGACATATGGCTTTCCATTGTTCAAAACTGATGCAATATTCCCCATCGTTCAAAATATGCTTTTTGCCATTATCATACATCCTGCTAAAAGCATTTACACCACCGTCCTGAAGTGCAAGAGAAAACTCCATCTTCAAATAATCCACGATCCTCATTAACCGTTCCGGGTCCCTCACATCACCGGTCGTATCCATATCAATTTCACCAATTAAAAATTTACCACCGGGTTTAAGCATTCTAAAAATCTTTTCGATCATTGTATATTTGTCTTTGATATGATGTAATGAGAAGGTGCCGGTAATAATATCAAACGTTCCTTCATCAAATTCTATATCCTCCAAATCTTTGTACTGACATAAAATTTTTTCATTCAGTTCAAAACGTTTAACTTTCTTTTCAATTATATCAAGCATTTCCTGGGAACTATCAATTCCGGTAATATGGCAATCGCTTTTTTTTAAAAATTTCAGAGCCAATAGCCCTGTACCACATCCGATATCAAGTATGGCATTATTTGATTTAACATGTGATTCTTCTACGACAAGATCTAGTAAATCGTGGTGTCTTTTTAATTTGCCGATTGTTTGATCATATTCATTCGCCCAATCTCCAAACCAGTCATTTGTATCTTTACCGTATATCATCAATATTACCTCCACGCGCCCCTTGCCTCATATTCGACTTCCGACGTAGGTCTTCTCCGACTATTTTGAAAAAGGGCATTTCAAAAAAAAATCCTTAATTCCAGGCCAATCGGCTACGGATGTGCCAATAGCTTTCGGCGGGTTCCACCAACGCATCCAGCATCTCTGCCAACGAATCGTTCCATCTTATCCTCAATGCTTGCAGGTTGGATTTCAGATGATCGATGCATGCGGCACCGCTCAAGGCCACATCAACAAACGGCTGGTTAATAACCGCTGATAGGGCCATGCTGTCCACCGTGCTGTTTTGGGTTTCTGCATATGCTTCCAGTAAGGCCATCTTCCGTTTAAATTCGGAAGAATCGTTTCGTGAGGTCAAACGACCGTTGGCCAAGCCTTCCTTAACAATAACACCCATTCCAGCTTCGTGAGCTTCTTGTAAAGCGCTGGTAACGGACTGCTCCAGCAAATTCCAGGTTGCCTGCACGGTCGAAAAAAGCAGAACACCGTCAAACTCTATTTCCAATGCCCTCCGGATCGTGTCTGACTGCTCGGTACCACTTACCGAGAAACCGATACTCAGCCCGGTACTACGCAATCGAGCCAGTTCCAGCAACACCGCCTCGTTAGTCAAAACACCACTTTCAAGAGTAGTTGAATGAATCTGGTACAAATCGAGATGGCCCCCGAGCAAGGCTCTACTTTCTATGATCTGACGTTGTAACACCGGCAGAGAATGCTCTTTGATTTCATGTTTCCGCCCTTTTGGTAGATTGACCTGCCAATCGGCAGTGTAGGTGTAGCCCCACTTCGAGCCAATGGTAATTTCCTTTTCGGTAATGCCCCGTTTCGCAAGCCAGGAATGCAGGAAAGCTTCCGCATTTCCGTATGATCGGGCCGCATCAAAATAGCGAATACCGGCATCCCATGCCAAATCCAATACGCTATGCGTCTGTGTTTCCATCGCGGTGACATCATAAATGTAATTCAAATCATCCCCATGCCCCAGATTGATATAACCGGGCCGACCTAATGCGGCCAGACCTAAGCCTAGAGGTGTAACTGAGAGATGACTGTTGCCCAACTGTTTACTGTTCATATTTTCCCGAGCCTATTATTCCCCAGCACCGTCGGTTTACCTGAGCGTATTCAAAGGGCCACTACGCACATGGGTTCCAGGAAGTTACAAAAGCGGTCGTGACCCAGTGTGACCTTCAGGTGTGCATTTACTCATGCGCGGCCTTTAGCCCAATTTAAGCCGGTTTACAAACACTTGTAAACCAAAAAATAAGAAATCCTAAACGCAACAATACATTTGCCGGCCTTGAGGCACTGCTTTTTCTCCCGTGCCCCAATTCCCTGGAGTTTTACCGGGAAATAAAAGAGATCTTCAATGGAATCGGAAAATCGTGCAGGTGATATTCCCCGTGATGTACGACAAACGCCGTTTCCATCGACAAATTTGTCGAGATTTTATCGCAACCAATAGTTTATCTTTTGGCCTAAGTATTTACAATTTCTTGACATAATAATTTGGCACAGTTCATGCCGTATAAGCTGACACATGCAGGGCGCTCCTGTACTTTGAAACCATTCTAAATAAAATAAGAGGAGAAGCAAATGAAACGAATAATGACGGGTCTTATGGTGTTTGTGATAGCGATGACACTAGGAGTTGGCATTGGTTTTGCCGGCAATGGAAAAGGGAATGGGGGAGGCAAAGGCGGCGGAACCCAGGACCGCAAGAGAGACGGTTCCTGCACTTCTTACACTATAGACGGGAATTCCCATAACCCGATGACTCTGGCCAAACAGCAAAGCAGAGATCGAAAAAAGGACGGTACCTGCAACAGCTAAAACCGACCCACGGGTTTCATCGTGAGGCCTCACACGCACAGCGGGAGGCCTTAGGGCCTCGGCAAAAAATAAATTGCAGGTTTTGGTACAAAAAGAAAGCGCCCACTGGAGATCAGGTGGGCGCTTTTTTTTAATCGGTTATACTTGATCCGTATGGATCAGAACTACTTGGCGGCTTCAGACTGATAGTAACCCATCAGAATCTTGGCCACTTCCGGACGTGCAAATTCGGGCGGCAGATCCTCGCCGGCGGCCAGCATCTCACGAACCTTGGTACCTGACAGGAAGACCCAGTCCTCCTTGGTATGATCGGTGACGCTACCCATCATGATCACCTTGCCCAATTTCTTGGAGTAGGCGGTATGATCACCGCGGTAGATATCGATAAGCAGATCGTCTTTGGTAATGTCGTCAAAAATGGTCTGAGCGTCAAAACCACCATAGTAATCGCCGACACCGGCGTGATCACGTCCCACGATAAGGTGGGTGCAGCCCATGTTCTGGCGGAATACCGCATGGAGCACGGCTTCTTTGGGGCCGGCATAGAGCATATCAAACCCGTATCCCGTAATCATGCATGTGTTGGGCTCGAAATACAGCTCAACCATCTTGCGGATGGCGGCGTCACGGATATCAGCGGGAATATCGCCCTTTTTCAGTTTGCCCAGCAGCATGTGGATGACAGCGCCGTCGGCGTTTACCGTTTCCATGGCCATCTTGGTCAAGCCCTCATGGGCGCGATGCATGGGGTTACGGGTCTGAAAGGCCACGACCGTTTCCCAGCCCAGTTTGCCGATTTCATCGCGGATCTGCACAGCGGTCCGGAACGTTTCGGGGAATTCCTTGTCAAAATAGGAGTAGTTGAGCACCTGGATGGGACCGGAGATGCCGATTTTACCGACGGTGTTAAAGGCGTTGACGCCGGGATGATCCATGTCGAGGGTGCGGAAAATGCTCTCGGTCATTTCCTTCATCTCTTCATCGGTATACGTCTCAATGGCTTCCACATCTTGAATGGCGATCACGGGATTGCCTTCCACATTGGGATCCAGAAGGGCGATGCGTTTGGCATCTTTGATGGCGCCTGCATCTGCCACCATATTGAGCACGGGGGTGGGCCAGAAAAAGCCGTTTGCCATGTGCATGTCCTTGGCCACGGCCATGGCGTCGGCCTTGTTCATAAAGCCGGTCAGAGGGTTAAAGTATCCTGAGCCCATCATAACGGCATTGCCGGCGGCAGCGGAACTGATGACGATTGAGGGCAGCCCTGCGGCTTCCTTGATCAGCTCGGCACGTTTGGCGTCATCTTCAACGTACAAAGGGTTTAATGTTTCGGATCCATGGGGTTTAATCATTGCATAGCCTCCTAAATTTCAAATGATATGGGTTGACAAAAAAAAATCACGCTTCCAACATCATGGCTGCATTTCCATACAGGCCATCGGGTTCCAAACAGACACGCGATGCGGAGCACAAACCGCGCATACCTCTGAACCAATATTGCCTACCATGTTCTCAAATACATGTCAATAATAAGTTTGTGCAATTATTCACGTTGTGCAATTATTCACGCCATGGAAGCAATAACCGTTCCAGCTTTTCAAGTATCCACGCAAAAGAAACGCCCATCCCCGACAAGACCATAATACCGAACAGCAGCCGGGTGGTCTGCATGAGGTCCGCGGAGGATAGGATCAGGAACCCGATTCCCTTATCCGCCGCAATCATTTCGGCCGTCACCACCAGCAGGAGCGCAATGCCCACACCCAGTTTAAGGCCGGCAAAAATCATGGGAAGCGTCATGGGCAGAATAACTTTGCGGATCACGTTGAAAGGGCCGGAACCGAGGGAAAGGGCCGCTTTGATCAGTAGCGGGTCCACATTTCGGACACCGGCCCGCACGTTGATCAACACCGGGAAAAAGACCCCAAGGGTAATCACCGCAATCTTCGAGCCTTCACCGATGCCCAGCCAGAGAATCAACAGTGGCAGAATGGCAATTTTAGGAATGGGATATGTCGCCGCCACCAGGGGTCGCGCCGCATCATCGGCCAATTGAAAATACCCGACCACAACACCGGTGAGGATACCCGCGCCGGCCCCCAGGAAAAACCCCCACCCGATCCGCCACAGACTGGCGAACAGATGGGCGAAGATTTCACCACTAACCACCATCTCGTATCCCGAGACCAGGACCGCTGAAAAGCGGGGGAGGAAAAGGGGCGGCACCAGGCCTGAATAACCCACCATTTCCCAGAGCCCTAAAACAACCATCACCGATACCCAGGTCACATATGGGTTTTGACGCCGGATGAGAAAGCCCGTTTTGTCTTTCACCACCCTTTGATTCAGGGTCATCGGTCTGCTCCGAATTCCTGAGATTTCCCGCGAACCTCGCTCCAGATTCGATCCAGATAGCCCACAAATTCCGGGGATACTTTGACTTTTTCTTCCCGGGGACGGGGCAGATCAACGGAAACAATGGACTGGATCCGGCCGGGTCGCTCCCCCATGATCACCACCCGATCCGCCAGGAACACGGCTTCGGGAATGTAATGGGTGATATACAGAAAACTCTGACCGGTGGTTTCATAGATTCGGGAGAGTTCAACCTGCATATCCATGCGGATCTGGGCATCCAGAGCGGAGAAAGGCTCATCCATGAGCAGCAGTTCAGGATTCACCGCCAGGGCCCGGGCAATGGCCGCCCGCTGTTTCATGCCGCCCGAAAGCTGGTGTGGATAATGTTTTTCAAACCCCGCAAGCCCCACCAGTTCAATCAATTCCATGGCCCGGTCATCCCGTGTTCTGGAAGGAACCTTCTGCTCCTCAAGACCGTAGGTGATATTCTTTTGGACACTCCGCCAGGGGAAGAGGGCCAAATCCTGAAACACCACCGATGTAAGGGGTCGATCTTCAGACGCAAGATCCTCAAAAACCACCTCGCCTTCGGTGGCGGACAGAAGACCGGCAACAATATTGAGCAGGGTCGATTTCCCGCATCCGGAACGGCCCACCACCGCCACGAACTCCCCTTCTGAAATGGTCAGACTGATACTCTGAAGGGCGTTAAAAACCGTTCCGTCCGGATTTTTAAAGCTTTTGCAGATATTGCTGATGACAGCTCGCATCACATTTTATCGAGGCTTTCAAGGGCTTTTTGCCAGATTTCCATATTGATGATTTTTTGAGCATCCAGTCTTTTTTCAACCATTTTGTGGTTATGATACCAGTCGATCTGTCGCTGGATATCCTCGGCAAAGAGTTTGCCGTCGCGATCATTATAATTCAGCCCGAGAGCGATCAACGAGGGTTTTCGAGACGTGTATTCGGCAATATAGCCGATAACCTCATCAAAACCCGGCCCCCTTACCAGAACTCCATCCTTTTGGGTCAGGCAGTTGTCATAATAGAATCGGCAGGCCCGGATATAGGCCCGCAGAAATTTCAAGCTAAGACCCTCATTTTCAGCCAGTTTTTCGGAGAAAAAAATGGCGGCTATCTGGTAACGCATCTCGTCACCGGCCCACAGCATCACATGCCCCACCTGCTTTTTTTCCATAACCGTGCAAAAGGGCTGCACCATGAAAGCGGTTTCAATTCGATTGGCGGACACGGCATCCATCATGTTTTTAACACCGCCCAGAGGCGTGACTTTGACATCCTGAAGCCCCATGCCGTTTTGGGTCAAAATGTTGCCCAGCATGTAATGAAAGGTCGACCCCATCTGGGTCACCCCTACCCGCTTTCCTCTGAGATCACTGAGCTTCCTGACGCCCTTTTCCCAGGCGTCATTGCTCACCATGAGTCCCACCAGCCTGTACCCCGGCCAGACGCGGCCCTTATCCGCCACGATACTGACCTTCAAGCCGTTGGAAGCCGCATTGTAAAGGCCGGCGGTCAACCCTGTGGCCCCCACATCAACATCGCCTGATGCCAGTGCCATGGCCACCGGTTGAGCCGATCTCATGAATTTCAATTCCACATTCAGGCCTTCATCTGCAAAATACCCCTTCTCCGCGGCAATAAACAGGGGCGCGGATGACGTTAACCGGAGAGCCCCAACCCGAAGTTTTTCTTCAGCCTCGGCAGTGCTCACACCCAAATAAACAAAAACCCCCACTATGACTAAAAACCTGCAAACGACCCCGAAACTTGAAAATCCCATAATCCCACCTCGAATCTTTCACAAGAAAACGGCTGTCAATCTAAATCGAAATATGCATTGTTGACCAGGTGGTCACTCATGTCAAGGCAAAATTGGAGGAGGTATTCTGAAGCGCAAGGTGTTACGGGAATCCATTTGTCATTCAGTAACCGGCCGCTCATTTGAAACCTCGCTTGATTTCCAGTTATCGGTTTCTCGTTCTCACCCGCTCCCGATTTCCAGTATTAACTTCTTTCCCGTATTGTGTTATCTTTCCGGCATCAAGATCTCTTCGCTGAAAAGAATATAGTGTTAAATTTGAAATGGAGAATCATGGAAACCATTGGCCTTGGACGATGCTGGGAAGACATGCCCGTGGGGTTTAAATTCAAAACGGTCGGGAGAACCGTTACGGAAACAGACCTGGTCAACTTTGTTGGCAACACCGGTATGGTGGAAGTGCTCTTCACCGATACCCTTTATGCCGGGCAACACGCCCCCGGCGGGGGTCGCATCGTTCCGGCGGCATTGCTGTTCAGTGTTGCGGAGGGCCTGACCATTCAGGCCACCCTTCAGGGAACCGGCCTGGCGTTCATCCAGATGGAACTGGCGGTGAAAAGCCCCTCTTTCGCAAATGATACCATCCACGTGGAAGCGGAGGTCATTGAATCCCGCCCGTCATCAAAGGACCCCCGTCGCGGCCTGGTCCGCACCCGTAACCAAATCGTCAACCAGAAAGGCGAAACGGTCATGATCTATTCGCCCCTTCGCCTCATGGTGGGGAAGGAACTTCTGGAATCTCACTGGGAATAGGGACATCCTTTATTTTACGGAGGATAAAAAGATGCCTGCAATAATCATTATCCTGGCATTCATTCTGGAGCAGAAAAAATTCCTGGAGAATTACAGGCATTGGGGATTTGCGGATCAAAGCAGTATCGTACGTGAAGCCCTTTCCAGCTATATCAGGGAGTTGAAAACAATCCACCGAAAAACCCAAATGGCCCAAAAAGCAAAGGAGCTCGTTTCTGAGTATACAAAAGATAAGGAATTAACCGGATTTACGGATTTGGATGGCGAGGATTTTCTATTCAAATCAGGTCAGTATCTACAAAACGGTTTCTGAGAAAAACAGGTTTTGTGTCGTCAAGGGTATTGGACGAGATAAAAGAAGCCGTCAAAGCCGTCATAGATGCTGACTCAAAACCTCGTAGACCTGAACATAATCTTCTTTTCCTTTGACCTTGACCGGCTGAAACGCTTTCAGGCTGAAGTCATCTTTGAGCTGGTCCACCGTTGAACGGCTGACGAGCACATCCGTATGGAAGTCCTTGTTCAGAGCCTCGATTCGCGCCGCCAGATTCACCGAATCACCCACCACCCGGTATTCCATCCGCTCTTGTGTACCGATAATGCCGGCCACTACCGGGCCGGTATTGATGCCGATTCCGATTCTGATGGGGGG
This sequence comes from uncultured Desulfobacteraceae bacterium, assembly GCA_964412835.1. Classification (GTDB taxonomy): domain Bacteria; phylum Desulfobacterota; class DSM-4660; order Desulfatiglandales; family Desulfatiglandaceae; genus NaphS2. The sequence continues at coordinate 29,861 of CAYPQJ010000007.1, read as the reverse complement.
AAGGCCTGACCGAATCTCGGTGTTGAACCGATCCAGGGCATCCATCATCTCAAGAGCACTTCGAACGGCACAGTTGGCGTGATCCGTAAGTTTTACCGGGGCTCCGAAAACCGCCATGATGCCGTCTCCCACAAACTGATAAACAAGACCATGGTGTTTTTCAACGGCCTGGACCATGTAGGAAAAATAGTCGTTTAACAGCGCAATGACATCTTTGGGACTTAGCTGTTCACATATAGTGGTGTAATTACGAACATCTGAAAACAGAATGGAGACTTCGGTGTTTTCACCGCCCGGCACGGGCGGATTTTCGAGGATGGCCCGGGCGATTTCAGGGGTCACAAATCGCCCGAAGGTCTCCTTGATCCGGTCACGGTCCCGCAACCCTTCGATCATCTGGTCAAAACTCTCCGCCAGGATTCCCAGTTCATCATTGGCGGCAACCCTCGCCGATGCGGAGAGATCACCATTTCGAACTTTCATCATAGCCGTTTCCATACTTTTCACCGGACCGATGATGCTGCTGGAAACCAGATACGAAAGAATGACGGTCACAACCAATGCTGCAATCAGGAGAAAAGCCGTGAGATGAAAAAGACTCTGAATGACGTCCTCGGGGTTCATGACCAGCATGAGCCGGGCCTTGTTATACGACAGGATCGCCATCAGGGTCATGGGTACAAAGCTGACAAGCATGAAGGCGATAAACATGCGCGTACGGAGCTTCATTTGAAAGGCACCCCGGGTTTTGCTCAGGTCTCCCTGGGGAAAAAAATGGGGCCAGGTTTTTCGAGCCTGGATTTCCACTACGAAAAAAACAATGGCTGACGTGATAACCCCTGAAATGGCGACCCCCACAAATACCCTGAGGGCCTGAAAAGATGCGGCGGCGAATGTCTCCGTCGAAGCCGTTTCAATAAGGTTATACCCGCTCATGATAACGGAAGCCATGGCCCAGTTGATGAGGGCCACAAGGGCTGCCATAAAAGGGAGGTTCAGGATTTTGCGGCGGGCTTCTTTTTCAAGCGCTTGAGATACATCACGGCCGGCCATTTTTGAGCGTACATATTCGCCCAAACCCTTTTCCCATCTCCGATTCAGGATAAAGCCAATCACAATCAATGCAGCGGTCATGAGAACGGTGATCAGTAATCCGATGGTGATCAGGGAAACGGGGGCGGATGAATCAAAAAGGACAAAATAGCTGTAGCAGACACCTGCCCCTGCGAAATTGGCAAAGACCTGCACCAGCCCTGTTTTAACACTGATAATCCGATGGATTTCAGCCCACGTGGACTTTGGTGTCTCTAAATAATCATACAAAGTACTCATTACTGCTTTTTTCTTCAAAATAATTACTCAATCGTGACGCCGGTTATGATCAGCTTCCAGTCCGGGTCGATGTCGGCATGCTCTGCCCGAATGTCAAGCGCCATATCCCGGCCCGGCAACGTAGTTCGCAGAGGTATCTTAAGTGATGTGGCTGAGAAGCAATCATTTCTTGCTTTCGCTTTTCGCCGAAGATTTTCCTGCCTTGCTGCTCTTTGGTTTTGGCCCTTCCTTCTCTTTATAGTCTCCGATAATGCTTTTTGGGGTTCATGATGATTTCGTTAAAGACATATTGAAATGTGGGTATACCGAGAAGCAGGCCCCAGAAACCGAAAAGCTTTCCCGCAACCAGGAGAATGATGAGCACGGCAAGGAAATGGATCTTCATGACGGCGCCCATGATCTTAGGATTCAGAATATAGGATTCAATCAAATGAATTCCGATAACGAACAGAATCAGTTTCAAAACGAGAAAAAAACCGCCTGCCTCAAGCCCCAGGATACAGATGGGCAGACTCGAAAAAAAGAGGCCCATAACCGGTATGAAACTACAGATAAAGACGATCAGAGAAAGAAAAATGGGTGAGGGGACATTAAAAAAAATGAGGCCCAAAAATGTCAGGATCGTATTACAGATAGCAATCAGGGCCTGGGCTTGAAATGCTCTGCCGATGCTCTTGCCGAATCCGACGATATCCGGGACAATTTCTTCGTAGAAACGGGAGAGCCGGCTGTTTTCAAGGCGTGAAAAACCGGTTTGAAGAGACGGCAGCTGTAGAACAATGATGAAGCTGAACAGGATCGAGATGAGCAGATCACTGATACCTTTCAACAGAAAAAGAACGATCAGGGGAATCTGTCTGAATATTTCGGGAGAACTCTCGACGATCCAATGCTTGAGCCTTTCGATTATTCTGTTGAGGACCGCCTGGTATTCAGCTGACGCTTTCAATTCAGCGAAACGCTCTTTTCCAAGAATTTTTTCAATGAGGTTTTCTGCATAATCGATCAGCGTAGGCTCAGGCTGTGTTTGCTGAGTTCCAGGGAAAACCGGCTGATTTCCTTGGAGCGCTTTTCGCACAGGGAGAGGCAGTAACACCTGGACCGATGTAACAAATCCCCGCACCTGATTAACGATTTGTGGAAAGATGTAGCTTCCCACGCCAGACATCAGCGAAAGGAAAAGGACAAAAACGATCATGGTCACCAGCGGGCGGAGACGCCTTCCTTTGGACGGGTTGTTGATTTTTGAACAAATACGTCTGACGATATTGGAGGCGATGTAGCTGATCACAAACGTGATAAACAAAATGCCGAAAAACGACCGCAGGAGGTAGATGCCCAAGAAAAAAACAAGCCAGATCAGCATCTTCTCCCAGGGAAGCCTTCGAATAAATTGAAGCGTATCTGTCCCCTCTTTCATTGCACTCACAGGTCACATCCACTCAGCATAAACACACAAATCCATTCTTTTTGGAACGAAGCCCCTGAATTTTGAGGATATCATATTCGTGTTCCAGATTTCAAAGCCAAATCACAAAAACCGCTTTCTTTCACATATTTATTAAAATGCCATGCACAACAATTTTCACATGACATCAACATTTTTTTTGTGTGTACGATTTCGACCAAAAAGAGGATGAAAGGGAATTCCGAGGGAATTCCCTAGACTGCCTTCGCTGGTCACTGGGTCGTTGGCATCTCACTAATGGTATCCTCATTGGGAATCCCCATCGAAAAGTGCCACTGAACGATTTTCCAACCATTCTCCTCCTTTTGAAAAACCGCGGTCAATCGGACCGGCATTTCCGTGCCATCTGAAAATTTGAGTATGGGTTGGCCGGCGACCCAACCGATCGAACCGTCACGATACGCCTGGGGAGCGTCTGCCAGGAGCTGCAGGCCACTCAATTCTTTCAGCTGGGATTTAAACACCCTCGTAATAGTGGCGTAACCTGACCACCATTCCGTCGGGTCAGTACCAATCGCAAGTACGCCATCCCTGTTTGAGAAGTACCGTTCGAAAAATGAATAGTCGCCACTTGATATGGCCTCGCAACTTCGAACATAAAGCGCCTTCAACTCGTTTGATGGTTCCATAGCCAGTCCCTCCTTTACAGGATTGGGTTGGAATAATTGGGGACAGACCCCGTTTATTTTCGTTTACCAACAACGGTTTTTTCCTCGGTCGTTCAGCCTTTTCCGGAGTAACGCGACGTCTAAGCATCTCATTTATTTCCTCGGCAAATCTGCTGGACCCGAAGGAAAAGTTCCCATTGGTTGCTTTTCTGATTTCATCAATTTCACCTGGTTCCAGCTCATGACGAAGCAGCTTCCTATAGCGAACTGCCTTTCTTCATTATCGTACCCCTGGTTCTGGTACTGGAACAAAAACGTCCCTCCCAAAGAGTGCCAAAAAACGTGGCCTGTCCCCTATTATTTTCAAGTTATTCCCATATTTATTCCCATATTAAAGTGGTATCCCTACTTTTCGTTCTTTCTCGCCCATTTAGCGTCCCCTAAACCCCCACTGATCCATGGAAACCGATACACGGCCAAATTGCCCCATATCCGGCCCATTCCGTTTGATCCTGCAGAAAGCGGGGTGGGTTGGTAGAGTGCTCTTGAATTAGCAGGCGTGTCGCTTGAAGCCGGTGTTCTCTGACTTGATTTCTTGGTTTTTGCTCCGCTCTACCCAGCCCGCGGTCTATAGGGTAGCGACGTTTTCAAGCCGTCGAACTTGCAGAATTTCATCCGCCTGAACGGGAAGAATCTTGGATTCCTCCACCACAAGAACGGTAATGGTTTTTCCAAGTGCGTTGAATACTTCCAATGAATAGCCTGTCTCCTGACCGAGTCCCCCTTTATGCCTCTCGACAATGGTCGCCAGATCACCTTTCTGAAGTCCATACTCAGGCAAGTCTTCTGCCAGAGATACGCGCGAAAATAATGGGTAAGCCATTTTCATGTCTCCTTGTCTGGGAACAAAGTAATAAACTTAGTTTCCCCCGATACATATTCTTGCATCCAGACCGTCACAACCCGAAGCGTGGCGCCATTGGGACCGATAAGTTCATTACGAATTCTGAAAAGTTCACCATACGGCGTCTTTCTGACGATTTCGGCATCGGCAGGCAAAATCTGCGTGCGAATATCGTCCACAAGCCTCTGCCAGTCATTGGACCTGTAGCCGGCCAGTTCCAGGAATTTTGACTTGTCGTTGTCAGGTTGCCGTTTTAAAAGATAATCGCTAATTTTTTCTTTTGCAATTGTGGCGGTTGAAGATATCTTCAATTTTCCAAATCCTCCGACCCCATCCTCTTGTTCCATGTTAGCTGCGACGTTGGGTTTCGTCCCGCCCTAATCAACCTCACAGCGTTATTGAAAGAGTAACCCCCAATGGTGCGCAGATCTCACGGAATGCATTGGGGGTGTTGTTGAAAGTTGTTGGATTTAAATACATATAGACTATCTTTTCCGATTTTCTCTTGCAATATTTTTCTTGCATCAATGATGAATCGGCTCCACCCGGTCCATCTCCTTGATCTTTTCCTGGAGCTTGAACAGGAGGGACAGCTTGCGAATTCCGGGGACAGTATACTTAACTCCCATCCACTTCCTCTTCGGTCCAAGCTTTTGCGGACGTAAGGAGTGAAGCAAAACCTGCAACAAATTTACCACAAAAACGTCTTCACCCAGAGGACGACAGGCCCGCACATGACGATGTAACAGGTGGCGTTCCTTGTCAAGAAAGGTAAAATTACTGTCTCCGGAACTACTATCACTCACCAATTTCAATAACGGCGGCATGATGGTTTGAAAAACAGGAATTGTCATTTCTCCTCCATTTGGGACGAACCATTTTGGGGCAGTATTACCTTCCATCGGCCACCTTTCCGGGGACCTATTCGCTTTAGCAACCCTTTCGATTTCAGGACATCCATGTTTTTTCGAATATTCCGAGGCGAAATTCCGATCCGGTTCGACAATTTCTTTTGAGTAATCAAATCGTTATCAAAAGCGAATCGCTTCTGGCGTGCCTCGAAGAGAAAGCCCTTCCCAAGTTCGAGCAGAAAAATTTCCAGCCGGTCGATAATTGCCGATTCCAGTTCGTTTTCCGAGTAGGCGGGCTTTTCCTCCAAGCCGAGAAACTCCAGAACAAAGGGATTTTTGATGAGGTCGGCGGCTTTTTCAACCACATGGCCTCTTGTGAAAGGCGACGAATCTCTTCCTTATCCCGGCTTAGGGCCAGCCGTTCATAAAGGGAGCCGGCGACCTGACGTTCCAGTTCCCGCACGCTCCAGCTATTTTTGGTTGCCTCGATTTCGTAAAACCGACGTTCGTCGGGGTTGTCGATGGTGAGCAGTGTAACGTAGTTGGACCAACTCAGCTTGATCTGCTGGAGAAGTTCGCCGGACACAGCCTGCGAAAATGCAGAAATCGATTTTATCAGAGCTGCGGAATTCCGAGACGTTGTTTCGGAAATCTCGAGAGCAAAAATCCGAGACGTTGTTTCGGACATAGTCGTTTGTGGGATAAGATGTTCGTAAGTCAAGTAAAATCGCCGCATTAGTTCAAGGGAGTCCACTGAGAAACCACGGCCGATACTGGTTTTCAGGGCCGCCGAAAGCCGTTTCAGAGTCGCTGCTCCATACTCGGCCCGATCAGAGCCGTTCTGCTCATACTCCACCATGTACCAACCGAAAAGCCAAAGGATTCCATTGCGAGTATCCGCGGGCAGAGAAAGTTCAGATTGTTCTATATTTCGTTCTTGATCACCCTCCCAATCAGTTTATCGATATAGTGATCCCGGTCATCTTGCATAAAAAGCACATGCATATTCTCAAGCTCATCTTGTTCTTTGCCCCATTTCAATTGGGGATATCCCGTCCATGAAAGGATAAAGCTGTTCAGAATCACATCAGGGTCATTGAGGCGTTTTTCGATCTCTTTGATCCGCTTGTAGAAAGTTACCTTTTCGTCCCCAAGACCACTTCCATGGAGCAGCCCGTGGGGCTCTATGAAGGTAACATGCTGTTTCCCGGCGGTCAGCATCCAGAGAATGAAGTCAGGATGAAAATTGCCGGCCTCGAAAAAACCCACGCCTTTGCCTCGACTCATGTTCCGAAGCAGAAAAAACTCAATGTCGTCCTTCTCCAGTTGAGTCACGTGTTCCTCGCACCAAACCTTCAGATCAACAACAAACTGGTATTCGCTTTCATTAAGCGTCACCGGCTGAATCATGATTTTGCCTTGTTTTTTTACACGGAAAAGCGGCTGGAATAGATGTCTGCCGAAGCTACAGACCCTGAGTTCATCCAATTTTAGCAGATCCTTTTTTTTGGCAGCGATATCCCGCTTGATCTGTTTGATGTTGTTAATCAATATCTCATCATCGCCGTCCACGATGATCTGGTAATCACACCAAAAGCCATCGGTTCTTTCCGTGTCGCGATCCGGGAAATTGTCATCCTGTTCCGTCAATTCCCGCAGCTCCAGCCTCGGCTCAATGTATGCCCGTTTGGCATAGTTGTAATAGTGGTCGCGATACCGTTTCAGAAGTTCAACCGCCACCTGTTGAAGAAGCAGCACATCCTCATAACGTGAGAATGTCAGTCTGCCTGCGGGGATATATAGAGTGTACCAACCGGAATTTAATAACAGCTTTCGGATTCCCTCCTTGGAAACGTTCAGATTATACCAGCTCCGCTCTCGTTTAAATCGTTCCAGTTCGAAATAAAGCGTATCATAATCCAGGAGGGCCAAATGGTGTTCCCTGAGCCTGGCAGCTTTTTTCCCACCTGGCCGATCGCTTTGCCGGGATTGCAAACTCTGTATCCGCGGATACCAGTCCGCAATCACCGGGTTATCGGTCAGGTATGAGGGAATTTCCCCCACGGTGGGAACCGGTGCATCTTTTTCGAAATCATATTCTCTGCCGTCTGATTTTTTCCGCTTGGGGCGTAATATCTTCAGTTTCTTTCCGAAGTTGTAGGTCACATTCAGGGGAATGGTGATGATTTTACGTCTTTCATTACCGGGAAGCCCTTCTTCCTTGAGGAATTCCCGGAACCGCTCCATAAAATCCGCTTCAATACCGAAAACATTCAGGGTTTCCAACTCCTCGATAAACTCAGGGTGATCGGGCGCGTTGGCATGGCCGCTACGTTTTAGGCTCCACTCAAAACCCTTCAATCGCACACCCCGGCCGAACAACTGAATAATCTGGGTCCCTTCACTTTTCCCCACGTGCATCAGGCCCATGGTGCTGACCCGCCAGCAGTCCCATCCTTCAACAAATTTCTTGGAACCGATGAGCAGGTTGATGGGAGATATGGAGTCTTTGACCGATGCAAACATGGCCTCGGAAAATTCACTGTCTTCCACCGTCAGCGATAATTTATCCTGAGCCGCCACCTCAACCACATGGTCGCAAAGGCCTTTGGCATCACCCACATTGATGAGACCGAAAGGCGTTTCGGAAGTACCCACGCGAAGGGCCACTTCGCCGGATTCTCCCTTGATCCGCTCCAACACCAGTCTCCCCCCGCCCTCATGGTTAAACAGACGGGCAAGCATATCCCGATACAGATCCTGGATGGTTTCTCCTTTATTCCTGGCTTTGGCCAGGTAGGTGAAAGCCCCGTCAAAGATGTCGTTGCCGTTTCGGTCCAGCAGACCGGTATCCTTCCCACTTCCGGTGAGGATATGCGTCATTCTTTGGTTAGCCGCTTCCGGCTGGTCCAGGAAATCAGCGATAAATCCGATAATCCGGGCAACATCCGAGGCAACGGCCTTTTCAACCTTCGTTCCTTTTGCCTTGGAAACGGTACTCCCCACAAACACCCAGAGCGGCTTTTCCAGGTTGAACGGTTGAAAAGCCTGAGGGTTCTCCTGGTAAATGCGAAGTTGTTGATAAAATTTGAGCAGGCATGCCGTCAGGAAATAGGGCATCAACACATGGGCCACATCCCGGGCATGGTCCAGTTGCGAGGCTTTCTTAATGTTCCCTTTTTCCACGAGCCTTTTGATGGTGTCCCGGTCGGGATGGGGCAGGTTGTCGATCTTGTAATCCTTGCCAAACCCGTCCTCGTAAAACCAGCGGTAGGAGTAATCGAAAACCACTGTTTTGGCATAGCTGTTTTCAAAGTCCGCATTGCCCGACGCCCGCACAGCCTGTTGAAATGTGGCCGAATACTCAAAGGTAAAGCCTTTGAGGCACAGCTCGCCGCGACGGCTGAACCAGGCCCCTTCCTCCTTGCCGCTCATGCCCCTGTGGCCTTCGTCCACCAACAGCAAATTCTGATCTCCCAGGGATCGGGTGGCCACGGTATTGGGACCTTCCTGGTCGGCCAGTTTGGTGATTTCCATGACATCGACCCGGGTAAGGCCCGTTGCCTGCGCAAAAAGACCGCCCTGAGTTTTCAGGTACGGAGCAGCGGGAATGCCGCTTGCCCTAAATTCCGCCAAATGTTGTTCGGACAACCGCTCGTTAGGGGTCAGCAGAATAACGCGGGAGAGTTCATTGGCCCTACCGTGTTTTTCGGCGTAATGACGATATTGCAGCAGGTTCACGTGCATAAGAAGGGTTTTGCCGCTGCCCGTGGCACTCTGCAGGCAGAGTTTGTTGAGGTCGTCTTCTGCGAAAAAAGGGAGGGGATTTTGTTTTTGCCTGTCCCCTTTTTCGTATCGGCCCAGTTTTTCGTACCCGTCTCTTGCCCAGCGGTCATTAAACCGGTCAGTGTAGGCGTTGAGCTCGTAGAGAAGTTCCTCCCGATTACCGAAGAAGCGGTCCAGGTAAATTTCCACGAAAAGCAACGTCAGCCACTGATAATATTTCCACACCACCGGCCGATTTCGTCTTTCATTGATAGCCTGGGTATGGCAAACAATGTTTTCCTCATAGCGAAGCAACATGGCGAGATCCAGCTTGAAACCCGGCAAAAGAGCACCTGGCCGGATATCGCTGAAGAGGGGGCTCTCGCCCAGGTAATGATAGAAATGGTGAAGATTATCAGGGTCCAGCCCTTCCAGCTTCGGGGCCTTGATGGGACCGGCGAGCAGATGAAAAGGACGTTCTTGATTTTCCCCCAAAGGATCAATACCGAACAGGCTTATGAGCCATTGGTTAAGGAGAAGTTTGTTGGGGAAGCTGTGCGGCTTGGGGCCTTTGGCCTTCTGACGTCTAGGCATCTTCTTTCCCCCCTTCCTTTTTAGCGGGGAGGCTTTTGGCCGCTTCTTCCAATTGTGAGATGTATTCCTTTTCAGCTATTGACTCCTTATATTCCCTGCACCTCTGTTCAAACTTTCCATATGCCGTTTTTGCGTACCCATCGGCGGATTTCTTGCTTATTTTTCCGGCGTCAGGCAGTACAGAGCGGTCATTAAAACGGAGAAAGTCGTCCAGCTTTTGTTCCCAATCCTTCATGAACACCTGTTTTCGGCGTTTGGCCTGGTCTTCGGCAAAATCGAGCCACATGACCACAATCCGGTTCAGTTCATCGATCTCCGTCTCTTCCAGATAATTCTTGGCGATGGTCACATCGGTCTTTCGCACTTCATCGCCTTTCCAACTGGTTAACCCCATATTGGGCCTAAGATGGTCCGCCCGGGACCGGATCAGCTCCGCAGCCGTCATGCCCGTGGCCGCAAAACGGAGTTTATTCTGTATGATGCTGAAAAATTTTGTGGTTTCAGACCATGATGGATCATAGTCCGCGGCCATGGCAAAAATCTCTCTCACCCGCAAATACATACGCCGTTCGCTGGCGCGAATATCGCGGATGCGGGCCAGCATTTCATCAAAATAATCCGGGACAACCGAGCCTTTGACCGGCGGGTTTTTCAGCCGCTCATCATCCATGGTGAAACCCTTGATGATGTATTCCTTCAGCCTCTGGGTGGCCCATATGCGAAAACGGGTTGCGATCAGGCTTTTTACCCGGTAGCCCACGGAAATAATCATGTCCAGATTGTAGTGATCCAGACTGCGTTGCACATACCGCTTTCCTTCCCGGCGAACTGTTAAGAATTTCTTAATAGTTGAGCTGGGATCCAGTTCCCCTTCTTGATAGATGTTTCGAATATGCATACTGATGTTGGGAACGGTGGTTCGAAAAAGTTCCGAAATCGTCTGCTGCGTCAACCAAACGGTTTCATCCTGAAGGCGCACATCCAGCTTGATCCGACCATCATCAGCCCGGTACACTAGAAGTTCGCCTTTTGAGACGTCCTTCTCATCCTTTTCATGCGGTTCGCGGCGGTCCATCTCACACCCCCTCCACATCCCACATGCGTTTCATGAATTCTTCCTCCAGGAGGCGGACTTTCCAGTTTTCGCTATCAAGTCTCAGGTTCGGCAGGTTGTTGCTCCCGTTCACGTAGATGACGTCAAATCCGAAATCCCTTGAGCTAATGCGCTTTTTACGGAACCATTCATCCAGCACGGCATTGTCTTTTTCCGGATTTCCCGTCAGTTTCCGCCAGACGATGAGGACGTTTTCCCGTTTTCCGTTATCCGGGTTTGAGGGATCGCCGGGGACCCAGCCTTCTACTTTTCGGAACCACCAGACCGGATTGTCGGTTGTGGAGAGTTCATCTTTGGTTTGTTGCAGTTTGCCGTCAATGGAAAGTTTGGTTTTCTGATTTTCGGGCGCTTCGGAGTCATGGTCGCGTTTGAATTTCGCAGTGAGCATTTGAGGTTCAGCCGTATGAATCACCCGGAGACCGATGAGATAATTGAAGGTTTCCACCAGATCCACATTCCGAATAGTGTATTCATCGGATCCGGGTCTTTTCACCTTGAGGGTGTACGCGGTGGGATCGGCGAATGCTTCGATGTTCAGCAGGGACTGACTGCCCCGGGTTTCCACATCCAGGAGGTAATGGAGCATGTAGTCTTCCTTGAAGGAAGGATTGCTGTTGACGACTTTATCCCGGGTCGGGTTTTCTTCGAAACGAAGGTTATTCAGGGTATCTTCATAGGATTCCAGGCGGATGTATTTGAAGCAGTGGGAAATGCCCGTGTGCCGGGCCGTGGGCTTGCCGTCCTTCCATTTGTCGGAATAAACGACCTTTGTGATGCGGGGCTTGAGGACGGTATCGAAATAGTCGCCCATTTCAACAAGTATATACTTGCGTTTGCCGTTGTCCTCACGGTTGAGATTGATGACGGCGTGAGCGGTGGTTCCGGAACCAGCGAAATAATCTAGGGTTTCTGCTGGGTCATTAATTTCTAACACTCGCCTCATCAGGCGCAATGGTTTAGGAGACGCAAAAGACTTTAACCTGAATAGGGCTTGGTTTTCACGAACGCCATCTTGGTTGTGCCCAACTTCTTCAAATGACCAAATGGTTCTTGGCCTTATATCACCCACTTCTGATAGGAATCGCTTGTATGCCGGAACTTTGTTGAGTGCATCTTTACCCCACCATATTCTATTTTCTCTGACATTTCTTTTGTGCATTTCTTTTGAATAGCGCCACACCGCATCTTCCGATGGCCAAATTTCTTCCCCCGTAGTCGGTTGTATTATTGCGTACCAACTGTTAGGCCTCTCGAATCGATTCTTATTTGACGCATAATTATCAGTTCGCCAACGTCCTCTTTTACGTGTAACTGGGGACGCTGGTAAAAAAGTAAAAAACTATTCAATCAGCCGTTATCCGTTTTGTCGGTCTATAATCTCTCCCCTTTCAACTTGTGGTTTCCGGAGAGAAACGGATGGGAGGGGAAAATAATGAGACCCCATACGCCCTTATTGGTTTCCCTTGCCGCCCGAACCATCGTTGTTCCCGGACCCGCCGCCGGAGCCCCTGCCGGATCCTGCGCCGTAACCGGTACCATCCTGGGGTCGCTCCCCGGTGCCGGTGCCGTCTTTGGCTCCGTAGCCTTTGCCCTTGCCCTGTCCGGAGCCGCTACCGTCGCACTGCCCGGAACCCTGGCCCCTCCCCTTTCCCCCGCCTTTTCCCTGTCCACCGCCTCCACCGCCGCGGGCCAGAAGGATATTCATGCCGTCATTCCGGAAGTCAGCGGCCATCTGGTGTGCGGGTTGAGTTTGGTGACTAAACCAGCCATCGGTGTCATCATGGCCGGTATCTGCGCTGAGGGGTGTTCCCCAGGCAATCACGATCATCCCCAGCCCCATGCCGATTGCTTTCAAATATACTGAAGGTTTTCTCGATTTTTCGGGTATCTGTTTCATTTTTGAACTCCTTTCTGTTTCCCTGACCGGGAATTATGGAATAAACGGACGCGGAGCGTCCTTTGTGCGTTCCCACGCGGGAACGTGGGAACGAGGGAAGGCGCGTTTGGCGGGTTCATGACGGGTCCCCCCCCGCTTGCCAATGATAAAGATCTTGTATTGTGCATCCGACATGAGCGTCAGACCTTTTTGCGAATGGTTTGTTCGATCATGATAAAGTGGCCAAATCAGCCGTTGACGTCCTTTCCGGAAACAAATTTTCGTTTGTTCTTCACAATCAGGTCCGCCAGCACCCCTGCCCTTTCCTCCATCTCCAATTGTCTGTGGATAGGCTGAGTCTGGGCGTATTCCGTAAAAATGTTGATGAAGTCGAACATGGTGGCGTTTTCGCGGTGTGGCGAATTGAAAACCCGGGAGGCATATTTCCCGGCGAATGTCTTCGGGATGTGATCGATAATGGAAGCCTCATATTCCGTCTGCTCCGCACGGGTCATACGGGTTTTCTGCCGTTTGGGGATTTGGTGTTCCTGCATGATTCTGGATCTGGAACCGGGAATGACGTCGAACACCTTGCCGGACATTTTCGTCCGGACCAGGGATTCGGGATCAAAATCGATGGCCATGAGGGATTTCACCGCCGTTGCAATGGACCCGATCTTTCGTTCCACCTCGCGAAATGACCTTTCCAGTCTTTTCACGAAATTCCGTCGTTTGCCGGAATGAAATACCCGGACTTGGGATTTACCGGCCGGCACAATCAGACCGTTTGCGCAAAGGAGGCGGTGGACAAAATACTGGAGGCTTACCGCGGCATCCCCCACCATGCTGTTCTTAAATTGAATGCCGATCTCCGTTACATCCTCCCCTTCACCGCCGGGCCCGGTCACCCGGCCGCTTTCGACCCTCAGGATGAACCTCAAAAACAACTGGGTGTTGACGGAGAAGCCGTTTACGTATCGAAACCGCCCGAGGCTGTCTTTGGGGAAAAACGCGATCTGGCCACCGCTGAGGAGATCCTGGATGTCCTGAATGAAATCCTGGTTGGAATAGAATACATAGGATCCGGACACCGCGCCCAGCACCGTATGGGACTGGGCGTTTACCACAAAATCCTGGTCTTCAAACCGCTCCAACATGTCCTTTTGAGATATCAGGTCGTTTAACAAGTCGCTGATCAGTCCCGGCCGCTCAACCCGCTGAAGGGTGTCAAAGCGCAGTCCCAGTTTCTGCAGCAGGACGCGCATGCCGTTCCGGTTGAAGCGCAGAAACCGCTCTTTGTCCCCGAAATATTCATCATCGAAAAAGCGGGCGCCTTTTTCGATCCAGTTACTGATGGGGGATCTTTCAACCCGGCTCTCGTTGGTTGACAGCCAGCTGTCCACGTCCTTCAGACTCGCAAACTGCGTTTCGACGATGGGTTCACACAAAAAAGGCATTTTGGCCTCTGGCTGCTTCCGTATGGGTTCCCGCGCAGAAACGTGGGAAAGAAAGGTCGAATTCTTTTTTAGCCATTTTTTCAGTAAAACACTGCCTGCTGAGATTATGATGAAATTACGGTGAATGTCAATTTCCTTTCCATCCTGGCGGTTTGTTTCTCATGAGCTCGACCATTTGGGGCCATGGTAACGGATGCGTTTGTCAGATACGGTCACAACTTGATCTTTTTTTTATGGGGGATTTGACTTTTCAGCAAAATTCAGTGGCCCATCAATTGAATATTTGAGCTATCTCTCTTTTGGGTAACCAATATCGTGAACAACCGAAGATTCTGCGATAACCTTGTCGGATCGCTTGTAAATTCTTCGGAATTGGGATAAACTCGACGGCAAAGAGAACGGTTGAATCTAAAAATGATCCATTTTTTCAAAACCATATTCCCCACAGTCATCTTGATTCTTTTTCCATCCGTAGAAATCTCCACTGGCTACACAGATCAAGATGTAAAGCTATTCAATGCCGCCCAGAGTGGTAATCTTGAGAAGATTTTGAAAGACTGGCATGATTCCAATTTGGAACAAATGCTAAAATAGACAAAAAAAATTATACCGAAAGGGGACAAAACCATGAAAGTGAATCCTGCTTTAGTTGCTCCTTGTGGCCTTTACTGTGGTGTCTGTGCTGTTTACATGGCAGACCGTGATAACAATCATAAGTTTAAAGAGCGATTGGTGGATGTTTATAAAGGAAATATTCCAGGAAAAGGCAAGCTCCATGATAGTGAAAATTTATCGGTTGAAGATATAAAGTGCAGTGGCTGTTTGTCTGATGATGTCTTTATGTATTGTGAGCGCTGTGAAATCAAGAATTGCACCAGAGAAAAGGGATATGCAGGATGTCATCAATGCGATGAATTTCCTTGTCAGTCAATTGAAAATTTCCCGATGGCCATTGGTAAAAAAGTCATTTTGAGGGCTGTTCCCTATTGGAGAGAAGTCGGCACGGAAAAATTTATTGAAGACGAAGAAACTCGCTACCTTTGTCCTGAGTGCGGAAGTAAAGTTTTCCGTGGGGTTGTGAAATGTAATAAGTGTAAAGCCAAATTGGATTTGGATTAGCGCTTTCCTGCCTTGGCCGGGTTGATATCATAATTGATCGTAGGATGTTTAATGTGAAGAAGTCAATGGAGGGCAAAAAGTGACTGTTCAGGTGAACATTTACGACGCTAAAACGACATTTTCCAAGCTGATCAAAAAAGCGATCGCAGGGGAGGAGATTATCATCGCTCGGTCCGGCAAGCCGGTTGCCAAGCTCGTGCCTTTTCAAAAGCCGGGCCGCGATCGAGTGCCGGGCTCGGCCAAGGGAAAGGTTTTCATTTCCCAGGATTTTGATGCACCCCTTCCGGACGATCTTCTAAAGGCGTTTAACCAATGAAATACCTTCCGGACACACATGCATTTCCGTGGTTCATTTCAAACGACAAGCGACTCTCCAAAAACTCGAGATCGGACGCTCAAAAAGTACGATGTAAATGTCATCTGGTAAGGGCCTCAGAAAAAGCGGTTGTCAATTGAAATCGGAGCGCGTATTGTTGACCAAGTGGTCACCTATTCTAAAACAAAAGTCAAAGGCAACGGTTCACGGTTTACGGTTGAAAACAGATCTTATGAAACTTCTCAAATCTATTAGTAAATTTCTGCCCGATGTCGTCCTTGACCGCATCACAGACCCGGCGATTCAGGCCGTCGGTGAAAAGCTCATCAGCCATGAACGCCTGACCCCGGAAGACGGACTTGCCTGTTTCAACACAAAGGATCTCATCGGGCTGGGGCAGATTGCATCCGCCGTCAAACAATCACGGTATGGGGATAAAGCCTTTTTCATCTCCAACCATCATCTCAACTACACCAATGTATGTGAAAACAAATGCCGTTTTTGCGCTTTTCACAGGGCCCCCGGTTCAAAAGACGCCTATACCTATTCGCCCGAGGAAGCCGCACGGAAAATCGCTCAGAGCCCCGTGGCGGACCTCCGGGAAATCCATATTGTGGGGGGGTGCCATCCCCATCTCGATCTTGATTACTACACGGACTTGCTGGAGACACTGATCCGGGCCAAACCGAGTTTGAAACTCAAGGCTTTTACCGCGGTGGAAATCGATCATATTGCCACGAAGGCCGGCATTTCCTCCCTCGACTGCCTGAAGCGGCTGAAAGACGCCGGACTATCGGCCATGCCGGGGGGCGGCGCCGAGGTCTTTTCGGAACGGGTGAGAGAAGCCCTTTTTCCCCGTAAAATCCCCGCGGACCGTTGGCTTGAGATTCATGGGGAGGCCCATAGCCTTGACATCGGCACCAATGCCACGCTCCTTTTCGGCCACATGGAAACCATTGAAGAGCGGGTGCTGCATTTGTTTCGATTGCGGGAACAGCAGGATCTAACGGAAGGTTTCAAAGCCTTTATCGCCCTCCCCTTTCACCCGGAAAACACACCGCTGGCGCATCTGCCCGGCCCCACCGGGGTGGACATCCTCAAGACCATTGCAACGGCCCGGCTGATCCTGGACAATATTCCGCATATCAAGGCCTACTGGGTGATGCTGGGCCTCAAACTCACCCAGACAGCCCTTCACTTCGGGGCTGATGACCTGGAGGGCACCATTGTAAAAGAACGCATCGCTCACCAGGCCGGCGCCGCTACCGCCCCCGGTTTAACCCGGAACCGTCTGGTTGAGATGATCCAAGAGGCAGGACTGCTGCCTGAACAGCGAGACACCTTTCACCGGCCCATTCAAGAATCCTGAGAAAAAATGACCTCATCCATGCTGAAAGCAACCATTAAAAAAGCGTCACAAGGGTTCCGGCTGGACCCGGACCAGGCCCTGCACCTGTACGAAAAGGCGGATCTCCTCACCCTGGGGCGACTGGCCCATACCGCCCGTTTCAGGCACAATCCGCACCCCGTGGCCACCTACGCGGTGGACCGGAACATCAATTACACCAATATCTGTGAGTCCGGATGCGCTTTCTGCGCATTCTACAGGGAAAAAGAGGATACTGAAGCCTATGTGATGGACCGGGACACCCTCAATGGCAAATGCGACGAAACCCTTGAACTGGGGGGCACGCAGATTTTGTACCAGGGGGGGCTTAACCCGGACCTGGATCTTCGCTGGCATGAACAACAGGTGGCCTTCATGAAAAGCAAAGGCCTTCACGTGCACGGCTACTCCCCGCCGGAGATCGTGTTCATGGCCCGGGAAGAAGGTCTCTCAATCCATGACGTTATCCAGCGGCTCAAGAAAGCGGGCCTCGGCTCCATACCGGGAGGGGGCGCCGAAATCCTGGTGGATCGCGTGAGACAAAAAATTTCCCCCAACAAGGCATCCACATCCCAATGGATCGAGGTCATGCAGAGTGCTCACGATCTGGGTCTCAAGACCACCGCCACCATGATGTTCGGTCATGTTGAAACCCTGAAAGAAAGAATTCTGCACCTTTCGGCCATTCGGGAACTCCAGGACAAGACCGGCGGGTTTACCGCCTTTATCCCCTGGCCCTACCAGCCGGGGAAAAATACCCTGTCCGGGAAAGCTGCCGGCGGCACCACCTATCTGCGGACCCTGGCCATCTCACGTATTTTCCTGGACAATGTGCCCCACGTTCAATCTTCCTGGGTCACCCAGGGCCATCACATCGGACAGATCGCCCTTCACTTCGGCGCCGATGACATGGGATCCACCATGATCGAGGAAAATGTGGTGGCTTCCGCGGGGGTCAGAAACGCCATGAACCAGGCGGAAATTATTCGACTGATTGAAACTGCGGGCTTCAAAGCCGTTCAGCGGGACACCCTGTACAGACCCGTTGGAACTGTTGCAAAGGCAGCCCCATGACCCCCATCATTCACCGGGCACGGTGGATCATGACCGAGCCGGGGCACTGGATTGAAAACGGCTGCGTTACAGTCCAGGGGAATCGAATCCTGGAAATCAGCGGGATCGGCGCCGCAAGCAAAACCGGCGGTCGGATCATGGACCACGGACCCGGCGTTCTCATGCCGGCCCTGGTGAACGCCCATACCCATATCACCCTTTCGGAATCAGCCAGACCCCATGCCTCCCGGGGGTTTATCAACTGGGTTGAATGTTTGATAAAAGACCGCGGCCGCCAAAACCCTCATGAAGCAGCGCAGACGGTTCAGGATGGAATAGCGGCGCTCAAAAATTCGGGCACGGGTCTGGCGGGTGATTTCGGGCCCCATGTTCCCGTGGGTGGAGCCTTTGAAGCGGCGGGTCTTCGAGCAACCGTCTGGACGGAATGTCTCGGGAATGATCGGGACCTGCCGCCATTACCGGTAAGCGGTAAAACCATCCGCCATGCCTATGCGGGGCACGCCCCCCACACCACCAGTCCGACCCTGCTTAAACGGGTTCAGGCTGCGGATACCCGTCTGGGACAACGATTCTGTCTTCACCTGGCCGAATCCCGGGAAGAAATAAAATTTCTTCAAGCCGGCAAAGGGTCCTGGGCGAATTTCATGACGCACATGGGCATCGATTTTTCCAATTGGGATTGCTTTGGAAAACGACCCGTTGAGCTGGCCCTTGAAATGGGATGGCTGGACCGGAATACCCTGGCCGTTCATCTCCTTGAGATCACTTCACAGGAAATGGCAGCATTCGCGCAAACCGGCGCACATGTCTGCCTTTGCCCTCGATCCAACTGGATGTTGCACCGAAAAATGCCCGATATTGAAGGGTTCCTGAAGCGGGGTGTTCAACCGGCACTGGGCACCGACTCACTGGCATCGGTATCCACTCTCAGCCTTTTTGACGAAATGCGGTTTATCCATGACCGTTTCCCAAACCTGGAACCCGATGTTATACTGGGATTGGGGACGCAGAACGGCGCGAGAGCCCTGGGGTACCCGGACCTGGGAACCCTTCGACCGGGAAACCGAAGCCCCATGATCTATGTGGACCTGGAAGCGATTAACCCGAAACAGGCAGCGGAAGCACTGGTTTCTACGGAGAACCTCGCGTTAAGTCCAATTCTTTGATACTGCTTTTTCCGCCCCCTGAAAACGGTACCTTGAAAACGATTATCCCAATGGAGAATATTATGCCCTTTAAAAATCTTCAGGACCTAATCAAACACCTGGAATCCAAAAAACAGCTGGTTCAAATAAATGAATCCGTAAGCCCCAATCTCGAAATAACCGAAATCACCGACCGGGTGGTAAAGAAAAACGGGCCGGCCCTGCTCTTTCAAAATCCCACGGATTTCAGTTTCCCGGTGCTCACCAACCTGTACGGGAGCCTTGAGAGGATTCAAGCCATATTTGATATTCAGGCGCTGGACGACCTGGGCAAGGGCTTTGCCCGTTTTCTGGAGATTGCACCCCCAAAGGGATGGGTGGAAAAGTTGAAACTGCTGCCCAAGCTCAAGGAAGCGGCCAACATCTTCCCTAAATCCGTGAAACACGCTCCCTGCCAGGAGGTCATTAACACCGAGAGTCCGGACCTGACCCAGCTGCCCGTCCTCACCTGCTGGCCCGAGGACGGAGGGCCTTTCATCACCCTTCCCGTGGTCATTACCCGTCATCCAAAAACGGGGAAACGAAACCTGGGGCTCTACCGCATGCAGGTTTTCGATAAAACCACCGCCGGTCTTCACTGGCATGTGCATAAGGACGGGGCCGACCATTACCGGGAGAGTTCGCCCACGGAACCCTTTCCCGTGGCCGTAGCCCTGGGCCCCGACCCCATCACCACCTATTGCGCCACGGCACCGCTGCCGGACGGTGTGGACGAGCTCTTTTTGTCCGGTTTTCTACGGCAGAAGCCCGTTGAACTGGTCAAATGCGTCACCTGCGACCTGGAAGTCCCCGCTGAAAGTCAGTTCGTGCTGGAAGGTTACGTCACCCGGGATGAACTGAGAACAGAAGGTCCTTTCGGGGATCATACGGGGTATTACTCACCGGCGGACCAATATCCGGTCTTTCATCTCACCGCCGTCACACACCGGAAAAATCCCATCTATCCCGCCACCATCGTGGGATACCCCCCCATGGAAGACCAATGGCTGGGCAAGGTGACCGAGCGGCTCTTTCTCCCCCTGATCAAACAGCAACTGCCGGAAATCATGGACATGAACCTGCCGGTGGAAGGGTGTTTTCACAACCTCTGTTTTGTGAGCATTCAAAAACGGTATCCGGGTCACGCCCAGAAAGTGATGCAGGCCATATGGGGCCTGGGGCAGATGATGTTCAGCAAAATGATTTTCGTCTTTGATAAAGACGTGGATGTTCAGGATCTTTCCCAGGTATTGTTTCACCTCGGCGGCAGTGTGGATCCGGGCCGTGACATCACCGTGGTCAAAGGGCCGGTGGACGCGCTGGATCATGCGTCCACACTGCCCCATGTGGGCACCAAGATGGGCGTGGACTGCACCGCCAAATGGCCCACCGAAGGATATGACCGGGGGTGGCCGGAATTGCTCAGGATGTCGCCCCATATCGTGAGTAAAATCGACGGGATCTGGAACAGGTTGGGCCTGTAATTTTGAAAACCCTTTTTTCCCTCATCAAGATCGAGCATACCCTCTTTGCGCTGCCCCTGGCCTTTACCGGTGCGGTTTTGGGGGCCCGGGGTCTGCCTTCCATCCTAGTGCTGCTCCTCATGGCGGTGGCATTCACGGCTGCCCGGGCCTCGGCCATGGCCTTTAACCGCATCGCCGACCGCCACCTGGACGCACAAAACCCGCGCACAGCCAACCGGGAAATTCCCTCGGGGACCCTGTCCGTTACCCGCGTGTGGGGTCTGATCATCGTTTCAATTGCCGTTTTTCTGGCGGCTTCGTGGGCCATCAACCCCCTGTGCGGCAAATTGGCGCCTTTCGCCCTGGTGGTCCTCCTGGGGTACTCCTACACCAAACGGTTCACACCCTTTTGCCACTATCTGCTCGGCCTGGCCCTGGGCATGGCCCCCGTGGCCGGCTGGATTGCCGTAACCGGCACATTTGCTTTGGCCCCGATCGTGCTGGGATTGGGTGTCATCTTCTGGACCGCTGGCTTTGATACGCTCTACGCCTGCCAGGACGTTGAATTCGATCGGAACATGGGACTCCATTCCATTCCCGCCAGGCTGGGCACCCAAAAAGCCCTGAAGGTGGCGGCCTTAAGCCATGTTGCGGCTTTTCTATTGTTTATTCTGGCGGGCGCTCTGGCATCCCTGGGGGTGGGCTTCTATCTCTTCTCAATCATCACGGGAGCGCTCCTGATCTGGGAACACCGGCTCATCACACCCGACGATCTCACGCGTCTGGATATGGCTTTTTTCAGGGTCAACTCCATGGTTTCGACAAGTCTCCTTCTGGCGGTGATTGCGGGGCTGTTCTGATCTGGTGATTGTGGGGCTTGCACACTATTTAAAACGCACCTTTGGATGTGTGATTTCAGGTGAGTCGATGGTTTGCAACCTTGCACGAAATTCGGTTTCGGTTACTGAACTTTCCCAGTGACCGGTAATGCCGGCAGCATACACCATCATGATATATATCCCGATGATGACAGCGCCCAGTTTGGCCGCATTCCAACCGGTTACTCCCGTGCCTTTCGTTTTTAACGCCAGCGCATTTTGGACCGGGCAGACCCGCGTACATTCCATGCATCCATTGCATTCCGGGCTGATAATATGACGCTTTTTGTCTACCGGCAGGTCATAAGGACACGCTTCAGAACAGCTTTTACAACCGATACAGGTCTCGGGATTGCGCTGAATTCGTGTGGGGCTGCATAAAGCCAGCAACCCCATCAACGCGCCATAAGGGCACAGGTACCGGCACCAGGCATTGCGAAGAAAGAGAGACGATAAAACCAATACCGTTAAAACGACCACCGTCAGGGTGGACATTTGTGTAAAGAAGTGGAGCATCTTCACATCGGATATTTTATAGTAAGGGCTTTCCAGAAACCTTAAAATGTCAGGGCTTCTCATGGAAAATATAATGACTACAAAAAACCCCAGCAGCAGGTATTTGAGACTTCGCAAAGGAACGTCCAGCCAGACGGGTAACTTATAGTTTTTTCCGAAAAGGCCTCTTCCCAATTTCCAGAGCCATTCGGAAAGGGTCCCCACCGGGCAGAACCATCCACAAAACGATTTACGCAGTGCAAGGGAAATAAAACCTGCAAATCCCAGTAATACCATGGCGGCCGGGTGAACCGGATCCCAGATACCGGCTTGAAGAAACAGTTTCCATCCCATCAGCGCTCCGATGGGAAGGAAGCCTTCAACGCCCGGCGGCCTCAGGACGGTAATAACACCGTTGCTTGATGCCTGGTGAACATAGATGAAAAATTGAAACCCTATTCCGATGGTTGCGAGCAATACGCCCAATTGAAACCAATTTCGTTTTCCCCATGCATGGGGTTCTCTGAGTTCCTCATGCTGCAGACGGGAACTGTTGGAATATATTGTATTTTCAGATTCTTTTAACATCACATCAACCTATGTGATTTATTTTTACAAGATTATTGTTCGGTTTCACTCAGAACCACTTTTTCGTATTCCCCTGTGGCTTTCTACCCGAAAATGAATTACCTGCAATTGACCTAAGTCAATTCATTCGGTTTCTGTTTATGTTTTGTATACCGGAGAAAGAGATGTTAGTGAAAACATGAAGTTAAAGGAGATATGCATGAGGGCCTATACTGAACTGGTCTTATTTGGATCACTGAAGAAAGGAATGGCGGATGCTGCTGAGGATTCAATCCGATTTGAGCTTGAAGATCCGACGCCGTTACTCGAGGTGTTACAAATACTTGAAATTCCAGTAAATAGGGTACAATTGGCCATGGTTAACCACAGTGCCGTTCCCAAAAATTCTATCATCCATCCGGGTGATCGCCTGGCACTTTTTCCTAAAGAATATGTTGTTTTTGCCGACTGGCACGACTTGAAATTCTGATCCAAAATAGAAATTCCAGTCCCCTGTGCGCCAAGTTCACAGCACAATCAAATTTGTATCCAGATACCGTTTATCCGTAGGTAATTGGGGTCAGAGTAAAATTCTCCGACCCCAATTTTTCTCTGGAAAAAGAAACCTCAAAAGAGAAAAAATGGATAACAGCGGTTCAAAACGATAGCGGTCGCCCTTTTCGAGCAACCCCGTTAATTGAAGTACCAGCCGAGCCCCGCCCCGGTTTACGGATGCAGGTCAAAAATCCAGTGGGCTCTTGGCCTCTTTTAACGTTTGGCTTTTTATGGTATGCGTGTAGATCATGGTGGTTCGCACATCGCTATGCCCCAACAGTTCCTGAATGGTTCGAATATCATAGTTGGCCTGGAGCAGGTGGCCGGCAAAGCTGTGACGGAAGGTGTGGGAGGTCGCTCGTTTACAGATTTTTGATTTGTTCACCGCCCGGCGGATGGCCTTTTGCACATGTGTCTTATGTAAATGATACCGTCTATATACACCGCTATCAGTCTCCCGGGTCAGTTGTTTGGCCGGAAAAAACCATTGCCGGACAAATTCCTTTGCAGCATTCTTGTATTTTAATTCCAAGGCATCCAATAAAAATACACCGGCATAATTCCGTTTAAGATCTTGTTCGTGAAGTTTCTTCAAAGATTCGAGATGCGCACGAAGTTCCGGGAGAATCTTCTCAGGGAGCGGTACGGTCCGGTCTTTTTTTCCTTTTCCATCGTGAATGGTCAATACCCTTGCGTCAAAATTTAAGCAGTTTAAACGTATCTTCAGACATTCAAACAGTCGAAGTCCACACCCATACAGCAATTTCACAACAAGGTCATAAGGCGGTTCCAGATGCTTTAAGACCTCATCGATTTCATCCCGCGAGAGAACCACGGGAATATAAGGTTTTCGTTTTGCCCTGACAACCCCATCTATTTTTCCGAATTCCCGCTTAAGCACATGCCGGTAAAAGAAAAGAAGGGAATTAAATGCCTGGTTCTGTGTGGAAGCAGACACATTTCGCTTTACAGCAAGGTACGTCAAATACGCCTTCACATCATCAGTTGACAGCATTTCCGGGCTTTTGCTGTGCACAAACGCCTGAAATTTCCGTGTCCATCCCCGATAAGCCTTGAGGGTTTGAGGAGAATAGTGACGCACCCGAATTTCATTTTCCAGCGAAGCGAATGGTGTTTCCCAGGAAGCCCCTTGCCCCGATGCAATGGATGCCTTTTCCGGAAGTTCAGGCTCAGGAGCGGGAACCGGAATGTTTCTTGTGTGGGTAAGCCCTCGAGAAGGAGCAGCAGCGCCTTTTCCATATGGCGCCGGTTTCGTACCGGTTTCACGAATGGGAAGTGTTTTTGAATTCTCCAAAGAAGCCCAACCCCGGGAATCTGCATGTTTACATGTGGGCGTCTTATGCGAAACCTGCTCAATGATTTCGTAATACAGGTTTATCGATTTTGCGGCTTGCTCTTGTTGGGCGTTGGTTTGCCCTTTTTCATTCAATTTAGAAATAAAATTCGGGAGACTCTCTTTCCTCATGATTGGAAAATCATATTTTCGGCAAAAATCCAGGTAGTACCTGAGCCATTTTTTATAGGCAGCGTGCAGGTTTTTTGGAATTGATCTTTGTTCTAAATATTTTTCAAAGCGGGCCTGTATTCGGGAAGGAATCGCCAGCATAATAAGATCTCCTCTTCTGCATATCATTCAAATTTTCATGCTATGTATAAAATGAAATATCTAGTTGTAAAAAACTTGTCAAGAGTTTATAGTTATTTTTTAAAAATAGAGTCATGCCTTTAAATCCCTAAATCTATCCCTTATGTTTTGAATTTTATGGATATTATTTTTATAAAATTCGGTTCTTACATATCTAATCGTCAATTCCGAACCATCAATATATATTTCTTTAATCTAGGTTGGGAAGGAATTCAGGAGCTTGAAGACCCGAAACCCATAAACACCATAAATGTATGATTTATAATATTTTTTAGTGTACTTTATTGAAAAGCTTGGTTCTATTCTTCTGCGTATCATTTAAAAATAGATGATACGTAGTTCTACTCAATCACTTGTTGTGCAAGGACTCAATAGACCAATAGGTATTATAGCTATAGGTGAAAAAGATGCCTCAGTTCATGATTGGAATCGTCTGCATCTGTCTTGGTGCTGCTTTGATGTGGTTTGGAGGACAATTTGCGACAGACGGCTGGAAAGAATGGCGCTCTGCAGTTGAGCCAAGCGAGCCCTTGAATGGTAAGAATGTTCCTCACAAGGAGTATGAAGATCAAAACCACAATGTGGAAACGGAAAGAAGCAGTGACCATTATATGATTGATCCATTACTGTCAGGCCATTTCACTGCCGTTGATCTGCTCAGTTCAACCGCGACTATTGAATTTGTCACTGATGTTAAGACAATACAACTCGAAAAAACCATATTTGCAGTACACTATGGTGACTTCTCTTTTTCACTGAACTTCAGAAACGGAACGATAGTCTTGAATAGATGTGATAATCTTATCAACCATCGAATCAGGTCCACAAACCCTACAGAGAAGATAAAAATCAAAATTGTTTATGAACCCCATAAGATGGGCTTGTTAGTTGGGGACAATATCTTGTTTGCAGAACTTGCAGAACTATCCAGCCAACAGGAAAAAGATGAGTTCCTCATGAGCCAGTACTTTTCAGCAGCATTCCCCCCTGTTTACCCTCCTAATTCTATGCTTAGATGGGTCAGAAAACAGAAACTCATACCTATGAATGAATACAACTCATTTGGTGAGTTATCTGACTCAGTGGCCTCAATGATAGTCTCCATAGAAAGCAAAATCAAGAATTCAAACATGTATTCAGCTTTCTGGGATAGGAACAAGGAACAGTCGCTACAGACTCCAAAAAAGGAGACGGAAATCCATGGAATTCTTCTGGGGTTGATTCAAGATGAATGCCTTCTCAAGAGCCTCGATATCAACCATGAAGGAACAGCAGGCAGCGGAAATCTGGACTTCTATATCAGCGGCTTTGTAAGGAATTCTGGGATAAATGGAGTCTGCCTTGAAGTCAAACATGCCCATAGCCGGAAATTGAAGAAGGGATTAACTCATCAACTTCCATCCTACATGAGGACTAAAGGTGCTGACTTTGGTATCTATTTGGTATTGTGGTTCAAAGGAAAGAACTTTGACTCTCCGGTCTATCAGACCTATCACCTCATGGAAGATGATTTGCACAAATATAGAAACGAGATAGGCCTGGGAAAGATGATTCGGATTATCACCTTTGATTTGTCAGGGATTGCTTCTCCCAGTATCCTATGACCAGCCGCCAATAGGAAAATGCACAACAAAGCTAATTCAGCCGACACAAAAAGCCGCGCGGCTGATTAGCAGCGTTATAAGAGTCGAAATATGAATCACGAGATTTGGAATATAAGCTCGACAATTTCCGGGAACTTTATTTTGGTGAAAAAGGAACACGTCAAATCTCACAGCCCACCTCATCAATCATTGAAATCTCTTAAATTGAGCCCAGTTTTTGATGATCACCAGAAACAAACAGGAAAGTTCGAATTGGAGATACAGTTTGAAATCTCATTTTCAGGCGAACGATCTGATTCAAAAGCACCAGCTGATTTAGGTCGAAAGCTTTTTTCCCATTTTATTGACCTTTTAACATTCCTGTCGGGCTATCCGGTAGCAATTTTAGAAGGACCTTCACTCATATATCATTATTCTGACTCAAAGACACATCGCATTCTTGCTTTTAGCGCTGAGAAAGGGGCATTTGGCCCAATGACTCCGATACTGAATACTGATTTAATTTGTTCACTTGAGCTAAAATCGATCGCAAAAAGAATTGTCTCATGGTTTAGAAAGGGGCTCCAAGAATCAGATATCGCAAACTCGATCTTCGCATTTTTTATTTCTATTGAGATACTTGCGAACCAATATGATTGTCCTGAAAAGATCAACAGAGAATGCCAAAATTGTGGCCACGTGTCGATTTTAGATGCTGGAATGAGGCAAAAAATTGAATATTTAATTGTTGATGTAACTGGATTTACAACAAAAGACTTTAATCATGTTTGGAAAGCAAGAAATCGTCTATTACATGGTGGGTATGATTCTAATTCTTTCGAAACTCCTGAACTAAGCTTAGCAAGAAACATCTTGATCGGTTCTTTAGTTAAAGGAACAAAAAAATTGCTCAACTTGTCTTCTATGGAACCACCACCAGAAGATCCGAAAATGTTTCCATTTGTTGATCCGATATTGGATGTTACATACAAAGACAAATAATTATTTATATAACCAGGCAAATGCAGCCGACATAAAAAGCCGTGTAAACGGGGTCAGACCCCATTAAACGCAAGTCAGCAAGGGGTCAAGTCTGCTCTTAACTCTTGCTGAAAATCATTAAGGGCCACATTGAGGGTCAAGTCTACGATTGACTCTTGTTAAAAATTGTCAAAGGTCAAACGTAGACTTGACCCCCAATGCCCCTCGCAGCCAGCGTCTTCCTTTGCGAGTCAGTCGATAACGTTGTGTGGGGCTTCGAGGGGAGTCGGGTTGGGTGCGTTCGATCCATCCGCCGGCCAAAGCCCGGTTCAAGTAGTTTTCTCTGAATGTGGGCCGGTGAGAAAGCCCCAATGCTTTCATGAGGTCCATGCCGCTCAATTCTCCGCTGCCAAGGGCTTCAATCAGTAATGCTACTTGATCGGTTACATGGTCGCCTACTTGATCGGCGGCAACGGCTTCGTTTATGGCATCATGCAGGGCTTTCAGCATGAATTCGACAAATGGGGTGATGTCGGCGCGTTCGTCCGCTTGGGCGAGCATCCGGTAGTAGTCTTCCTGCCGTTCCCGGATCAGCGTTTCTACCGGCAGATATGCCAGAAGCGGTTTCCAGTTTCGCAGAATAAGGGTTTGCCACAGCCGCCCCATGCGGCCATTACCGTCGGCGAATGGATGGATGAATTCCAGTTCGTAATGAAATAGGCAACCAGCTACCAGGGGGTGTTCCTCGGTGCGTTTCAGCCAGTCAAGGAGTTGGTCCATGAGATGCGGCACCCGGTTGGCGGGTGGGGCCATATGTACAATTTGTTCGCCCCGAAATATGCCCACATCGCCAGAGCGGAACAAGCCGGGATGATCCATCAGCGCGGACATGAGCAGCCCATGGGCCGCCAGCAGATGATCCAGAGAGGTTGGTTTCCACTCTCGCATCGTCTCATAGGCGGCAAAGGCGTTTCGCACTTCCTGAATTTCACGGGGGTGTCCGAGCACTCTTTCTCCATTAATGACGGAGGTGACTTGTTCCAGGGTGAGGGTGTTATTTTCAATGGCCAGTGAGGCTTGAATGGTTCGAATGCGGTTCTCTCGGCGCAGGTGCGGCGTCAGGCTTTGCTCCGCTAACATGGTATACCGCCCGATGGCCTCGCCGATCTCCGCGACCAGATGCAGAATGGCAGGGGTGATGATGTAAGGCGGTTCGTATTCGTTCTTTTTCGTCACACGCACCTACCTTTCTGCATTATCAAAGATATTGAGGAAACGAGAGAAAGATTTTAAAATAGCCTGTTTATGGTTCAGCATCGAAATATCTACTTTTACCCAAATGTACCGGGCGAAAACGGCATGGGAGAAAGCATCATGCCAGCCTCGTGACATGTTCCGTCACCTTTTCATAACGGGTGGTCATCAGGGGATCGTGGCCGGGAAAGAGCAGGTCAAGGGAAGAGACGCTGCTTCTCAGCTTATCATAGGTCTTCATCCATGCCGCCAGGTCCGTTATGAGCGAGCTGGGCCAGTCTTCCCGGTAATTGCGGAAAAAGTGGGCGCAATCGGAACCGAGTATCGCTTTTCCTTTCCTTGTGTTTACGGAAACGGCCTGAAGGGCCGGTGTGTGGCCCGGGGCTTTGAGACATTCGATACCAGGGAATATTTCCCGGTCCCCCTTGAGAAGCACCAGACGGTCCGTGCCTTCAAGACCTCTGAGATATTCCTTATAAGCATCATCGGAAACGAGTTTGAAAGGGGGCCTTTCGGATATGGGATCATCCAACCAGAAGCGATACTCTTCCTCCTGCACATAAAACCGTGCATTGGGGAACAGGGATGCGCCCCCTGCGTGATCCCAGTGCAGGTGGGTCAGGATTACGTGTTTGATATCCGCCGCATCAAGATGCAATTGCTGCAGCAATTTTCTTGGAGATACATAGCCGGTGAGATTCCTTTTCACGGCCAGCTCGGGTGTTACGCCCGCGTCCACCATAATTTGAGCAGACCCATTTCTTATGAGCCAGAAATAGCAATTGCGTTCGACGGTCTTCTCCCACTCCTTAAGCCACATGATAAAGGCCCCGGAACTTGTTAGGGGTCCCGCATATTTCAAAGCGAAAATTTCGTATGTCATGCGGTAGCCTTTAAACTGACGCCTGCATCATTTCCATCATTTTCCGTTGCATGTTCTGCGTTACGGTTTTGCGGTCATGCCCGTCTGTAAGGCGTTTGCCCAGAAGCTTGCCGGCATCGGCTGCTGCGGTCATGACTTCCGGTTGTTTCGTGACATCCGGAATCATTTCCGGCGTAATTTTAACACCTGCCCCGAAAAGCATCCGTGGCACACCCACGCCGCAGGTTTCGCCTGACAGCTCCTTCTTGCACCCAATGGGGCATTTTATGGGTTTGAATAATTTCAGAACAGCAGTATTTTAAATAAACCAACTCGATCATAGCACTTTTGTGCGGTAATGCCAATTTGGGAACTGTGGGAGATTCTTACTATCTGCAGTTTATCCGTTCACTTGAAAAATATCTGGGGTCATCGCGGATTAACGTGAATTTGTCATGTTTGGTTTATATCCCGAAGGGATGTGGGCATATAGCCGGTGGTTTCAACC
>CAYPQJ010000006.1:0-47980 GCA_964412835.1 uncultured Desulfobacteraceae bacterium | reverse complement strand
TTTCAACTCCCATGTTTGCGCTTGGCAATTGTCTCTATTTAGGTGTATAATTACAGGTTAAATCTCCGGTTTTTACCCTTTAAGGTCGGGTTGGAACAGGTCAAAATAGCGCCGGAGCGTCAGCCTGATGGGATTTTGTGAAAATTTTATCTTGACAAAACACCGGGGTCTTATATAGACCGAGCCCTTATTATGGTAAGGTTTCTGGTAAACGGCGTCAGGCTCTTTTGGCATACCGACAAGGCCGACCGAAACGGTATTCGGATCTGCCCATTTTATAAGTGAGGAATAGATTCATGTTTTTTGATTCGCTTCTGTACGGGTCTCTGATAATCTTTACAATCGGATCTGTCTATAAATGTTACACTTGGGTTTCGCGACAGATTACCGGACCGGATCTGTCCTATTCAACGGGACAAAGAATTTCCCAAGCCATAAAAGGCATACTGGGCGTCATTTTCAGCGGCCGGATTGTGGATTTGATAAAGGTCCTGATACTGGATGTCATCCTGCAACGGCGAATTCTCAAGGAAGATACCCTGCGCTGGGTCATGCATATGCTGATCTTTGTGGGGTTTATGCTGCTGCTTTTTATTCATGCCTTTGAAAGCTGGATCAGCACTAACCTTTTCGAAGACTACGCATCCACGGCGCATCCCTATCTTTTCCTGAGAAACCTTTTCGGTTTGATGGTTTTTTCGGGCGTGGCCATTGCCATATACCGGCGTTTCATTCTCAAGGTTCCCCGCTTGCGAACCAACGCCATGGACCGTTATGCCATCATGATCGTGGCGGTTATTATGCTCACCGGCTTTTTTCTGGAAGGGGCCAAGATCATAAGCCACAACGAGTTTCAGCGCATGGTGGAAGAGTACGCGGATACGGACGATAAAGAAGAGCTGAAAGCGCTGGAAGCCTTCTGGGTTGAAGAATTCGGGGTGGTTTCCCCGAAGGTGGCAGGCCCCTTTGAAATGGAACTGTTGACCCAGGGGCGGGAACTGCATGAAATGAGTTGCCAGAGTTGCCACGCAGCGCCGGGATGGGCATTTATCAGTTTCAATCTTTCAAAAGGGATGCGGCCCATGGCCCAGTATCTTGATGATGCCGAAGCCGCGAATTTTCTCTGGGTCATCCATATCCTGGCCTGTTTTATCGGGTTGGCCTACCTGCCCTTCAGCAAAATGTTCCATATTATCACAACGCCCTTAAGCCTGATGGCCAATGCGGTCATGGACAAAAAGCGGTCTCACCCCGCCAATATCCTGACACGCCAAATGCTGGAGCTGGATGCCTGTACCCATTGCGGCACATGCAGCCTCAGATGTTCTTCATCCCCCGCATTCGATGCCCTTGGAAACGACTGCATCCTGCCATCGGAGAAGTTGCAATCCATTCGAAAACTGGCCGCCGGAAAAGCCCTTTCCCCGTCGGAACGAGCAGCCCTTCGAGAAGGCGTCTACATCTGCACCAATTGTGATCGATGCACCGTGGTATGCCCTTCCGGCATCAACCTGAGAGACCTCTGGTTCAATGTGCGGGAAGGCCTGATTCAGACGGGCGCCACAGGGGAACCCCTGATGCTGTCCGGCTTTTCCTTTGTGCGGGGGTTGAATCGACCCAATTTGACGCCCGAGGGGTATGTAAAACCCCTTGAAATGGCCCGGCGAGAGGTGGCTAAGGGATGGCCCATTGCCGCGGAATCCGGCCCCCTGAGCTTTAAGGGTGATGAAGGTTCCAGGGTGGTGCTGCCCTACGACGCTGAAACCTTCAGGGCTTGTTTCGGCTGCCAGAATTGCACCACCGTTTGTCCGGTGGTGGCTGTCTGCGACAACCCAGAGGAAACATTGGGGTTGCTGCCCCACCAGATTATGTGCAGTCTCGGTCTTGGCTTGACGGATATGGCCTGCGGCGCACGGATGATTTGGGATTGTGTGACATGTTATCAGTGCCAGGAGCACTGTCCCCAGTTGGTTGATGTGACCGATATCCTCTACCAGCTGAAAAATATAGCGATCAAGGGGCCCCAATAGGGGCAGCCGAATGAGACCTTTGCGCTCTGCGCTTTTTTGGAAATTGAGGCAAACCGATGAAATACGCTTTTTTTCTGGGCTGCAATATTCCCGCCCGACTTGAACAATATGAAACCGCGTCCCGTGCGGTCTTGTCCCGTTTGGGTGTGGGCCTGATCGATTATCGCGATTTTACCTGTTGTGGGTACCCGTTGCGGAATGTGGACCGGAAAGCCTATCTTCTCTCCGCAGCCGGAAACCTCGCCCTGGCTGAACGTGACGGTGTCAACATCATGGCCCTGTGTAAATGCTGTTTCGGCACGCTGAAAGAGGCCCAATACCTCCTTGGGGGCAATGAGACACTGCGCCGGGAAATCAACGATCTGTTAAAGCCGAGAGGCCTTTCCTATCAGGGCCAGGTAGAGGTTAAGCATCTGCTTTCGGTTCTGTATCACGATGTGGGATTGGACAATCTGAAAAAAAAGATCTCCATAAAAATGAAAGATCTCAAAATTGCGACCCACTATGGATGCCATGCTTTACGTCCCAGCAAGGTGACCCAGTTTGATGACCCGGTGGCACCGACTCTCTTTGATGAACTGGTAGAGGCAACGGGGGCAAAAAGCGTTGAATGGAGCGAAAAACTCAATTGCTGCGGCGCACCCTTGATGGGTGTAAACGACCGCATTTCCATGGATCTGACCCAAAAGAAACTGGACAGCGGGCGCGAATCAGGGGCGGATTTCCTCTGTACTGCCTGCCCCTATTGCCAGCTTCAGTTTGACCAGGTTCAGAGCATGATGGCAGGCAACGGCGCGAACGGAAGTGCCCTGCCCTCCATACTCTACGCCCAGTTGCTGGGGTTGTGCATGGGTGTCGATGAAAAGTCTTTGGGTCTTAAAAAAAACCAGGTGGCCATAGATAACGTCACTTCTTTTATAACGCAGGAGTAGTTTATGTCGACAGAAAAACTCGGTTCCGTCCTGGTTGTGGGCGGTGGCATTGCCGGTATGCAGGCCGCACTCGATATGGCCAATTCCGGATATTACGTCTACCTTGTGGAAAGAACCAGTTCCATTGGCGGCATGATGAGCCAATTGGACAAGACCTTTCCCACAAATGACTGTGCCATGTGAATTATCTCACCGAAACTGGTCGAGGTCGGCCGGCACATCAACATCGAGTTGCTCACACTTTCAGAAGTTACCGCCCTTAAAGGGGAAGCGGGCAATTTTGAGGTGAGCATCCTGCAACATCCCCGCTATGTGGATATGGATAAATGTATTGCCTGCGGGGCCTGCACCGAAAAATGTCCTAGAAAAGTACCCGATGAATATGACGCCAAGCTGGTAAAACGGAAGGCCATCTATGTGAAATATCCCCAGGCCGTCCCCCTGAAATATGCCATTGATCCGGAGTACTGCCTTAAACTAACCAAGGGAAAATGCGGAAAATGTGAAGAAGTCTGTCCCGCCGACGCCATTAACTATGAGGACAGGGAACGGCATATCGATCTAAACGTGGGTGCGGTGATCATGTCCGCCGGCAGCGAAACCTATAACCCCGTGGAACACGACACCTATGGGTACGGCAAAAACAAGAACGTGGTCACCAGTCTTGAATTTGAGCGGATCCTCTCCGCTTCAGGCCCCTACGGCGGGCATATGGTCCGTCCCTCCGACAAAAAAGAACCCAAAAAAATCGCATGGCTCCAGTGTATCGGAAGTCGGGATGAACATCTGGAAGGCCGCGGGTACTGCTCGGGCGTTTGCTGTACTTACGCCGTCAAGGAGGCCATGCTGGCCAAGGAACACGCCCCGGGCGGCCTGGATGCGGCCATCTTTTACATGGATATCCGCACCAACGGAAAAGACTTTGAGCGATACTACAACCGGGCCAAAGACGAGGCAGGCGTTCGGTTTGTGAAGTCGCGGGTAACGAATATCGTGCCGGATAAAGAGACCGGCATGAACATGATCCGCTATATGGATGAGAGCGGCCAAAAAGTAGAAGAGGCCTTCGACATTGTGGTGCTCTCCGTGGGGCTCGGCGCCACGGCCGAGGGACGTGCCCTGGCTGAAAAACTGGGCCTTGCGCTGGACCATTATAATTTTGTGACCACCGGCAGCTTCAAACCCGTGGAGACAGCTACACCCGGTATTTTTGTTTGCGGTGCCTGTCAGGCGCCAAAGGATATCCCCTCGTCGGTGGTGGATTCCAGTGCCGCGGCAGGGGTGGCCGGAAGTCTCCTTTCGGAGGCCCGGTGGTCTTTGACCCGGAAGGCCCAAATTCCGGAGGAAAAAAATATCAGAGGGGATGCGACACGTATCGGTGTTTTCGTATGCTGCTGCGGCACCAATATTGCGGGTGTCGTGGATGTTCCGGCGGTGGTGGAGTTTGCAAAGGGGTTGCCCGGCGTGGTGTTTTCCGAGCAAAACATGTTCAGTTGTTCCCAGGATACCCAGGTCAAGATAGGGCAGGTGATCCAGGAGGAAGGGCTTAATCGGGTGGTGGTAGCAGCCTGTACGCCCAAAACCCATGAACCGCTCTTTCAGGAGACCCTTGCCGGCGTCGGGATCAACAAATATCTCTTTGAGATGGTCAACATTCGGAACCAGTGTTCCTGGGTGCACAAGGATGATTCCGAGGCTGCCACGGTAAAAGCCAAGGACCTTGTGCGGATGGCGGTGGCCAAGGCGGGATTGCTGGAACCGCTGCCGGAGCCGATACTCAACGTCAACCAGAATGCCCTGGTGATCGGCGGCGGAGTGGCCGGCATGGAAGCAGCCAGGAACCTGTCTGGACAGGGATATTTCACCTATCTGGTGGAGCGTGAGGGGAAACTGGGGGGAAACGCCCAATCCCTGCACGAGACATGGCGGGGAGAGGATATCCAAGGTTATCTTCAGGAGCTGATCCGGGAAATGGAAACGGCGGAAAAAATTGAGGTATGTTCGGGCGCTGAGATTACCGAAGTGGACGGCTTTGTGGGTAACTTCAAGACCACAATTGAACAAGGACCGGAAAGCCGAACCCTGGAACACGGCGTCACCATCATGGCCACGGGGGCCACCGAACATGCTCCTGAGGATCCCGCCCTTATTGAATCTTCCCGGGTCATGACCGGCCTTCAGTTACAGCAAGGGTTTGTCAAGGGGGACAGCCAGCTCAATGGACTCGGTACGGCCGTTTTTCTGCAGTGCTACGGCTCTCGCGTTCAGGAGCGGCCCTACTGTTCCAAAGTATGCTGTACCCAGTCCATCAAAAGCGCTCTGGAACTGAAAAAAAGAAACCCCCATATGCGCATCTTCGTGGTTTACCGGGACATGCGCCCGTACGGTCTCAGGGAAGATCTGTACCGGGAAGCAAGAACCCGGGGCATCTCTTTTGTGCGCTACAACTTTGAAAAGGGACTCAGGATAGCACCCGGCGACCAGGAAGTGGAAATCGGATTTACCGATACGGTTTTCAGAAAAGAAGTAACCATACACTCGGATCTTCTGGTGCTGGCATCCGCCATTGTTCCGGAAAAAGAAAACCCCCTGTCCCAATTTTACAAGGTGGCCCAAAACGAAGACGGTTTTTTCGCGGAAGCCCACGTCAAATTGCGACCCGTGGATTTCGCCACCGACGGCGTGTTTGTCTGTGGTCTGGCCCACTCTCCCAAACCCATTGACGAAAGCATTGCCCAGGCCCAGGCGGCCGCTGCTCGGGCCGTCACACTTTTATCGGCCAAAAGCCTGTCCGTGAGCGGTACGGTTGCGGAAGTAGATCCCTTCAGCTGCAGCAGTTGCGGGGTTTGTGTCTCCATCTGCCCCTACTCAGCTCCCCGGGTTGATGAAAAGACCGGCAAGGCCATAATCGAATCCACCCTTTGCAAGGGGTGCGGTCTTTGTGTGGCGTCGTGCCGTTCCGGAGCACTGCATCTCAAAGGCTTCGAAACCTCGCAGATTATGGGGATGATTGACTGCGCCTGATCATTTGTTTATATGTAAGATGTTTCCCCGTCCACGGGCTGAATGCCCGTTGGGCGGTTTTCCTTCCCCAAACTGTCATCATCTTGTTTAGACCCCTTCCGTTCTTTATCAACTGAAATGCGTGATCAAAATGGTTCAAGTCCTGTGTAATTCAAGCCCGGTACAGTTCATCGCAAAAATGTCAACCGCGAACCGACAACCGTAAACGGTTACAAAACATGGATATCCATTATTGCTTCAGCAAACCCCATGAAACACCAGTGCCTATCCTGGATCAGATAAGTGGCCTCATCGCTTCAGGCGGTGGTGTGGGCACAAGCTGGGTAAAAGAAAACCTTCTAAAAGCCTATCTTATCGGCTATGCCCTCTATGACGACCGGGTGGTGGGCACATCCACCCACAAATATCCCAAGGAAAGGTACCGGGGAAAAATAGAAGCCGAAACCGGACTCGATCTTTCAAGCTACCTGGAACGGGGTTATACGGCAGTAGCTCCTGGATTCCAAAACAGGGGCATCGGTTTAAAGGTCATTCAAGGGTTAATCAAAAGATCCGGAGGGCAGAAGATCTATGTCACCATCGACATGAATAATCCCTGGCCCCTCAAAATGACCCACCGGGTGGGGATGGTTCTTTCCGCCCGGTTCACCAATGACCGAACCGGACATGAACTGGGGGTCTTTACCAATAAAATACGAAAAGGATCGCAGCAATTGAGAAGGTTTGGTTTAAACGGGTTGAATTTCCTTGACGAGTGACCCTTTTGGGGCGTAAAGACATTTAGCCAATTGAGGTATGAGTTCTTTTTCACTGTTTTTTCGATCGCAATTCAATTTTCAATTGAAGCCTAAGAGGTGATAAAAATGATCCGTAGCCTCCGATAACCCCATTTCTCAAAGCGAAAATGGGGTTTTTTTATTCTGGAAATTAGATTCCAAAAAAGGGCCACCACAGCATGTACCGGCGAAGAACCATGCGGGGGGATTATTCCCTGAACTAATTTCTCGGGATGGAAAATATCCGCTAACAACAACGGCATTAAGAGTAACGGCAAAAAGCCGCCGCGCCTTATGCCGGGGTAAACGTCACTATGGGGTAGCTACATGAGTTCAGCTTCTGTAAGATATTTTTTGGTCTCAGATGATGATGAGATTTTTCGAGTACCAAATACTAAATTTGACCGATTGCTGAGAGGCTCATCTGATGAAAAGGCCGAAAGGTTTGAGGGGAAGCGTGTGCGCGCTGCAGAAATAATTGTGAAGATCGAGAACCGGAAGCCCATTGAGGTTCTGCGTGCCATTTATTATTATCTGCACTTCAATGAAAAAGGAATTCTCGATTACGACCGGTTTATGAAGGACTGTGGCATAGTGGCAAATGCTGGATTCCCCAAACTTTTCGCGGAAAAAGCGCAAGGCAATCTAATAAATGCACAGCAAAAATTTGCCGAAAGAGCGCGCAATCATACCGTCTGGTGGAAGCCTAGTATGCAGGTAGAACGAAATATCTTAGATGCTTGTATTGACGAGTATAAGTGCAAACGGCTGTAATTACTTTTAACGATTCATTGGTATAAAGTTGAACAGATACTTCTCCCAACGTTGGCAAGCAAGCATAGTATGAAACATGAGGTCACGGTTATGAAAATTGAATCCATCAGATTGAAGAATTTTAAAGCATTTCAGGGTGTCGAGATACTGGATATTCCCCGTTTTTGCGTTTTGGTCGGCGCTAACGGTTCCGGCAAGTCAACCTTGTTTCAAGTTTTTGCTTTTCTGAAAGAGGCAATAGCCAGCAATGTGCATATTGCGCTTATCAAGCATTGGCGGGAGTCTGGGGTTTCGGGAAGTTCGCAGCCGAAACAGTAGAGGCAATATTGAAATTGAAGTAAAATTCCGTGCAAAGAGCGACGGGCCGCTTATTACTTATTTTCTTTCAATCAGCGAAGAGAATGGATCACCATTTGTCGAACGGGAAATCTTAAAGTACCGGCGCGGCAGCAGCGGCCAGCCCTGGCATTTCCTTAATTTTTCGAAAGGCAAAGGAACCGCTGTCACCAATGAGCTTGATGCGGTGACCGATATACGCGATCTGCAGCGGGAAGATCAAAAGCTGAAGGCCCCTGATATTCTGGCGATAAAAGGTCTTGCTCAGTTTGAACGGTTCCCTGCGGTAGTGGCCTTGGGGAATCTCATAGAAAACTGGCATGTTTCTGATTTTCACATCAATAAAGCCCGTCCGGAACAAGAGGCGGGTTATGCCGAACATCTTTCCAGCGAAGGAGAGAATCTTTCTCTGGTTACTGAATTTTTACACAACAGCCACCGGAGTCTTTTCCATAAAATTCTTGAAAAATTATCTGCGCGGGTGCCGGGTATCTCCAATGTAAAGGCCAAAACCACAGAGGAAGGGAGGGTTTTGTTGCGTTTTCAGGATGGCGCTTTTGAAGATCCATTCCTGGCTCGTTATGTTTCCGATGGCACAATTAAAATGTTCGCTTATCTATTGCTGCTCTATGACCCGAATCCTCACCCGCTTTTGTGTGTTGAGGAACCGGAAAACCAACTTTATCCGAAATTGCTTTATGAACTGGCTGAAGAGTTCAGGGCTTATGCCGATCGTGGCGGGCAGGTATTTGTATCCACCCATTCGCCCGATTTCCTCAACGCGGTAGAATTAGATGAAGTCTTCTGCCTGGTAAAGAAAAACGGATATACGCAAATCAACAGAGCACGGGATGATGAGCAGCTTAAAGCCTTTATGGAGGACGGTGATCAGATGGGTTATCTCTGGAAACAGGGTCTTTTTGAAGGAGTGGACCCACAATGAAATCACTGGTGTTCTTTCTCGAAGAGCATTCCGCCAGGGTTATGCTGGAGGGGCTTTTGCCCCGATTGCTCCCGGAGCTTTATGAAGTTTATTTCCGGAGTCAGAAACATTACACAGGCAGCGCTGTGAAACTGACGGAAAATGAAAAAATAAGGCGCTATCAAGCTGATGGAGGAGGGGAAGCCTCTGTCGGACAAGTACCGCTTTCTGTTGTTTGAGACTACCGGGAAGTGGCGTTAATTTGGAACGGCAAGACTTTCGATGTCTGTAACGTTGTGCTGCCCTTTCAGAATATTGAACAAGTGGATGAGCCCTGCTCCGAGGACACAAAAACGGAGAGCAGTCCTTCCGCCATTTAAAACCCCAGAGCGAGATTATGCCATGAAATTTTCCCATCTCTTTACCGGCAAACCATATCATGAGATCGAAAAGAACGCAGATGCCCTTTTGCAAAGGG
The DNA here is from genome assembly GCA_964412835.1 of uncultured Desulfobacteraceae bacterium. Classification (GTDB taxonomy): domain Bacteria; phylum Desulfobacterota; class DSM-4660; order Desulfatiglandales; family Desulfatiglandaceae; genus NaphS2. The sequence continues at coordinate 38,708 of CAYPQJ010000006.1, read as the reverse complement.
GCGAATACGGTTTCGCCAAACTTGAATATGAAAAGGCCTTGCTTAAATTGGCAAAGAAAATTCCGGAAGCGCCTGAGGCCAATGATCTCATAGTGGCAAAAATCACCAAATGCAAAGATGCCCTTGCCCTTGAACATAAGAGGACCGCAGAGGATTTAACGGATGCGGGCCTCCATGAAGAGGCCAAAGATCTTCTGCAGCTTGCCCTGGAACTGGTGCAGGATGAACAGCTCACCGTTGAGATTGAGGAACAGCTAAAGGGCGTAAAGACAAAATCTATTCCGCATGAAACGTCAGGGATGCCTGTTCCCGGGGAAGCTTCGGAAGACACCAGGGAATTCATATATCAGGAGTCTGAAGCGGAATATTTTGCCGCACTCATCAACACATTGCCCAAGACGGAACAGGAACTCTATCTCGGCTATGAAGATCCGTTCAGGGAAGGATATGTCAAGCTGAACCAGGGTTATTTTGAAGATGCCGTCAAGCTATTGTCCCGGGCCCTGGACGTCGATTCTTCATCGGGAGGCTTTATTCAACTCGAACTCGCAACCGCCCATTTGAATCTTGGCCATGATTCCGAAGGTTGTTTGCTGTTGGAAGGCTTTTTGAAAGACTTTCCCGAATCACTCAGAGCCTATCCGCCGTTGTGCGAAATCTACTGGCAAAACAAACAGTTTGATGAGGCCCAACGATTACTTATGAATTGTCCGGAGACATTCCGCAATTCCCCGTCAATTCACTTGCTGATGGGCGAGACACTGTTCCATGCCGGTCGGTATCATGATGCCGAATCCCATTACCGGGGCTACCTCGATTCTCATGGTCAAGATGAGGCGATTGTTTTAGCCCTTGCAAGGACATTCGAAGCGCTCGGGTCAAAAGAGAAGGCCTTAAAACAATACTCTGAAATCATCAACAGATGCCAGGGCTGCGGAAGCCGAATTGATCCCCTCATCAAACAAAAATATGCGGATATAAGCCTGGAAACAGGAGATCATTCCACAAACATCCTGGAACTGTACCTCGGCCTGGTGCAAGAAATCCCGGAAAATCGTACGGATTATTATCAAAAAATCAGCAGGATTTATGAACTGAATGGAAATGAAAACGAAGCACGTCGATTCAGGTCCTTTGCCGAACAATCTCAGCACAAGCGCTGAGCTGAATGGCTGTTTGTGGTTACCGGATAGACCCTGAGAGGAAAAATGCAAACTCTTTTGGGTGCATTCTATCTAAACACTTGTGTTAACGGAGGGGGCACAGTGTGATAATGACCGAAAAGAATCGGTCCTGACAGCATATGAATATAATGAGCTATTTTTGGAGAAATGATGACCACAAAAAATGATTCCCCCCCGGATAAAAAACTCACCGCCGTTTGCGGGCTGTTCTGTCCTGCCTGTACGCTGTTTATCGGTACGGCGAAAAATGAACCGCAAAGGCTGAAAGCCGTTGCAGACGTTTATGGCACGACGCCTGATGTATGGGAATGTCATGGGTGCCGTTCGGAAAAGCGCAGTTACTTCTGCAAGAATGAATGTAAAATGGTCGACTGCGCCAAAGAGAAAGGCATCGATTTTTGTGTGGAATGCGAAGAATACCCCTGTGATGAACTACGCGCATTCAAGGAAAACCGACCCCACAGGATTGAGTTGTGGGAAGCCCAGAACCGGATCAAAGAGGTTGGATACGCCCAATGGTATAAGGAAATGCTCAAGCACTATGCCTGCCCCCAGTGCGGAACCATCAACTCCGCCTATGACTTCAAGTGCCGGGCGTGTGGGGCTGAACCCGGCTGTGCCTATGTTGACCGGCATAAAAATGAAATTTCCGCTTATTTGTCGGAGAAAAAGTGATACCAAAGGAAAGACTAAGAACATGGGTACCCGGAATTTAGCCACATTCTCAGGATCGGGATCTAAGACGTGGTTAGTTCAAATTCCGGTGGGTCCATCATGTGTTTCTTTACTGAGCACAGATCCATGGATCGAATAATCGCCTTCCGATACTTTTCGTCAAACCCATCCGGCAGTTTCAGGTTAATGGACATTTTTGGATACCTGTTTTCATTTTCGTCCCGATCGCACTCCATGCTCAATGACATCCCATCGAGAGGGATATCGCGGGCCTGGCAAAAGTTGAGCGCATAAATACCCGCACAGGTTGCAATGGATGCCAGGAACAGCTGAAAGGGTTCCGGTGCCGATTCATCCCCTCCATTTTCTATTTTCTGATCCGTATTGATCGTAAATTCTCCAATCGTTGCATCAATCTTCTTTCCATCAGGAAAGCTCACTTTAACGAGCGATCTTTTCATAACCGCATATCCTTTCTTCCCCCAATTCAACGTCACCGGTCAACATTCACGCCGATGTTTCATCTCTCTGTATCGCAGTCCTATTCCTCCAAAAATTCCCGAGGGGAATGGGGAGCGGAATAGGGGACGTACATCTTTAGGCTCGATAGAGTATTGTCGCTCTCGTACCAAATGTACTCCCCTTTTCACGGCGTTGCTGACCTCGGGCTGGTTGAGGGGCAGCCGCCGGGAAAGGTGGGTTTGGCTGATGCCCAACTCCAGTCGTCCTACGGGCTCCTTACATTGGCCCCTAGCAAAAAAGAGGTAGTAATCAACAAATATTAATACGGCATCAAAGCTTATGCCCCCTTCGGGGCTGTCCAAACAATGGGGTCCACCTTAATCCTCGTTTTTCGTGGCATGGGAACTTCCTACCACATCCGAACCAAATCAGAAAGTGATAAAAAAATATACGTCCCCCGTGCCCGTGAACTACCTTGATTCTCATGGTCGGGATGAGGCGATTGCTTTAAAGCCCTGCAAGGACATTCGAAGCGCTCGGGTCAAAAGAGAAGGCCTTAAAACAATACTCTGAAATCATCAACAGATGCCGGGGCTGCGGAATCCGAATTGATCCCCTCATCAAACAAAAATATGCAGCTATAAGCCTGGAAACAGGAGATCATTCAACAAACATCCTGAAACTGTACCTCGGCCTGGTGCAAGAAGTCCCGGGAAATCGTACGGATTATTATCAAAAATTCAGCAGGATTTATGAACTGAATGGAAATGCTCAAGCACTATGCCTGCCCCCAGTGCGGAACCATCAAATCCACCTATGACTTCAAGTGCCGGGCGTGTGGGGCTGAACCCGGCTGTGCCTATGTTGACCGGCATAAAAGTGAAATTTTCACATATTTACCGGAAAAGAAGTAAAGACTTCGGCAAAACCTCATCCTTTCCCAAATCGAACCCCGTATTTTCTCATTTTCATCATGGAGCCCGTAGACACCCTGATCAGTGGTAGGGTGCTTTGAAGTGGTTTATTTATTTGTTGCAATGCAAAATTATATTTGCTAAAATTGCGTTAAAATAACCATTTACCATAGAAGCTTTTGCGAAAAACATATCCTCAATCTATCAGGATTGCCACCTTAATGTGAACACCGCTTTCAAAAACGTATCGAAAGGAGAACCATAGATCATGCCGACCTCTTTTATGACACTCTTTCCCCATGTACAAAACAGCCTGGAGGCCATGAAGATTCCCATACAAACCAGTGCGGATCTCACTGAAACCGCTATCCGCTGTCACTCTTTGGGTTTTGATTTAATGAGGAACACACATCATTTTAATTGCCGATTGATGAAACATCTCTTGCCGGCGACGGTCAACGCAAAGCCAAAGGATTGCAACCAACTCGCTGAGATCTGTTGGGAAGGATCGGACAGTCTCCTGTCGTTGGCTGAAAAAAATGTCATGGATTACCTGGATTGTTTTCACCGGGAGAGGCTGGGGGAATTGGATTTTCTGAAGTTTTTTACGGAAAAGCTTCCGGATCAGGATTGGACGGTTGAATATGATGACTCGAAGGTCATCCTTGATTTACCGGGTCTCAAGCTCATTGATATCTCCATGGATGTGGAACACAAAATCCGGAATTACGGGGTGGTCTTTGCGCCACGGGCGGGACATCATTCCAACATTGCTGAACGGGTAGCCCTCTACATGAGAGACCACGGCCTTACCCGCATGGCCATTGTGGAGCAGAAATGCGCCGAGGATATTCCGCTTTATGTGGATGGCGAGAGGCATTATGAGAATTTTGACGGGCAGGTTGAACAGTACAAAAAGGTCTTGGAGACGCTGAAAGAGCGGACAGGTTGTCCCCCCCACCTGATCGCAATCTGCCAACCGGGCCCCCTCCTCATGAGCACCCTGATCCTTCATCCCCACCTAGGAAAAACATTCGGTTCCGCCGGAGCACCCATGCACACGGAGGGAGAAAGGGGGTCCTTGACCGATTTTGCCCATATGGCGGGCGAGGATTACATCGAAAAGCTCGTTGCAGTATCGGGACACACCATATCCGATGAACATGAAGGTAGAGGTAGAGAGAGCTATGACGGCCGGGTTCACGTCTTGGGATTTTACGTCCTGGGGATGGATCAGCATTTCAGGAATTTGAAGAAACTTCTGGCTGATCTGAAACAGGGAAATAAAGAAGATGCCCAACGCCAAAAGGACTTTTATCGCTGGTACAATTACGTTAATCACGCGCCAATAGGGTTCATCCGAGATACCTATCAGAAGATCTTTGTGAAAAATGAACTCATCAAGGGGACGTTATCCGTTGGCGGGAAAGAGATCGGCATCAAAGATTATCCGGGTTCAGTCCCCATCTGGGCGCTTGGGGGAAAAAAGGATGCCATCGCCCCACCCCTCCAGGCCACGGGGCACATGGAAATGATCGATTCGGTGCCACCCGGTAACAAAATGACGCTTATCTGTGATGGAGGCCACATGGGTCTTTTCCGATCCACCAAAATCTTGAGAGAATACTACAACAGGATTGCGGAATTCATCCTCTGTCACAGCGATAAATCCGCTGCATAATACCTCGGTTTTTAGGGCCTCTATCCATCCTGTTTCTTCTTCCCCGGTTTTTTCTCTGAAGAAGAACTCTGATCAGTAAATGGATGGAAGGGCGTCAGCCCGGTCATGGTTTTCTGAGCAATGGTGGAGAAATCCATCCCCATATCCAACCATTTGCTGAATTGCTCATCAGCCGTTTTCTTGTATATGAGGTAGTTTTTGATGGTCTGCTGGAGATAGTTGTCGAAAAATTCCTGAAGGACGTTTCCTCCGTGTTGAATGATCAGGTGCAGAAGCGGAGCGGGCAAGAGGGCGTTTTTGTTTTTGGCCTCTTCCAGTATAATCTGGGTAAGGATAAAAGCGGTGACATCCTCCTTGGTTTTTGCGTCAACCACCTCCACCTGCCGCCCCTCCTTGATCATATGGGCCACATGGGCGAGGGTCACATACTTGCTTTTTTCAGTGTCATATAAACGCCTGTTGGCGTATTTTTTGAGCAGAATCTTTTCGTTCATTTTCGCCTCTCGATCGTGTATAAAGTTTTGACGTATTGCAAAAAAGATTGATTATTGAACCCTGTTCAGTTCATCTGTATAATAGATTTATAATATTAATCACTATATGTCAAAGCGTTATAATAGGTGATGGAGTGGAAAACAAAACCGAAGGGTTTCAAATAGAATTTGTGCAATGCAACATTTTGGCTTGACAAAATTCTAACGTGATTTATAATCAGTCAATGTTCGGACAAGGAATATATGAGGATTAAAAACTTTCAGGAGGTATTGTCGGCATGGAACCCGTAAAAATCGCAAAGCAGATGATTGATTTCCAAAAGGCCACATTTGACAACAGCTTCAGTGCCATGGGCATGGTCCAGGATCAGGCGGAAAGGATGCTTAACATGAGCTTGGCGCAGGCCACGTGGCTTCCGGAGGAGGGCAAAAAGGCTATTGATGAATGGGTCAAGGCCTATCAGAAGGGACGTGAGGATTTCAAGAAGAGCGTTGATGAGAATTTTGCGAAAGTTGAAGCATTCTTTGCTGAAGCTGAAAAAGGCACAAAGACAAAAACCAAATGATTTATGATCAAATCCTAACAAATTTCCATTTATAAAATTAAGGAGCAGCAAGATGGACCAAAATCAGATATTCAAACAGATGATTGATTTCAATAAGGCCACATTTGATAATAGCTTCAGTGCCATGAGCATGGTCCAGGAGCAGACGGAAAAAATGGTCGGCACAACCTTAGAGCAGGCCTCATGGCTTCCGGAAGAGGGCAAAAAGGTCATAGGGGAGTGGGTCGGCGCCTATAAAAGTGGTTGTGAAGATTTTAAAAAGGCTGTAGATGATAATTTTAAGAAGGTAGAAGATTTTGTTGCATCCTCAAAAAAATAAGCTGCCGAAGAAATAGGGTGGTTTCTCAACCACCCTTACCATCCCCTGTGCCGTGCAGGCAGGCACTTTTAATCTTAATGCGTCAGCCGATTTTTAATTGAGGTAAAGATGGACAGCATGACCGATCTGGCCCTGGCTTCATATAAATCGATTTCCCGTTCCCTGGAAAGGTTTTCAGAAATCAACCTTAAGGTGATTGGGGCAACCGGCGAGCAGATCAGAGCCTCACAAACATACTGGACCGGGGTTTCCAAATATATGAACGAGTTCATGACCCCTTTCCGGATCGCCCTGAACGCTTTTTCCGTCACTGAAAAGGACAAACTGGCGAGCCATCCCCTCAACGAGAGCTTAAGAGATTATGCGGAGCTTTTCAAGTTTAACCTCCAGGTTGCCGAAAAGGGATTCAACAGCAGTATGGCGCTCATGAATGACTACCATCAGAGGGAGATGCCAGGAACCTTCTCCGCCTGGCTCAACACCCTCTTGGACCGCGATGGAGAAGACATTCATGAATTCATGGCCAGGCAGGCAAAGGCCCTGGAGAAAGTGCTCTATGCCTATCCAAAAGCTATTCTGGAAATCAGACCTGAATTCGGGTTTCATTTTGAAGGCCCGGGTTATGAAAAAGTAGCCGAGACGGACCGTTTCCTCCTCTATCAGGTCTTTCCCAGAGACAAAAAAGTCAGGATAAGAAAAAAGGGGAAACCGGTCATCATCATTCCCCCCTATGTCCTGGGTCCCAACATCCTTGCCTTCCTGCCCGGCGAGAACAAGAGCTATGTGCATGCCTTTGCAAACCAGGGAATTCCCACCTATATCAGAATCATGAAGGGTATTGATTCAACCCCGGCCGTGCAGACCATGACGGGTGAAGACGACGCCTCGGATACCCGTTTTTTCTGCGAGCAGGTAAAGGGAAGGCACCAGAGAGAAATCACTTTGAACGGATTCTGCCAGGGGGGATTCATCGCGGTTGTAGACCTCCTTTCCGGTGAACTTGACGGCCTGGTGGATGCCCTCATTACCTGTGTGGCGCCCATGGACGGCACCAGAAGCAGATCACTGGTTGAATACATGGAACATCTGCCTCCCCGATTCAGGGATTTGGGCTATTCCGTGAAGACCTTGTCCAACGGCAACCAAGTGGTGGACGGCAAAGTTATGAGCTGGGTCTATAAGCTGAAAAGCATGGAAAAGGAGGCCCCTGTTTTCGCCCTTTATCGAGACCTGATGATGTTCAATAGGTCGGATGGCCGAGTGGGGAACATCAGCAAAACCGCGGCGGCCCTCAATCACTGGTTGATTTATGACCGAAATGACCTGCCCGTAGCCATCACCCAGATGAGTTTTGACTCATACACCATTCCCGTGGAAAAAGACGGGACACTTCCCGTGAAGCTTTTTGATCGGAAACTCAATTTCAAGCGTCTGAAAGAAAAAAAGATCAAGTTCCTTATCTGCTATGCGGAAAAAGACGATCTGGTGGACAGGGAATCGGCCCTTGCCCCCTTGGATTACATTGACGCCGAGGTTTCGGCCTTTCCCAAAGGTCACGGCGCCATCGCCACCTCCTGGTCTCTTCCCACCTCCGAATGCGCTCTTCATACCTGCTTCGGCGATGACTGCCGCGGTCCGGTACGTTACCAATTGGACCTGGAAAAAGGGTTATGAGAGATCGGTTGTACCTTTCTTAAGCTACCTCAGCCATCCTGCTTCGGCACCTTCGGGGGACTGACCAGGGCTTCACCGTCCAAAACAGTTGTTCCATCCTGATTGACGCATAGGGTTTTCACTTTTATGCGGTTCTTTTCAGTGTCGATCTCCATTACCTCGACCCGGGCCGTAATCGTATCGCCAATGTGAACCGGGGCCAGAAAATTCAACGCCTGTTTGACATAAACGGTCCCCGGTCCCGGCAGCTTATTCCCCAATACCGTGGAAATAAAGCCTGCCGACAGCATACCATGGGCAATTCTGGTCTTAAAAAAAGTCCCTTTGGCATACTCCTCGTCAAGATGTGCAGGATTAAAATCACCGGTGATGCCCGCATAAAGATAGATATCCGATTCTGAAACGGTCTTGGAAAATTCGGCCATATCCCCCACGCATAGTTCAGTGATGGTCTTTCCGATCATGAGGCACTCCTTACTACCCTTCTAAGAAGTTCAAAATTGCACCATCCCTTGTCTCATTTGCTTCAAACAGAATGGAGTAATGATTCGTGTTCGTCACATCTACTCGCTTGGCATGGGCGATCTCCCGCACCATCCTTTCCGCAGCATCTTCAGTTAGCACCATATCGTCTTTGGACAGAATCCCGTCGGTTGCCCGCAGGATCAGCACCGGACAGGCAATACGCGGATACAGGCGGGCGGCATCAAAGTTACGAATATTGGAGATCTCTTCCAAAATAGCTTCCACCGGGGTTCGGGATCGCACACCGCCATTCACTTCTTCGATTTCATAACGGAAATAGGTATCCAGAAACCGGGTCCAGGGCTGGAGAAAGGGCGCCTGTTTCAATAACGCCGTATAGTCTTCAAAGGAGGGGAAAACCTGTCCAAGCCGCTCAACGGAAGGTTTGATGGCCACATGGACTTTGTCCCACCGGGACTGGGAGAGATGACCGCCCGCGTCCATCAATATCAATTTTTTTACCCGCTCAGGATGATGGGCCGCGAAGGCAAGAGATATATAGGCGCCCAGAGAATGGCCCATGAGGGTCACCCGTTCCAATCCCTGGTCTTCCAGTAAGCAATATATATCTTGAACATGTTGTTCAATGGAATATCCTGTGGGAGGCTTGTCTGAAAGACCTCTTCCTCTGAGATCCATTGCCAGGACCTGAAACCGAGGGGTCAACCCTGAAATAATTCTGTCCCAACACCGGCTGTTGGCCGTAAGGCCATGGATACAGAAAATATTTTCCCTTTTGCCTTTCCAATGGGCCAGTTGAATCCCAACGCCGTCACCTTTGGCTCTTTTCATGATCGGTTCGGTCATGAAGATTTCTCCCTTCGTGTTCTAACAATTAATGATCTTTAACCCATTTCACAATCTTGGGGATGATGGTTTTGTTGGATGTGCTCCCCACAAAGATCCCCACGTGTCCCGTATCCACGCCAAGGGTTGTGACGTCTTTTGAACCCACCGCTTTGGAAAGGGGTTTGGCGGAAGAGGGCGGCGCAAGATAATCACTTTTTCCGAAAACATTCAAGAGCGGACATGTGATGTTTTTCAGATTTACCCTCTGATCTCCCAGCACCAGGCTGTTCTGTATCAACAGATTCTGCTGAAGCAGGTCCCTGATCCATTCTTTAAATGCTTCCGCCGCCATGTCAGGGCTGTCAAATATCCATTTTTCCATTCGGAGAAACGTGCTGACCAATTTGGGGTCTTCAACAATATCAAAAAATTGAATGTATTTGTTCACTGCGGCAACGGGCGACACCAGCAGATAAAGGATATTGGCCAGGTCTCCCGGTAAATTCCCCAAGCCCTCCGTCAGTTTATCCAGATCTAACCCCCTGGCCCACAAAAAAAGACCGGCATCGTCAATGTCAAACCGGGTTGGGGTGGCGAGGGTGATCAGATTCCGGATCTTTTCAGGGTGAAGGGCGGCGTACATGACTGAGAAAGTCCCTCCCATGCAGATGCCCATGAGATTGAGTTGTGGTTTGCCGGTCCGGGATTTTATCCACCGGACCACGTTGTCCATATAGCCGTTCACATAATCATCAAGGTTCAGGTACCTGTCCGCCCCCGTTGGATAGCCCCAGTCAATCAGGTACACATCCAGCCCTTCATTCAGAAGGTTTTGAATAAAACTCCTCCCCGGTTCCAAATCCAGCATGATGTGCCGGTTGATGAGGGCATAAACAATCAAAACGGGGGTTTTGTGCACATCCTTTTTTTTTGCTCTGCTTTCATAATGAAACAGCCTCATCTTATCTTCCCGGTACACAACCGCTGCCTGGGTGGTTGCCACCCGGTAATCCAAATCACTGGTGAGCACTTCGGTGGCAGATAGGATTTTTTGGGGGAATTCCCTTAGATCTTTCTCAATGCTTTCGATTATTTCCTGGTAAGACATTCCCTCATCCTCACTTTCGGACGTCGGCAAGAGATGCTTCGAGGGCCAGGACTTTTCGGTTCAGCTTGCCTATGAGCGCCTCATGGTCACGGATAAGGGACTCCTGTTTCCGCGTCTTTTTTCTAAGATCATATATCCCCCGGTACACATCCTCCATCTCCTTCGAAGTGGGAATGGACAGGGATTTAAACCATATATCTCTTACGGCATCTGATTTTTTTTTGAAATCCAGATATTTTTCAACCACGTCTACCACAATTTTTACGCCTTCGGGCGATTTGATGTGTGAGTCGTACTTTTCATCCAGAATGTTCACGGCAAAATCGTAAATCTCTTTAGCGCTCTTGAAATTGTCGTCCGTGCCTTCCCTCTCATTAATGGTCTCTGTCAGGATCTCAAAGGCGTCTTTTAAGGGGATGTTGAATTTGACCAGAAAATCTCCGATGGCCGCCATGAACCGGTAATAGGCATCCACCGCGGCCATCACCTGTTGAAGGGATTCTCGCGGAATACCCAATTGAGGGATGGAGAGAAATTTCCCCACACTTTCTTTATAAAGCGCAAGGTAACGCCGGGTCATCTTTTCATAGATTTCGTTCAGGGCCTCATGGCTGTTGTTGCCGTCAAAAGTTGCCTTTCCGGCCTCCAGAAGGGCATTCATGAATCCCGTATAAAGTTCCCCGGTCTTGAAGAGTTTTTCCATCATATCAATCATTGTCAGCCTTACCGTGCTTTTCCTTGAGAACAAACTTTTGGACCTTGCCCGAAGCGGGCGTCCTCGGCAGGGCATCCGCCACCGCCAGATATTTGGGTCGTTTGAATTTGCCTAAGCGGTCCCCCAGGTGAGCGAGTAAGTCCGAAAGTGTCAGCGTCGCCTCCGGGTTGAGTTCCACAATCGCTTTGCCTACCTCCCCCCATTTGGGATCCGGAACCCCGATGACAGCCGATGCCATAACGGCCGGGTGGGTTTCAATGGCCCGTTCGATTTCCGCCGGGTATATGTTGGCCCCCCCGGAGATGATCATATCCTTTAGTCGGCCCACAATAGCCATATGGCCATCCGCATCCATCTTGCCCAGGTCCCCCGTATGGAACCATCCGTCCACAATGGCCTTGGCCGTGGTCTCCGGTTTGTTGAGATAGCCCGGACACATGTTGGGACCTTTCAGGAGAATTTCTCCTTCCTCGCCCTGTGGAACCTCCCGTCCATCAGGGTCCACCAGCTTTACATCCACATGGGGCATTGGATGCCCGATGGTCCCCGGTTTGCCGTTGGCCATAAAGCAGTTGGGTCCCACCTCGGTGAGACCGTAGCCTTCCCGGATATGAACGGATTTTTCCGTCTTAAAGGCCTCAAAGAGGGGTTGCCCCAGGGGGGCGCCCCCTGAAACCATGAACCGGACCCTTGAAAAATCGGTGGAAGCAAATTTCGGGGAGTCCATAAGCATCTGGAACATGGTGGGCACGCCGAAAAAGACCGTTACCCCCTCATTCTGGATGAGATTCAGGATCAGATCCGGATCAAAGGATTCGATCAGGATGTTGACGCCCCTGCTCTGAAAGATGGGCAGGGTAAAGACGTTCCATCCGGCCGTATAGAACATGGCCGCATGCAGAATGGTCTTATCCTCCGGCCCGAGACCCCAACCCAGGATGGTGTTGAAGGCGTTCCAGGCGAGCATACCGTGGGTTAAAAGGACCCCTTTCGGCAAACCGGTGGTTCCCGAGGTGTAGATAACCAGTTGCGGATCATGGGGTTCGATTTCCACCTCGTCCATGGGATGATCCGGTAGAAAACCCCAAATGTCCGGCAGGGAGCGCCCAACACGATTATCCGTATCCAGACAAACATGGTGGATCACATGGACGTCCGTTATAAATCCGGCCACCACCTCTTGATGCTGTTGATCAAAGAAAATAGCTTTAGGGGTACTGTCTTTCAAAAAATAAACGAACTCCCCCTTGGCCAGGCGGAAATTTAAGGGGACCAGGACGGCACCCAGGCGGCTTAGGGCGAGGAAAAGTATGATATATTCCGTTCGGTTGAACGACAGGCACGCCACCCGGTCGCCTTTCCGGATGTCCAATTCCGTTTTCAGGAAATGGGTCATACGATTGATTTCCCGAGAGAGCTCCCCATAGGTATAACGCCTGTCTTTTATGGCATCCACCAGGGCCTCTTTTTTAGGATACGCTCGTCCCCACCGACCGACACAGTCTCCGTAGATCATGATTTATTTTCCTTTTTTTTAACGCTATGGGACATTTTTCTTTCGCGGCCCCCGGTCCTTGACCGAACCGATAACGCCCTTGGGGAAGAAGATGACCACCAGGATAAAGAGGATTCCGAAAAGGAGAAGCCATCGTTCCAGAATATTGTGCAAAAGCACCGCCTCGGGAAACAGATCCTTTGCCAGGCTCTGAAGGTCGGGGAGAAATGTCTGTGTGATTTTCAGAAAGGCGGCGCCGATGATCCCGCCGTAAAGTGTTCCCATTCCGCCGATGATGACCATGAGCAGAACATCCAGCATAATGGTCATGACGCCCAAGCTCGATTCCGGATTTACGTATTCCATCCACATGGCATATAGGCAACCGATCAGGGCTGCCATGACGCAGCCGAAGGTAATGGAGATGCTCTGATACACGAAGGTCCTGTTGCCCAGGGCTTCCGCCCGTTGGGTATTGTCCCTGATGGCCTGAAGGACGCGACCCAAGGGGGAATGGGTGAACCTCAGCATCATCAAAAAGAGGCCCAGGCAGGAGAGGAGGATAAAGTAGTAGGTGATGATCTTACCGGTAATTTCGATTCCCATGAAATTCCCGGTGGAAAACGCCACCGAAAAAATTCCCGGCATCATGAAACTGATCCCGTCCTCCCCGCCCGTAAGCCCGCTCAGTTTGGTGGCGAGCACTATGGCCAGTTCCGCAATGGCCAGGGTGATCATGGCGAAAAAGATGGCTTTGACGCGAAGGGTGAGGAAGCTGATGAGCATGGCCAGGATCGCAGATGCGGCAGCGGCAACCATAAACCCAAAGACCAGATTGGAATAGGATGGCATCCCGTATTTGCCGAGTAAAAAAGCCATACAGTAAGCGCCCATGCCGAAAAACATGCCGTGCCCGAAGGAGAGAATTCCCGTATATCCCAAAAGGATGTCGAAACTGGCCACCAGTGCCCCGAAGATGATGATCTGGACGGCCAGATCGACGGTTTTAAAGGAAGGGAACAGGAAGGGCACCAGGATAAATAGGGCCAATACGCAGATTTTAAGATAAGAGCCGGCCCTGCGGTACTGCCTTCTCTTTTCTTCCATATGGAACATCTGAACCGGTGTTGCTTCTGCCATTTTTACCATACCTCGCTACTTTCCTGCTTGAAAAAGACCGGTGGGCCGGATGAGAAGAATGATAATCATAATGAGGACGTTGACCCCGGCAGCGGCCCAGGGTACCAGATAGGCCACGTAGTTGTAGCTGAGCCCCACGATCAGCGCACCCACCAGGGAGCCGGTGACGCTCCCCAAGCCCCCGATGATGACCACGATAAAGGCGAAAAGGAGATAGGTCCCTCCCATGTCGGGGTATACCTGCAAGCTGAAAATACTCATGGCCACCCCTCCCAGGGCCGCCAATCCCGCCCCCGCGGCAAAAACGCCCGTGAAGAGAAGGTAAATATTGTGTCCCATGGCCTGGACCATGTCCCGGTCTTCCACGCCTGCCCGCACGATGGTCCCCAGCTTTGTCTTTTTGAGGATGAGCTGGATCACGCCGTAGACGATGGCGCCCAGGAAAATACAGATGATCCGGTATTTACTGATGACAACATCCATGATGTCCCAGTTTCTGGAAAAGGTGTGGGGCACGATCATGACTTCGTCGTTTGGCCCCCAGAAGACACGGATGAGTTCCACCAAAACGATGGTGGCGCCGAAGGTAATGAGGATTTGGAAGAGGTGATTCCCATAGACCCGGCGCACCACAACCCTTTCGAGAATGATACCTAAAACCGCCACCGCGATCATGGCGGCCGCCATGGCCATGAGGAAGACGGCAAAATTCTTCAGAACGGAATCCGCCTCCACCCATTTCATGAGGAGTTGGAAGACGGAAAATCCCACATAGGCGCCCCATGCAAACAGGGCCCCATGGGCAAAATTCAGAACATCCATGAGGCCGAAAATAATGCTGACGCCGGAGGCTACCAGAAACAGAAGCATCCCCATGGCCAGACCCGCAATGGTGAGGGTCAGATAGGTTTTGGGTTGTATTTCAAAGAGGGGCAGCAGAAAGAGAATGCCGGCTCCCGCCAGGGTGAGCTCCTGACTCCAACGCTTGAATATGGTCTCAGCCATTTGAGGTTGCTCCCGTTGTTACTGATTTCAATCCTCGATTTTAGAAATCCCGAGATACCGGCTCTGCAATTCTTCGTTCTGAGCCAGTTCTTCCATCCCGCCGCTTTTCACAACCATTCCGTCGTCCAGAATGAAAAAATCGTCTCCCACCGACCTTGCCATATAGAAATTCTGTTCCACCAACACCACCACACTGCGTTCCTTGATCTGGTTGATGGAATCGATGACCACATCCACGATAATGGGCGCCAACCCCTTGGAGGGTTCATCAATGAGCAGGAGGGAGGTGTCGTTCACAATGGCCCTGGCGATGGCCAGCATCTGTTTCTGCCCCCCGCTCAGGTTTCCCGCCTTGGATTTCCAGAATTTCTTTAGCGCTGAAAACATGGTCAGTATCCGCTCCAGCCTGCGGGCCGAGGCATCATTTTCAACCAGCATGGCCACCCGCATGTTTTCCTCCACCGTGAGTTCCGAAAAGATCCCCATATGCTCCGGAACAAAACCGATTCCCATTCGAGCGATTTCGTACGGTTTGTTCTTCTGGATTTCCTTCCCCCGGTAGAAGATTTTTCCTTTCGCTGCCGGAAGCAGACCCATGACGGTCTTAAGCGTCGTGCTCTTGCCCGCACCGTTTCGGCCGATGAGGACGGTCACGGCATCAGCCCGTGCCGCAAAAGAAACCCCCTGCAGGATATGGTGTTGTTCAATGAAGGTGTGGACCCCTTCGGCCTTAAGGATTGAATTATTCACGCCTTGCACCTCCACCCAGATAGGCGTCCCGAACCGCCTTGCTTTTATGGATCTCATCGGGGGGGCCGTCGATAATCAATTCCCCCTCCTGAAGAACCGCGATTGAGTCCGAAAGGCTCATGATCATGTCCATTTTATGCTCCACCAGGAGCATGGTACGGTCTTTTGCATCTTTGATCCGATGAAGGATTTCCAGAATGGCCGGAACTTCTTCCTGGCCCATCCCGGCCGTGGGTTCGTCCAGGAAAAGGATCTCCGGTTTCAGGGCCAGAAGGATGGCAATCTCCAGCTTCCGCTGTTCCCCGTGGGTGAGGGAACTGGCCTGCATGGCCCACTTTTCATCCAGAAGGACATCTTTCAGGAGTTCGTAGGCCTCGTCTTCCATACCGGAGAAATGGAGATAATTTTTCCAGAAATTCAAGCCGATGCCTTCCCTGGACTGGATCGCAACCCGGACGTTTTCCAAAACCGTCAGATCGGGAAAGATATTGGTCAACTGAAAAGAACGTCCCATCCCCAGGCGGGTTCTCTTCACGGCGCTCAAGCGGGTAATGTCTTCCCCCTTGAGGAAAACGCTGCCCTCGGTGGGTCTGTACTGGCCCGTCATCAGGTTGAACAGGGTAGTCTTCCCCGCGCCGTTGGGTCCGATAATGGACTTTAGGGCAAACGGTTCCACTTTAAGGTTCACCCGATTCACAGCCACGTGCCCCCCGAAGCGGATGGTCAGGTCTTTGGTTTCTACGATGGGATCTGCTTTCATCTGCATTACCTTTAAGCCTTCGGTTTTCCCAAAAAAAAGGCGGACCCCTGGAACCCATGCGGGCAAACCGACCGCATGGGTTTGGGGAAACCTGTAAGATTTACTTCTTGTTCATAACCGGCGGCGCCGTTACTTCCATGGAGAGCACTTCGGTGCACACGGGGATGGCCCATGCCACATCGGGTTTGGTATCCAACTGAAACGCATACATCTCCTGAAGGGCCTGATGGTCCTCCTTACGGAATTTCATTTTTCCCTTGGGCGTCATGAACTCCATCCCCTCCATAGTCGCAATCAGGGTCTCGGTGTCTGTTTTCCCGCCCGATTTTTTGATGGCTTCCACCACGGCGCTGGCCGCGGCAAACCCACCACAGGTAAAGAAATCAGGCGGTTCGTTGAAGCGTTTGTAGTGTTCTTTCACCAGCCAGTCGTTTACCTCATTTTTCGGGTTTTCGTAGTAGTAATAGATGGACCCCTTCATCCCTTTGAGGGGTTTCATCAGTTTGAGTGCAGCCAGAACATTGCCGCCGCTGGCAATCTGGATGCCGTATTTGTCCAGACCGGCAGCGATGAGCTGGGCCATGGGGCCACCTTTTCCGGCCCAGATAACCCACACATATTTGGGCTCCGGTTTGTCTTTAAGCGCCTCGATAATCCGCTGAATGGGGGCTGTAAAATCCGTACCCCTCGGATCGCAATACTCTTCGTGAACCACCTTGGCCCCCAATTTTTCCGCTGCCTCTTTGTAGGCTGCAATACCATCTTTACCAAAAACGAAGTCCTGACCAATGCAGGCGATACTCACGCCCGGGGCCGCCACGGCCACGGCATTACTGATGGCATCCTGACTGGAGTTGCGTCCGGTTCTAAAAATATAACGATTCCAGTTCTTTCCGGTAATGGCATCCGCCACCGCCGGTTCAACGATGAGAATTTTCTTGAACTGTTGGGCCACGGGCAGCACGGCCAGGGCAACACCGCTGCTGGTGGGTCCTACGACCAGGTCCACTTTGTCGTCGCTGTAGAGTTTGGTAAGCAACATCTTGGCCCTTGCAGCTTTTAACTGGGTGTCCTCAACGATCAATTCCACGGGTCTTCCCGCGATCTTGTTGGTCCCTTTTGTGAAATATTCCAGGCCCATCTTGAACCCGGTGACTTCCGCTTTGCCGTAGACCTCATAGGGTCCGGTGAGCCCCTGAATGATCCCTATTTTAATGGGTTTTTCCGCCATAACCGGAAATGCCCCGAAGGCCGAAGCCACCAATGCCAACACCAAGACACAAAAAAACTTTTTCACGTTCATTTTGCTCTCCTTTCTTCTTTCTTGATTGTGTTGTTCATTTCATCCCAACAATCCCCGGTCCAAATCGGGGCGGCTGATTCCTGATCCCATTTTTGTCTTTACGACTCTTTAAACCCTCCCTTCTGCATTTATGGATCTCCTAAAAAATGTTTTGACACTCATCTAAAGCGCATACGCCTCTCTCAAAGCGTTTTTCAGAACCTTGCCCGCCGCATTTCGGGGCAGGTTGTCCGTAAATACCATGCTTTTGGGGATTTTGTATTTTGCCAATCTGCCTTTGAGATGGGCTATGGCCTCTTCTTGTGTGAGTTCCCGCCCTTCCTTGACAACTACCACCGCCATGCCCACCTCTCCCCATTTTTCGTCTTTCATGCCGATGACGGCGGCTTCCGAAACCTGAGGCAGTTCGTAAATGGCGTTTTCCACCTCGGCGGGATAGACATTTTCCCCGCCGGAAATGAACATATCCTTTTTCCGGTCGACAATATAAATGTCCCCCTCGGAGTCCATCCGAGCCAGGTCGCCCGTATGAAACCATCCACCGCTGAAGGCTTCTTTGGTGGCATCAATCCGGTTCCAGTAACCCTGCATCAGGTTGGGGCCTCGGATTACCAGCTCACCCACCTGGTCCGGAGGCAACGGGGCCATTTGATCATTCACCACAAGCGCCTCCACATGCATCAGGGCCTTTCCGATGGAACCGGCCTTTTGAACGGCCAGATCTTTTTCAAGGGTAGCGATGCTGGGCGCGGCCTCACTCATGCCGAATCCCTGCTGAAGCATGATGCCGGCGTCCCGATACTGATGGACCAGGCTCACGGGCAAAGGCGCTCCTCCGCTCATAACCACCCGGACATTTTTAAAGGCCTGGCCGTTGAATTGGGGATGCTGAATCAGGAACAGGAAGATGGCGGCCACACCAAAAAAGAGCGTGATCCCTTCGGATTCAAGCAGCGCCAGGGTTTGGGCCGGTTCAAAAGTGCGCTGGATGATCACCGTGCCACCCATATAGAGCATGGGCAGAGTAAAAAGGCCGATGCCCCCGATATGGAACATGGGCAAAACCGCCAGGTTCCGGTCGTTGGAGGTGAAGTCCATTGACACGGTGAGGTTGACGGCGTTCCAGAAACTTGCCCCCTGGCTCAGGACGGCCCCCTTGGGCTGGCCCGTTGTGCCCGCGGTGTACATGATAATGTGGGGCGTATCCAGATCCGGGACACGGTCGGGAATCGGCTCGTCATAGGTCTGGGTTTCCAGAAGATTTTCGTAGGCCGATGCCTCGCCCATCTCTTCCCGCCCAAGAGCCACCATCTGTTTGAGCCCGACTTTCTCATGCAGGCTGTTTGCCGCATCCATGAGATCAGGATGGAAAAGGAGGGTTTCGGCGCCGCTGTCATTCAAGATGAAGGCCAGCTCCGTAGGCGTCAGACGCCAGTTCAGTGGAACCAGCATGACTCCCAGTTTGGCCGCGGCCATGATGGTTTCCACATATTCCACGCAATTGACGGAGAGAATGCTCAGCCGATCTCCGCTCTTGATCCCCAGCCCTTGAAGTATTTTTGAGAGGCGGTTCACCCGTCCGTTGAGCTGCCGGTAAGTGAAACGTTTCTCCCCGTCCACCACGGCCTCTTTGTCCGGGGTGAGCACCGTCCTTTTGGTGAGCCAGGAGCCGATTCCGGGTATCATTATGGTGTTCCTTTCCTTATTCATCATGAAAATATCTTTTCCATCACCCGGACCATATTGCCTGCGAAATTGACCACGGTCTCAAGACCCGCCTCATTGAAGACGCCGAGGGCCTTCTCCACATATTCCAGGGTGTTGCTCTTGGGTCTCAAGCTTCCTGCGATCCCCAGGACTTTCATCTCTTTTTTCCTCCATCAAGACCCGAAACATCCGCCGTGGTCTCAAGGGTGCCCTCTTTCAGTTGCCGAATCATGAGATCGGGGAAAAAATCATGCTCGAAACAGCGGCTGAACTGTTCGCTTTCCGTTTTGAGCCCTTGTTCCAGAGATTCCCTTTTAGCGTCATGAACCGCCCGTTTGGCCAGGGAGAGAGCATACCGGGGCTGCCTGAGGATGGGTTTCAGCAGTTCTTCAACACCGGCTGAAAGGCCGTCCGGTGGGACCGCCAGATTGACCAGCCCCATCCCCTCCGCCTCCGACCCCTTGTAGAGTCGGCCACTCAGGATCATCTCCATGGCCCGGCCGAAACCCACCAGCCTTGGCAAACGCTGGGTGCCCCCCCCGCCGGGAATGAGCCCCACCTTTACTTCGGGCAGGCCGATCCGGGCATCTTCCAATGCCACCCGGAGGTCGCACGCCAGGGCAAATTCATAACCGCCCCCGAAACAGAGACCATTGATGGCGGCCACCAGGATGAGGGGACTGGCTTCCATCCGGAGGAATAACCCCTGTATCCGGGAGGAGAAGTTGCGGGCTTCTTCCCCATTACACTGCATCATTTCGATGCCGTCGGCGCCCCCAATGAAATAAGTATCCCCGGCCCCGGTAAAGACCAAAGCACGGATTGTTGTCTCCTCCATTCCGTCCAGCATGCGGGTCAGTTCGCCCATGAGTTCAGAATGGATGGCGTTCCGGTCCTGGGGGCGGTTGATGGTGACCCAGCATATTTCGCCCTCGGGTTTCACAATCAGATGTTTGAATGGTTCGGTCATCGGTCTATTCTCTTTAATTTAAATCACAAATCCGCCGTTCGGGCTCAGAACCTGGCCGGTGAAGAAATCCGCTTCAGGGGATGCCAGAAATGCCACCAAGGCTCCGATCTCCTCCGGTTCGCCCAGGCGCCTGAGTGGCGTTTTTTTGACGATGTAATCTGAAAATCCCTCGGGCAGACCATCCAGCATGGGCGTTTCGATATATCCCGGGGCCACCACGTTCACACGAATGTTGTGCCTGGCAACCTCCTGGGCCAGGGTCTTGCCCATCATATTCACTGCCCCTTTGGACGCGCTGTAGTGGAGTGCTCCCGGGGTGGGGGTGAGGGAGGCCACCGAACTGAAAAGGATGATGCGGCCCGTCTTGTGCTCTTTCATCCAGCGGACCGACTCCCGACAGGCGTAAAACATGCCGTCCAGGTTGACGGCCATCATCCGGCGCCATTCTTCATCGGTCATGTCCTCCACAAAGACGGTTTGTCCCAGCATGGCCGCCGTATGGACCAGCAGATCCAACCGGTCCACGCGTTCCCTCAGGGCCTGAAACAGGGCGCCCACGGAATCGCTTCTGGAAACATCCACATGAAAAGCCTCTCCCCTGCCCTGATCTCCCAGGTTATTTGAAACGGTCTCACGGGCTGCCGCCACATCCAGATCCGCCACAAAGACTTGAATGCCTAAGGTCCCTAGGGCTGCGGCCGCGGAACGTCCCATGCCGGAACCTCCTCCGATGACCAGCGCTGTCTTGATGTTTTGGGTTTTCATATCCAAGCTCAAAAGGGGTTCAAATGGGGCAAAAAGGTTTCTGTTCAAATCCGCAATCAAAAATTCTAGAGATCCCGCTGCTTTTCATAGGCCCTGGCCGGTTTTGCCGTGGGAAAAACCACAAGCCTTTCCGAATCCAGTTGACTTATAATGCCCTTGGCCACGTCCTCAGAAGAATCCATGAATGATTTATATTTTTCAACCTGGGGGGCCATCTCCTCCGCCCCTGGAGAGGCCTCGAAAAATTCCGTGTCGGTCAGGTGAGGGCAGACGGCCAGCACCTTGATCCCGGTCCCTTTAAAATCCATGGCCAACCCCCGTGAAAACCCCACCAGAGCGTGCTTGCTGGCCACATAGGGGGTCACGCGTTGTGAATGGGAGATAAGCCCCCCGATGGAGGCCATGTTGACGATAAGGCCTTCTTGTTGAAGGGTCATGACAGTCAGGACGGTCCGGGTAAGAAAAACGATGGAAAAGAGGTTGATTTCAAAAAGTTGCCGCCATTGGTCCTCGGTGGAAGAAGCAAAATCACCGTACATGCCGAGGCTGGCGTTATTGACGAGGATGTCGATTCGGCCCCATCGGTCCATGGTTTGGCCCACAAGGGCTTCCCGATGGATTCTCTTCACAAGGTCGGCGGGTACAATCCGGGTTTCTCCGGGGCACATGGCGGCTGTTGCCTCCAGACGATCCACACGCCGGGCGGTCAAAACGACCTTTGCACCTTCCTCGGAAAAGGCCCTGGCCAGTGCAGCGCCGATGCCCGAACTTGCGCCTGTTACCACCACGACTTTGCCGTTTAAATTGACCATGGGGAAGATCCTTTTTTGAAATATGATTCAACTATCAATTTTATTACAAAATTTTTTTCCGGGTGTCAACAAAAAAAATTGTGTTTTGATAATTTATGAGCAGAAAGCGGTTAAGGTTTGAGTCCGTACAACGCGAATTCAATCATGTCGTTAAAAAGCGGTTTATTGATTTTGGCTTCCGGGTCCGGGTTCCAGACGATCTGTTTAAGTCCGATGAAATGGACAAAGCCCATAAGAGAACGGGCTAAAAACGCGGTCGGAAGATTTCTGATTTCGCCCCGTTTCATACCCTGCTCCAGCCCAATAACATACCCTTGGGCCAACGAACGATAATACCAGAGGGACACTTCGCGGCTAACCATCTCGCACTCCGGGACCACACGGTAGATCTCATGGTGCTGACGGAGAAATTCGAAAAAAGTCAACATGCCCACCCGTTCCGCATCCCGACGGTCTAGGGTCACAGACACGGCCCTCTGGATTTCCTTGCGCAGTTCATGGTTGATATACCGTACAAATCCGATGACCAGATCGCTTTTACTTTTGAAGTGAACGTAGAAAGTCCCCTGGGCAACACCGGCGTCACGGGTGATCTCGGAGATACTGGCCCGATTGATCCCATGCAGACCGATTACCTTGCCCGCGGCCCGCAATATGGCCTGTCGGGTCTTTTCCCCTTTGGTCGGGGGCTCCCTGTTTTCCGGATGGAGAGGGGTGGGATCAGGGAGAGAAAAAAGATCCCATCCGGGTGGTTTATCCCAAGGGGTCGGTCCGCTGATGCCCGTAAGGACCAGATCGGTGATCAAATCCGCCATGCGGTCCAGGGAAAGTCTTTCATGGGGGGCTCCCCAGTCGCTGGAACTGAAATAACAGATGCCGATGAGTCCGTAAGCCGCCACATCGGCATCCAGAGGGCGCATGTTGCCCGCTTGGATTTCCCGGTGAAAGAAATCCCGGTAATATTGGGTGATGGAATCGTAAAAGGCGATGGTCACCCGGTCGATGAGTTCCGACTCCCCCAAGATGCGGTGAAAAGCGAAATTGTCCCGGGTGTGGTCCAGGAGGAGCCGGATGACGCTCCTCAGCCTGTCTCTGAATCGGAGATCTCCGGGGGGCGATACCTCCGCACGCTTCTTGAAGCGCGCGATGACCTCATCGTTCAACTCCAGGAATACGTGTTCCTTGTTTTTGAAGTAGTGGTAAAAGGTTCCCATGGAGATGCCGCAACGGCGGGAAATTTCCGATATGGAAGAACCATAGTATCCGGTGCCTTTAAAAACCTCGTGGGCCGCATCGAGTATTGCAGATCGGGTGGCTATCCCTTTGGATTTCAGGGGGCGTACATTGCGGGAACTATTGTCGCGTCTCGGCATGAAAAAACCTAATAAATGAATCACCTGTCGTTTTTATAAGATATTCTCATTTAAGACGCAAGCACAATTTGCTTCTCAATACCCTTTCCGTTTTTATTTCCAGCACGTCGCTGTCTTGCTGAGAAAACCCGGAAAATTGGAGCATGTCTTTTATCACTGGACCACCACTCCTTTTTCGTTGTATGGTGCCGCCATTTGAAAAGTAGCGATCCGGTTATGATTGCCATCCATAATCGTTTTGAATGAGGAGGAGTCCCATGGCTCATTTAATCTCATTTTCACGAAGCCGGTGCACAACGGTGGAAGAATCTTCAGACGGCATCATGACATGCACCTGCCGGGTAACGGACAATATTCTGGATGCACGGGTGCAGATTCAGGCAACCCTTCCCGATCTTGAAATCATGGCCGCGGACAGCCGCATTGACCACTGTCTTATAGCGGGCATGCCGGATGCGGAAGAGAGGCTCCAGAATCTTCTCGGCGTTCGCATCGGGCCGGGCATGCTCAAGATTATCGAAGGGCTCATGGGGGATGATCCGGCCTGTGTGGAACTGGCCTATATGGCGGAGGAGTGCTGCCACGGGGCCATTTTGAGCATCACCAAAGAGGAACTTAAAAAAGCGCCCCTTGACCCTGCTGTCAGCCGGGACTTTTTTTCAAAAATGGTCCAGAAAAATATACGGCTGTACAACCGGTGCGCCGCCTTTTCCGACGGAAGCTCGCTTTTAGACGGTGTTGATATTTCCTAAAACCTCATGGAAAGAGGTCAGACAATATGCTGACATACATGCGAAACAAGCTGGTGAACATTGAAATCCCGGGTGACGATATTTACGTGGCCTATGGTTTTTTAGACGATCATATTTACAGCCTGGAAACGACTTTTCAGGTGAACGGGGCCGACATGACCATAAAATGGCTCAAGGGCCACTGGAACCGTTACACCACACCCGACTGTCCTCTGGCCGTAGACCCCTTGCAGGGGGCTATGGGGCTATGTCTGACGGATGAAGGATTTAACCGGAGCATTCACAGGATTGTCGGACGTAAGGCCTGCCGGCACTTTGCCACTCTGATTCTGGAATGCGCTGATGCTATTCTTAAAACCAGACAGATGCTTGAAACCGGGGAAAATGAATCGCGAACGGATGCTGAGGCACCCGTGTCATCCGCTTCAAATGCACCTATGAAAAGTGTCCCCCAAAAAAATAAACCCATGTCGAAGCGGATTAAAAAGAATGCACGGATCCCTTTCGACCAACTGGAAAAGGCACCCCAGGGTTTCACCATAGACCTCCATATGCACACCTCCCCCGCTTCCGCCTGCGCCTCATCGCCGGTGGATGAGATGATTGCCGAAGCCAAGCGGATCGGTCTTGACGGCGTCTGTCTCACGGATCACAATTATCGATGGGATCCGGAGGGAATTCAGAGACTCCGAGATAAACATCAGTTTCTGGTACTGGGAGGCAACGAAATCACCACCGTTCAGGGGGACATTGTGGTCTTCGGATTGGATGAGGATATCCAGGGGATTGTTGCGCTGAAAGATCTGGCCGAAAAAGTAGCCGCAGTAGACGGCTTTATGATTGCGGCCCATCCCTTTAGGGGTTTTCTGGCGGTGAGCGGTGACAAACTGGGCCTGGATGTTGAAAAGGCCGCAAATCGACCCATGTTCTCCCTGGTGGATGGCGTAGAGACCTTAAACAGCAAGGTGACGGTGGATGAAAACCGTTTTTGCGGCCAGGTGGCAAAGGCGCTGAACCTACCCGCCACCGGCGGAAGCGATGCACATCAGGTCAGGGAAGTGGGTGTTTACGCCACAAAATTTAGCAGAATCATCAAAAATGAAGAAGAACTCATGGCCGCCCTTAGGGCCGGCGACGGGGTTCCTGTTGATTTCAGAAATAAAAAATAAGGAGAAATGAAAATGACCCAAGAAAAAGGCAAATGGGAAAAGCTGGTGCGGCGAATGGAAATTCTACTCAGGCTAAGATCCTTTCCGGTGGCCATGAAGATGCTGGAAAAAAAGGAACAGCTGAAAGATGTTCCTTTCATGAGGCGACCCGAGCATAAAGTGACCACATGCCAACTCATTAACCTGGTCAGGAATTTTGACTGGACCGTGGGCGCGGAACTTGAGGATTTTGCACTGCCCACCTGTTCTTCCATCCTGGGGTTGGAGGAACTCCCCTCTTTCTATCGTGATGGCACCTTTCGCTCCATTGTGTGGGTTCAGACCAAGGAAGACGGCAAACGGTATGAAGCGGCCATTCCCCGGATCCAAACCGGACAATATGAAGCGGTGACCATGGCCCCGCTGGTGTACGACCCCTTTGAGCCGGACATTGTGCTCATTTACGGCAACCCGGCCCAGATGATCCTCTTAATTAATGCCCTTCAGTTCGAAAACTATGAAGTGATGAATTTTCACTGTGTGGGTGAATCCTCCTGTTCCGATGCCATTGCCCGCTGTTACCGGGACGGGAAACCATCCCTTTCCATTCCCTGTTACGGAGAACGGCGCTACGGACATGCCCAGGACGATGAACTGGTCATGGCCCTGCCGGCGGGCCATATGGAAAAGGCCCTGCGGGGCCTTGAGATCCTTTACCGGAAAGGGGTCCGCTATCCCATCAGTTTCGCGGGCGCCGAAGGGAATCTGGATAAGGCCCTGCCCGTGGCCTACACCACCCTTGAAGAACGGATCGGAAAAGTGCGGGGCGCCGTTCCCGAAGGCATGGTGGCCGGACTTACCGGTGTTATTGCCAGCGGGAAGAGCACGGTTTCCACCAAACTGGCCCAGTTGGGGGCCAAACTAATCGACTTTGACCTCATCGCCCGGCAGGTGGTGGAACCGGGAACGCCCGGCTACAATGATGTGATCAAATATTTCGGCACCCAGGTGTGCCAGGAAGACGGAACCCTGGACCGGAAAAAGATTTCGGATATTGTGTTCAAAGACATGGAGAAAAGAAAGAAGCTGGAGGACTTCACCCACCCCAGAATCTATGAGGAGTTTTTCCGGCAGCTTGCGGAATTCGGCAAAGAAGACCCGGCAGCGATTGTGATCGTGGACATCCCCCTGCTGGTGGAACTGAACCTCATGTACCTGTTTGAGAAGATCATTGTGGTGTCCGTGTCCCCTGAGACCCAGAAAAAACGCCTTATGGCGCGGGACGACATTGACGAGGAAGAAGCCTCGCGCATCATCGCCAGCCAGCTTCCAGTGAAAGAAAAGAAGGGGTTTGCCGACTGGGTCATTGAAAATGATGGTTTGAAGGAAGACACCTTGGATCAGGTGGAAAGACTGTGGGGTGCATTGAATTAAGGGTCAATTGATGCCAGGGGAAAGGGATCGTGGAATGAGCGATGGGCGGATTTTGTGCGACTCGGCGCTCACCCGCCATTGATCCCTTTTGCCGTTTGATCGGCGCTGCCCGCCGGTTCATCCCAGAAAAGATCATAACTGGCACTTCTTCCGCCACCGGGATTGGGGCGCAGGATGCCTTTTTGCACAAGGTCCGCCAACTCTCTTTGGGCAGTGGCCTTGCTGACATGCCCCATCCCGGCATACTTCCGGTTTGTCAATCCGCCTTCAAAGGCGCCGGGGCCTGCTTCAAGAAGACGGTTAATGACTTTGCATTGACGTTCTTTGAGTTCTATCTGAGCGTAACGGTTCCAGAACCGGGATTTCACCATGACGTTGGACAGGAGATCGTCAGCGTTCAGAATCGCTGTGGAAAGACATTCCAGAAACCATACCATCCACTCGGTGATGTCGCCATCCCCCCTGTTGGTATGTTCAAGGACCGAGTAGTAGGACTCCCTCCGAGCCATGATCTGCGAAGAAAGGCTGTAATACCGGGCCGCGAGTTTTTCATCCCGGGCCAGGGCCATCTCGGTCAGGGTCCTGGCAATCCTGCCATTGCCATCTTCGAAGGGATGAATGACAACAAACCATAAATGGGCCATACCGGCCCGAAGGAGGCCATCCATGGATTTATCTTTTTGTCCCCACCAGCGGAAAAAATAGTCCATCTCACTGTCAAGCCGGTTAGCCGGGGGGGCTTCGTAATGGACCTTCTCACGTCCGATGGGGTCTGACACCACGCGCATGGGTCCGTCACGATCCTCACGCCAGGCGGCAACCCGGATCTTGTGCAAACCGGAATACCCCGTGGGAAAGAGGGCCGCGTGCCAGCCCAACATCCTCCCAGCGGTCAAAGCCTGTTCATGGTTCAGGGTGGCATCCAGCAATGTGTCAATAACGCCGTCGGCATGTTCATCGCCCCGTGGCGTCAAGCCGGCTGTCGGCAGGCCCAGGCGCCGTACCACTGAAGATCGCACACTGTCCGGGTCCAAATGTTCGCCTTCGATTTCGGAGGTCTTCAATGTTTCCGCAATCAGAACCTCGGCTCTGGACTGCTGCCGTACTTCAAATCCCATTTCCCTCATTTGGGTCAACAACGCACCCTGCCGAAAGCGACAGATTCCCAGCGGTTCGAGAAGGGCCGCATCGTCCCACCGAAACTTCGGCCATGAAGGCCATTGCCAGATGTATTGCTTTGGGTAAGTCATTTTATGTACTTATCGGCTCAAAAATTGAGGCGATTATAACCCATATTCGGCTCATAAGCAACTGCTAAATCAAAAAACGGCATGTCGTTACGTTCAGAACCCCTTCCCCGTTTGGCCTTTGGCGAAATAGATATTTGGAGGACTGATATTGGAAATAGAGAGTGTGTCAATGAGACCTTTTTGCGGCGTAGGGAAAACAATTGGAAAATGGTTGACATCATATGCATAGAAAAATTAATTTGCCCACATAGAGGTAACATCATGAGAACCACATTAGACCTGCCTGAAGACCTCTTGATTGAGGCAATGAAAACTACGAAAATTGAAACAAAGGCCAAGGTTATCATCACCGCTTTAGAGGAGTTAATCCGAAAAGTGCGGATTTCGGAGCTTAAAACTTTTAAAGGCAAGGTAGACTTCTCTAAAAGGGGTTAATGGTATTGGGATACCTGATCTGATCATTGCGCAAAATGCCATTCAAAATCACTGCGAAATATATTCCTTGGATAACCATTTCAAATTAATGAAACAAGCCATCAGGCTTAAATTGATTAAATAGGCGGCGGAAGAATACCTTCCCTTCAAAACAATCGAGAAAACTAATGTCACCGGAATTGAAAAGAGCGCTTATTAAATTTGTACCTGATTATTTTTTCTGGGATAAAAAGCGCCAGGAACAATACCGCGTTGACACACCGGAAGAAGATGAGTTTAAGATCAGGCAGTTCCTATTGAGGGAGCTGTTTGATATTTCCGCTTCCAACGATGATGAGGTTGAGGAGGCAAGGCGGGAAATGAGTGAGGCGCAATGTTTAAAACTTAACGCCATATTGCTCCCCATAAAAGGAATTGGTGAAAATTATTTCTTCTTGAATGAATTTTTTCGCAGCCACAAAAACCTGCTCCATTTTGAAACGCTTTATGATTACGATTTTGATGATTATACGTTCCAGGAAGACGCCCGCAGGAAAGAGCAAAAAGATTATGAAGGAAAACCATATAGAGGGTCGCTGTATTTAACTTGGGCACGTTTGATGATAGACGGCTCTTTCAGCTATGGCGTACTAAGCATGGTTGCCGGTTACCTCTATTGCGAACTGGATGAATACGGCAATGATTATATGGAAAAGTTGATTCCGCACGAATTCACCCATGGAAAAAACCACGGAAAAGCTGAAGGTTCCGGCTATCTGTTTGATCTTAAAATTGATGCCAAGGGAAAGGAATCGCAGCTGAACGAACTTAAACATCGTTTCTGGAAACACATGAGCGAGGTACACGAAAGGCTTATGGATGAGGTTGATAAAAAGCCGAAGCAACGCGTTTTTATTCTGAATCAGAGCCAAGAGGATGACCCAAATCATCACTTTCTGTTTACCGACAAGGAGATTTTGAAACGCATTCATTTCAAAACTTTCATGCGTGATTGCCGTGCCGCTGAACAGACGGATTACGATTCCTTTTCTCGTAAACTGGAAGAAGAAAAACAGTTGTTAACAACATATCTGGATAAGAAATTTAAAGACATTATGGAGAATTTTGATCCCAAAATTGTAAAGTTTCGAAAAAAATATAAAGTGATCCTCCACAGAGATTCCGGCCTTGACGAGTTACTGGATTGAGAATGTCCTTTATGGATGAGCGATGCGCGGATTTTGGGCGACTCGGCGTCTATCAATCTTTGATCCCTTTTGCCGTTTGATCGGCACAGCTCGCCAGTTCATCCCAGCAAAAATCATAGCTGGTACGTTACATTCAGAACAGGTCCTTCGGGTGGGTCCTGAAGAATTCTTCGAAAGGGATGCCTTGTGGGCCGATGAACCGGATACGTGCCTCAGGGCAGTATTTCTTGAATTCGGCCATCCCTTTCGGGTTTTTCGATTTCCCTGATTTTACCTCCAGGCCCCATATTCGCCTCGGGGTTTGGACCACAAAATCCATCTCAGACCCCCTGTATCGCCAATAGTATACCGAATAGGGAAATTCCCCCAGATGGTTTAACAAGTGTGCACCCACGGCATTTTCCATCAGACGTCCCCACCAGGGGTAATCATTTCGACTTTCTCTGAAGGTATCTCCGGTAATTGCATTGATGAGACCATTATTCCAGATGATCAGTTTTGGGCTGCTTCCCCGTTTCTGTCTTCTACCACCCTTAAAAAGTTCCAGCCCCGATATGAGATACGCCGCTTCAAGCAGCTTCAGGTAGTGGGAGAGGGTCGTGGTATTTCCGGCATCCTGGAGTTGTCCGATCATTTTGTTGTAGGAAAGGATCTGGGCGGGATGAACGGCTGAAAGCATAAAAAGATGTCGTAAGAGGGCGGGTTTGGCGACGGTTTGAAGCTGGAGCACATCCTTTGCAATCACCGTTTCAATCAGGGAATCCACCACATAACGAGACCATACACTTTCATCTTCAATAAGAGGGGCTGCGCCGGGATAACCTCCAAAAAAGAGCCATCGATCCAAGTCCCAGGAAAATGCCTTATCCATTTCATCGAGTCCCCAATGGGAGCATCGATATAGAAAAAAACGTCCTGCCAGGCTTTCGGACAACCCCTTCTGGATGAGCAACGAAGAAGATCCCAGAACAATCACTTGAATGCCGATGTTTTCCCGGCACGTTCTGTCCCAGAGGTCCTTAACCACTTCACTCCATCCCGCGACCTTTTGCACTTCATCCAGAATCAGGAGCACATCACCATTCTTATGCCTGTTCCTTTCCGAGGCATAGCGGGCGCGCTCCCATTGAGAACGGATCCATTCATGATCGGGCGGCAGCGGCAGGTCCGCCGATCCCACTATCACATGCCCCTGCCATTTTTCTCCAATTTGCAGCGCTGCGGTGGTTTTGCCCACTTGCCGCGGACCGGTCATGATGTGGAGAAGCTTCTTCTTCATGCCCAAGCCCTTCAGGATGTCCTTTACAATCGGCCGTTCATAATTATATGCAATCATAATCTTCCCCTTAATGAGGATATATCTACTTGAATTAACACTTCTATAATATGTTACTCAATGGTTGAGTAATATTACTCAATCGAAAAGCAATATGTCAACACCCATTCCCCGCGAGTCCTTTTGACTTGATCTCTTTTTATGCGGTTTCAGGCACACCTATGATGTCTACTCTGTTACTGGCTCCCTATTTCCTAAGTGATTTTTCTTGACTTTCCTCTCGATTCAAATATCATCCCAAATGCGTAGCCAAACCATAATGACAACAAGTCTTGGCCGACTCACCGGAGGTTTCCATATGGAGTACCCCATCAAAATCTGCCTGCCCACCTCCCTGCAGGCGCTGTCTTTCCTGTTGGGAGAGTAGTCTGTCACCCACCACCACTTTCGTCACCCTAAAAAAGTCAAAATCTGATATCTTTTTAAAATTTCTCATGATCACGTGCCCCATTCAACATATCTTTTCGGTTACTGTCGAGGCTTTTTCCAGATATCGGGTCGTTCCATAATATGCGCTTGATCATATGAACAGAGGGTTCTATATTGGAACCCATGAAACTTGGAAAACATATCCATGTGTCTTGCGCCATTATCGAACGGAAGGAGTGCTTTTTAGCGGTTCAGCGAAGCGCCCGAATGTGCCACCCGCTAAAATGGGAGTTTCCAGGCGGCAAAATTGAGCCGGGTGAGAGCCCGGAGACCTGTATCAAGCGTGAAATCCAGGAGGAACTGGGGATGAACGTGAAGATAGAAAAACCGTTACGCCCACTGACCCACGCTTACGAAACCTTTTCCATCACCCTTTATCCCTTTCTGTGCCGCATTCAATCCGGCATGCTGATCCTTCGTGAACACAGGGCTTTTAAGTGGCTGACGCCCACCCGATTACAGCCCCTGGAATGGGCTGATGCGGATCGGCCGGTCTTGGAAGCATACCTGGAAGGCGTGTCGAATAATGGATAGACCGGAGACAAAAAGAGGTGGAGAGATGCCGTTAGTGACCATAAACGCCATTTTACAAAGAACGCGATGGCATTTCATTGTCCTGATGGCTTTGGTATTCACCTGCTCGTGCCATGAGCCACCGGCCACAACCTTCCAAGGATATGTTGAAGGCGAATTTGTTTATGTAGCATCACCCCTGGGTGGCAGACTTGAAACCCTCAATGCCAGACGAGGTCAGACTGTCAAAAAAGGGGATCTGCTCTTTGCACTGGAGCATGACCTGGAAGAAGCCATGGTTCGGGAAGCGTCCCAGATGTACCGACAGGCCATGGACCGACTGGCCAATCTAAAGAAAGGGAAACGGCCTTCTGAGATCCAGGCCATTACGGCAAAACTCAGAAGCGCCGAAGCGGGGCTTGAACTGGCTCGGCTGGAATACGACCGCCGGGTCAAGCTCACAAAGAAACAGTTCATTTCACAAGAGTCCCTTGACAGGGCGCGCACCGAGTACAGCCAGATGCAGCGACAGGTCCAAGCCATTACGGCGGATCTCAAGACGGCGCGGCTGGGCGCAAGACTTGATGAAATCAAGGCCGCACAGGCCGAGGCGGACGCCGTCAGGGAAAAACTGGTACAGGCCCGGTGGAATCTGGATCAGAAAACACAGGCCGCCCGGAAAGACGGGCTTATCTTCGACACGTTTTACAATTCCGGCGAATGGGTTCCCCCCGGCCAACCGGTGATTTCGCTCCTTCCGCCGGAAAATATCAAGGTTCGGTTTTTTGTGCCTGAAAAGACCGTGGGACGTCTCTCCCCGGGAGAGAAGATATGGGT
The DNA here is from genome assembly GCA_964412835.1 of uncultured Desulfobacteraceae bacterium. Lineage (GTDB taxonomy): Bacteria > Desulfobacterota > DSM-4660 > Desulfatiglandales > Desulfatiglandaceae > NaphS2. The sequence continues at coordinate 6,201 of CAYPQJ010000006.1, read as the reverse complement.
CTCTTATGACGGGGGCGGCACTGTTCCGGCCCGGATCGCCTTTATATCTCCCCGTGCCCAATACACCCCTCCGGTGATCTATTCAAGTCAGACCCGGGCCAAACTGGTGTTCATGATTGAGGCCACCGTGGAACCGGCCATTGCCCTCCGCCTGCACCCGGGTCAACCGGTTGATGTGAGAGAAGCCCCATGAGTGAACCCGACTGGGTCATCGATGTTCAGAATCTGACCAAATCCTTCGGTCGGAAAACAGTTGTCAGGAACCTGAGCATAAAGGTGTCCAGAGGGGAGATTTTTGGTTTCCTGGGTCCAAACGGTTCCGGAAAAACAACGTTCATCCGGATGCTGTGCGGACTTTTGAGACCCGATTCCGGAAGCGGCGTCTGCCTTGGCTATGATATTTTGAAGGAGTCGGCGCGCATCAAACCCCTTGTGGGATATATGTCTCAGCGATTCAGTCTTTACGAAGACCTGACCGTGCGCGAAAATCTGGACTTCATGGCACGGGTGTACAGGGTCGGAAACCGAAAAAAAGCAGTGGATGCCTGTATCGAACGGATCGGGATCGGGGGATTCAGGAAGCTGCTGGCCGGGAGTCTCTCCGGCGGATGGAAACAGCGTCTGGCACTGGGGGCATGTATTCTTCATAATCCCAAACTGCTCCTGCTGGACGAACCGACCGCCGGGGTTGATCCGGGTGCCCGCAGGGATTTCTGGGATCAGGTTCACGATCTGGCCTCGGAAGGCATCACGGCGCTGATCAGCACCCATTACATGGACGAGGCGGAACGATGCAAGCGGCTGGGTTATATTGCTTATGGGGATCTGCTGGCCTCCGGCGGGGTCGAGGATCTGATTCAGGGCTCGGGGCTTTCCACCTGGGGCGTCTCGGGCGGCGATATCCATCGGTTGTCCAACGAACTCAAGTCACTCCCCGCTATTGATCAGGTGGTCGCCTTTGGAAATACGCTGCACATCAGCACCCGGGATCCGGATCGCTTTAAGGAAAGCATCGCTCCCTACGAAAACGGTGAATACCGGTGGACCCGGCTTGAAACAAGCCTTGAGGAGGTGTTCATCGATTTGATGCGAAGCAGTGCGAGGAAACCCTGACAATGCACAAACGCGCCTTTTCATTCGGACGATTCTGGGCCGTTGTGGCCAAAGAATTCATTCAGATGCGTCGCGACCGCGTTACCCTGGCCATGATGCTGGGCATTCCGCTCACGCAACTGATCCTGTTTGGATATGCCATTAATTCGGATCCGAGACACCTGCCCACGGCTGTTTTAAGCGGAGACAACTCGGTGTTTTCCCGGTCCATCGTCGCCGCCATGCAGACCAGCAGTTACTTTGATGTTGTTCGGGAGGCGGTCAGCCGCGCCGACGCTCAGGAAATGCTCCGAAGCGGAACCGTTCAGTTCGTTCTGACCATCCCTGAGCTTTTCGGGCAAAGGATCGTGCGGGGAGAACACCCGGTCTTGCTGCTTGAGGTCGATGCCACGGACCCGTCCGCTTCCAGCAATGCCGCGTCCGCTTTTCATGAAATCGTACGAAGGGCCCTGCAACAGGATCTGAAAGGCCCTCTTTCGCCATCGGCCCCGGCCGAATTTCCCGTGGACATCCGTATCCACGCCCAGTACAACCCTGAAGCAATTTCTCAGTATAATATCGTTCCCGGGCTCATGGGCGTTATTCTGACGCTCACCCTGGTGATCATAACCGGGCTGGCCATCACCCGGGAAACAGAGCGCGGTACCATGGAAAGTCTGCTGTCTACCCCTGTAAATCCGCTGGAAGTCATGCTGGGCAAGATCCTGCCCTATATCCTTGTGGGATATGTGCAGATTCTTCTGATCTTTGTGGCGGCGCGGTTCCTTTTTCATATCCCCATGCGGGGAAGTCTTTCGCTGGTTCTGGCGCTGTCCCTCGTTTTTATCGCCGCCAATCTGACGGTGGGGATAACCTTTTCGTCACTGGCCAAGAACCAGTTGCAGGCCATGCAGCTTTCGGTTTTCTTCTTTCTGCCCTCCCTGCTGCTTTCGGGCTTTATGTTTCCCTTCAGGGGGATGCCCGTCTGGGCCCAGTATATTGGGGAAGTGCTGCCCCTGACCCATTATCTTAGATTTGTTCGGGGCGTGCTGCTTAAGGGAAATGGTCTGGCCGAATCGATGCAATTTATGTGGCCCATCGTCATCTTCTGGATCGTGGTGGTCGCCATTGGCTTCAAGTTTTACAGGCGGACTCTGGACTAAGGGAGAAAAACATGAAACCCTTTCTGAAGGTCTCAACCATCCTGGTCATAGCATTTGTGGCTTCGGCTTTCTCGGAACGACACTGCCAAGCGCGGGAGCAGACGGTGACATTGAGCCAGACGCTCAAAGCGGCGTTCCGGCAAAACCCCTCCATCGAGGCGTCACGATACCAGGTCGCCGCGCTGGAAGCCATGGTGGATCAATCGGCTTCAGCCTACTTTCCACAAGTTTCCAACATGACCAACTACTACCGGGTGGGCGGGGATTTGCCGGACATGCTGGGAGGGCTGGCCGGGAATCTTTCCCGTGGATCCGGAGATTCCGGCCTTCCGGATCTGAACAGCCCCCTGAACATTTACAACACCAATTTCTTTGTGTCTCAACGCCTTTATGATTTCGGAAAAACATCCGGCGGCCTGGAAAATAGCCGGCAGCAGCTGGCCGCGGGACAAAAGGATCTTGAAGGGAGCATTGCAGATGTGGTTTGCACCGTGAAAGTGGCCTATTTCGAAATGCTTAAAAGAATTCGACTGGCAGACGTGGCCAAAGAGTCGCTGGTTACCTATAATAAACACCTTGAGCAGGCGAAAGCCCTCTTTGAAACCGGTATCCGTCCCAGAATCGATGTGACCAAAAGCACCGTGGACAGAGCCAGGTCCAGACTTGCGCTGCTTAAGGCGGGTTTTGCAATCCGCACGGCCAAGGTTGATCTGGAAAACGCAATCGGCGGCCCCCCGATTAAGGGGGATTATGTTATTACCAATATCCCCTACCTTCCGCCCATGCCCTCGGATTGTGATGCTCTCGTCCGGGAGTCCATGAAGCACCGTCCCGAGATAGCCGGCCTGAAGGGCCGGATCAAGGCCGGGAAAGCACAGCTGAGCGCTGCAAGTGCCGGCTACTGGCCCACGGTTTCCGCCAACGGGGGGTATGGATTGGCCAGCACCGAGTTTCCCCTCAAGGATTACTGGGTCGCCGGGGTGACGCTTAAGTGGGAGATTTTTTCAGGCTTCAGAACCAGAGGAGAAGAAAGGGAAACCCAGGCAAACCTCGCCCGCCTGAAGGCCGATTTGAGAAAACTGGCGCTTTCCGTAAATCGGGACGTACAAAAGGCCTTTATTGCGGTCAGTGAGTCCCATGAGACCATCCGCGTGGCCAAAACCGCCCTCACGGAAGCAGAGGAAAATATGGCCCTTGCAAAAGGCCGCTATAGCACGGGTTTGGCTAACGCCATCGAATTCAGTGATGCGGAAATGAGCCTGACCATTGCGAAAAATGATCTGGTTGACGCCACCTACGAATACCTCCAGAATCTGGCCCGTCTGGAATATGCCGTGGGGGGTTGGAAAAATGATTTTTCCATGGCCGCTTCAGATCAATAAATGGTGAAGGCCAAAGAAACCTAAAATATTTTTTGAAATACAGCCACAGCCGTATCCACATCTTCGGCGGTGATCCCGTAGTGGGTTACAGCACGCAAACGATGGGGACCCACCGGGTTCACACGCACACCTGCCTTCTCCAGTTTCTGGGCCGTTTCGGTTGCGGGTACATCCGATGTTAAGTCCATGTAGATGATATTGGTCCTCACCTTTTCCAGACCTCCCAGTGACAGCCCCTGAAGATCCGCCAGGCCTTCTGCCAGACGGCGGGCATTGTCATGATCCTCGACCAAACGTTCCACCATTTTCTCAAGGGCAACGACGCCGGCCGCCGCAATGATTCCGGCCTGGCGCATGCCGCCCCCGAGGACCTTCCTCATTCTGCGGGCCTTGGCAATAAAGTCGGTTGATCCGCAAACCACCGACCCCACCGGTGCCGCCAGACCTTTGGAGAGGCAAAAGGCGATGGAATCTGCCGGCGCCGCAAGCTCGGCGGGTGAAACACCCAGGGCAACGGCCGCATTGAAAATTCTGGCCCCGTCAATATGCAGTTTAAGGCCTTTTTCAGCGGCAATTGTTCCAACCTGTTTCAGATAGGAAAAGGAAAGCGGGCTTCCGCTGCAAAGGTTGTGAGTGTTTTCCAGAACGATGAGGCGGGTCACGGGAAAATGGATATTGTCAATTCGGATGGCCGACAGAATATCCTCGGGCGAAAGGGTTCCGTCGGGCTGATTGGGCACAATGCGCGGATGAATCCCGCCAATGGCCGCGGAACCGCCCTGCTCGTAGTAAAAGATATGGGATTTATCCCCCAGTATCATTTCATCGCCCCGTCCGCAGTGGGCCATCTGGCACACCAGGTTGCCCATGGTGCCGCTGGTGACCAGTAGGCCCGCAGCCTTGCCCATGCGTTGGGCGGCCAGTTCTTCCAGTTTTCGGACCGTGGGGTCTTCGCCGAAAACGTCGTCTCCAACTTCTGCGGCAGCCATGGCCTTACGCATGGCCGGGGTAGGCAGGGTAATGGTGTCTGAACGAAGGTCAATAAGAGGCATGTTGAAATATCCTTTCTCTTTTTTACTTATGGATGTTACCCAATAGGAAATTTAACCGGAGATATAAATCCCCCTTGCCTTGTTCTTGATCTTTCCCTGTTGCCTGGCCCGGTAGATGACGTTTCGGATCTGGATTTCGCCAAATCCGGTCTTTTTTCTAATCGTGGCCACGGTAATGCCTTTTTTGCTTTCTCTCACAATCCCCACCACCGTTTCAAACAGGGTCTTGGGCGCTTTCCTGCTCGTCAAAATCCTTTTTGGGGCGGTCTTCTCTCCGGCTTTTCCAGCCATGGGTTTGACCTTCCCGGTTTTGGGTTTTGGCGGTTTTTTATTCCCCGTTCCCTTCTTTTTTCCCTTTTTGGGTCCTACGGGGCTTTCCATGTCGATACCGAACACATCCGCGAGATTCGAATCGGCAATGACCCTTGCAGTTTTCTTTCGGGCTTTTTTGAGCAACGCCTGAGTTTTTCCTTCTACCGCCTCTGAAACCAGGTCTTTCATCTTCACCTGTCTGAGCGTAAAAAACAGTTCCGGGTCCTCGTCGAATCTGGCGCCGATCCCATAGAGGGTGGCAGCCACATGCTTACACATGGAGGCCCAGTCGGGGCAGGAGCAGTTGAAATCAATCTCTTTCGGGGAAGGGAAAAGCCCTTTCCCCTGGATGGTAAAGATCTCCCCCAGGGCCTTTGGGAATTTTCCCGCCAGAAGTTTCTGCAATGAATCCAGTTTCCCTTCGGAGGCGGTCTTGATCTCCTGCCAGGTTCTTTTGCCCATGGTCTTGATCCGGATCGTTACGGAATAGGGTCTTGACAGGGATCCCTGAACCAGCGAATCAACCTTGCCGGAACGAATCTGAAGGTCGAGGACCGCACCGTGGCGAACGTAGCTGCGTCCCCTGCCGATGCGGTTGCTGTAATCTGCGTAGGATTCCAGGTTCTTGTTCCAGGCCTTTCCCCACCAGGTGCGGGCAATGGCCGTGCCGTCAATCACAATGGGGTTGATGTGGGGGTTTTTCTTTTTCAGTTGTTTGAGCTTTTTCAGGGCTTTTGCCCTCTTTTCCGCTACGCTCACATAACGGGGATAGGACCAGTAACTCATCATCATCTCCCTGGGAATTTAAAATGAGAATTTACAATGACAGTTTAAACATATCCAAAAGTTCATCATTTTTCATCTCAGTGATCCACCGATCACCGGTGCCGGCAATCACCTCCTCGGACAACCTGGACTTCTCCTCCAGCATGAGATCAATCTTTTCTTCCACCGTTCCTTTGGTCAAAAACTTGTGGACCACCACATTCTTCTTCTGACCGATTCTGAAGGCCCTGTCCGTTGCCTGGTTTTCCACGGCGGGGTTCCACCACCGGTCAAAGTGAACCACATGATTGGCCTCGGTCAAGTTCAATCCGATCCCGCCCGCTTTGAGGGACAATACCATAAAGGGAACATAGTCCGGGCTTTGAAATTGTTCAATAATCTTTTTTCGCTTCCCAACGGCCACGCTGCCGTGCA
>CAYPQJ010000005.1:45341-51805 GCA_964412835.1 uncultured Desulfobacteraceae bacterium | reverse complement strand
GGGTATCCGTCCGCTGAAAGCTTTTTCCTCAATGAGGACCAGTGGACCACCTATGATAATTTCAACCGGGTGTTTCGGCGGGCCAAAAAACAGCTGGGGGAGCCGGATTTCTTTTTCAATTGCGGTCTTTCTTCGGCCCAACTGCGTTCATGGGGCCGGTTCCATTATTTTGTAAGGGTTTTTGCATCACCCGTTGACGGCTACAAAAGACTCCCTTTTTTCAACAAGAATTTCAACGATACCAAAGATATCGAAATCATACACCCTCCCGCTTACGATCCTTCTTTAAAAAAGATCAAAACAGTTTTAAAGATTACGTACCATGAAGATTTTGAACCGGATACGGATTACATAGGCGATGCTTTTATGAGAGGCATCCTTTCCTCCATTCCAACCATCTGGAACCTCCCGCCGGCTCAAATTGAGCAGCCTCTGTCCCTTTACAATCCCGAGGTTGTGTTTAACCGGGATCCGGAGTTTGTTGACAGCCGGCTGGATGTTCGGCTTGTGGACGGTTGCATGAGCCTTCGGGACCCCAGCAGTGGGGAGCGCGTCATTGTTGGAAAAACGGTTCTCCTGGAGCGGGAAACCGTTAACCATGAAAGCCTCTATTTGGGGAAGTATCGTCCCCTGACGGTTGACCCGAAAGGAATTGATCCGGCTCTGAAAAAAGCCATCCTGATTACCCGGACATTTTCATTGAATGGACAAAACATCCTGCAAAAAGGAGATTTTTTTGGCGCACCCTATTGTATTCTTCACGTGACATTTGATCGGACGTCCATGGGACACCGCATTTCCCAGGCTCTGAGGTTCACAAAAAAGAAATCGGATATGGGGAATGAAGTCAGCGAAATTATAAATCAACTTCGAGAAAGCATCAAGGAGAAGAACCAAGCAAACGTGAAGCTGAAAGCGGCTAATCGGGAACTGCGGAAAGCCAGGGACCTGCTGGACGCAAAAGTAGCAGAGCGAACGGCGGAACTGGAAAAAGCCAGGGCTGATTTGATCCATCTCAATCAGGGATTGGAAAAAAAGGTCAGTGAACAGCTCCTCGATTTGAAAAGACACGATCAATTGCGCCGCTACCTGTCCCCTAACCTCGTGGAAACTATCCTGGCCAATGACGGGGAACTGGGAACTGAACCCCAACGAAAATTGCTGACCATTGTTTTCACGGATATTCGTGGATTTTCAACCTTGACGGACAGTCTGGAACCGGAAGAATTGTTCCAACTTCTGAGCCATTATTTTTCCGTGATGATCGAGATTGTACATCAATATGACGGTACCCTGAATAAAATGATCGGGGATGGTCTTCTGGTCTTTTTTGGAGATCCCATCCCCATGGAAGATCATGCGGAACGTGCGGTCCGAATGGCCGTTCAGATGCAGCGAACCGTGACGCGGCTGAAACGGGAGTGGAATCGCTACGGCCATGATCTGGGTTTGGGCATCGGCATCAACACCGGTTATGTGACGGTTGGCAATGTGGGGTCGGACATGCACAGGGACTATACCATCATCGGCAACCAGGTCAATGTGGCGTCACGGCTGGAAAATCTGGCAAAACAGGGGGAAATTCTGATGAGCCGGCGAACGCTCAGCCTGCTGGATGAGTCGAGGGCCGTGAAAGAGATGGGGGATATCCAGGTCAAGGGGATCCACAACCCCGTAAAAACCTACCGGGTAGATTGGGAATAACAGGCGCTACGGCTCTAATTTTTTTGTGAGATGGATAAAATCGCTCCGATCGAATCCGAGCGTCTTGAAAAAAGATAAGAGATCAACCGAGTCCCACCGGACAGTCGTGAAGATATATTCGATCCCCTTTTCGCGGTAAACCGTTAAGAGCTTTTCCGCCAGCAAACGACCGATGCCCTGGCCCATATATTTGGGATCCACACCCAGGGTGGCAATCCAGGCGCTCTTTTGAAGACCGAATCCTCCGAAAACAATATAGCTGATCATGTACCCCACCACTTTACCGTTCAATTCGGCCGAAAAACTGACATCCCCGTTTTTCTGAACCTGCTCTTCAATGATATGCCTGAAATCAATACCCGGTGAGGCCTTGGTAATGGAGGACTGAATGGCCGTAATCTCCGGGGCATCTTCGGGTTTAATTTTCCTGATCAGCAAGTTGTTTCCCACATCATCCATGGCGCCAGTTCCTTAATCCACTCTGACAATTTTTACGCGGCACCCTACCCAGTCCGGCGGTAGGTAAACCCGCCCGCTGTTTCCGCTCAGTTTAACGATCTTCTCAACCATCTCCTCGCCATAGATCTCCAGCTTTACTTTCCCCCTGCCTTTGATCGCAGCTGCATTATCTTCTTTTTTTAATTTCTTTTCAACCGGCATTTTGTTAGACTTTTCGAAAATTCCCACGGGAATTCCAATGGGCAGCAAGCTGCTGATTTTAATAATAATTCAAAAGTAACCATTGACAACAAGCCATCAAACATGATTACAACATAGCTACATCGTAACTATGCGTCAAGAGAAAAGTTAGCTTTTCAGTACAACCATACGTTTTTCTAATCAGGGAGTAAATGATCATGCAAAAAATCGATCCTCAGTACTTGAACCCCACCAACATCATCGACAGCGATCACCCGGCCATAGGCGTCCATGCCGAAAAAACCATCGCCGGCAGCAAGGACCCCGTGGATAAAGCTGTGAAGATCTACTATGCCGTGAGAGATGGCATCTGGTACGACCCTTACTACCCCTTCTATCTGCCGGAACACTATCGCGCCAGCAACGTATTAAAAAGCGGCCGGGGATACTGTGTTTGTAAAGCCTCGTTGCTCTGCGCTCTTGGAAGGGCATGCCAAATTCCCTCCAGGATCGGTTTTGCAGATGTAAAAAACCATCTGGCCACACGGCAGCTTCTGGAATTTATGGGAAGTGATCTGTTTGTGTACCACGGGTATGTTGAGTTCTATCTGGAAGAAAAATGGATAAAAGCAACGCCCGCCTTTAACCGGGAACTGTGCGAACGGCACAAGGTGGCACCTCTCGAATTCAACGGCCGGGAGGACTCCATATTTCACCCGTTTAACCTGGAACATAAGCAGTTCATGGAATACGTTGCGGATCATGGGGTCTTTGCGGACATTCCCGTGGACATGCTGGTGGCGGGCTGGAAAGCCGTCTATGGAAAAGACCGGGTGCTGGGTTGGATCGAAAATTTCGAAAAACGTGGTGGAATTTCCGATCGGGACTTTTCTAAAGAGGACGTCGTCAAAGGTTGAGGACCTATTTTGTTCCCACCATAATACTCGAGTCCGTAGGACCCTTAAAGGGGAGCCGCTCAATATGGTGCAATCCCGCCTTCTTCATCATCTCGTGAATCCGGCCCTCGGTATAAGACCGGCCCTTTTGGGTGTTGATCAACATGTTCAGGTAAAAAAGAGCCGGAAAAAGCGGACCGTCGGAGGTATTGTTTAAAATGAAATCGTGAACAAAGAGCTTTCCGCCCTCAACCAGAGCCGATACCGCTTTCTGTAAAATCATTTCACAATCATCGGGTCCTTCGCCGTGCAGGATATGGGAAAGCCATGCCACATCATAGGTGCCCTCAATCGCCTCATTTAAATAGTCGCAGGGTATGAAACCGATCCGGTGGGAAAGGTCAAACCGCGCAATGGTTTTTTCCGCAAAGGGGTGGGTGGCGGGAAGGTCTGCCACGGTGGCATTTAACCCCGGATTGGCCAGGCAGAAATGAATGGCATACGTGCCAGGGCCCCCGCCCAGGTCCAGGAATCTCTTTTTCCCCTGAAGATCAATCTCCCGGGAAACCCGGGGTGCAATGGCCATGGCCAAGTTGAACATGCCCATGAGGAAACTCTCCCGACTTTCGTCGTCATGAAACACCTCCCGGGAAACGGATTGCCCCGAGCTGACGGCTTCATCCAGCCGGGACCAGGGTTCCACCAGGTGGTGGTGGTGCATGATCATATGGCCGATGTAATGGGGCGATTGCCTGACCAGCAAGTTGCGGCCTTCAGGTGTGTTGGTGTATCGGGACCCGGTTTTTACCAGAAGCCCCATGGCTGAAAGCGCATCCAGCAGCGCAGTCACACCTCTTTCATCGACACCGATTTGCTCTGCCAGTTCGCCGGCGCTCACCGGGTCCTCGTCAATCTGCGAAAAGATTCCCAACTTGACCCCTGCGTGAAGGGTACAGGTGTGCCAGTATTTTCCCGATAACGCCAGTAAGCTTCCCACATTCCATTGGGGCATGGCCTTTTCTCCATTTTTTTAAAAAAAAGAAACTTCGAAACCGCATTTTCCCCCATCGAACCTGAAAAATCAAGGTTGAAAGCATCGATAACGGCCAGACTTATTGACATCCATAACCAATGGGAATACGTTGTGAAAAAGATAAGGGCTTCGGGAGGCAACAGCATTGAAAGATACAACCCGTTATGCCATTACGGTCATCTGCGAAGACCGGGTGGGCCTGGTGGGTCGGTTCACCGGCGCCATTACACGCCTTGGCGGGAATATTGAAGTACTGGATCAAAATGTCCGCCTGGGCTACTTTGTCATCACCCTCATGGCCACATTCGAGACCGGGGTCACAGCCCAGGACGTTCGCGTGGGACTGGAAAAAATCGATCACGCCGGCACACCGGCCATCAGCGTTCTGCCGCGCCGCCATACGTCCATTCCGCCTGCCGGACATGGGGCGCCTTTTGTCCTGGCCATGGCGGGAATTGATGTGCCGGGAAATTTTTCCATGGTCACCACCTGTCTGGCAAAGTATGAAATCAATGTGGAAAGCCTTGCCTGTCGAACCGATGCCCAAGGCCCACTCAAAGAAGACCGTTTCACCATCATAGGTGAACTCACAATACCCCCTGATGTGGATACCAAAGCAGTCCGCCTTGAGCTCACAGCGCTTCTGGCCGACAGACAGGTAAAGGTCACACTGATGCACTCTGACATTTTTGACGCCACAAATCGAATCCCCATGCCCAAACATCACACGGAAATCCCGTTATGAGCCGGAAAGAAGACATCCTCTCAACCGTCCGCATGTTCCAGGAGGAGAATCTGGACGTGCGCACAGTCACCCTCGGCATCAACATCACCGACTGCGTCTCTTCCGATGTTCCAAGGTTTTGTGAAAACCTCATTGACAAGATTACCCGTGTCGTCAGCCCCCTGGTGCCGGTCTGTGAGCGCATCTCGGATCGATACGGCATCCCGGTAGTCAACAAACGCCTGGCCATCTCGCCCCTGGGTGCCATCGGAGGACAAACCGATGAAGCGGGATACCTGCAACTGGCCCATACCCTGGACCATGCCGCAGAATCCGTGGGGGTGGACCTTCTGGGCGGTTTCACGGCCCTGGTGCAGAAAGGAACCACCCCTTCCGAAGCCCGCCTCATGGAAAGCCTGCCCCGGGTCCTTTCCCAGACGGATCGGATCTGCGCCTCCATCAACGTGGCCACATCCAAAGCCGGCAATTGGGGCGGATCATCAAACTGGCTGCGGAGAAAAGTTCAAACCAGGAAGGATACGGATGCCGATACCATCAGCGCCCTCATTGCAGATGAAATGGCCATCGGCGTCATCAACCAAAAGACCACGCCACCCGGCTGATCCCGGTACCCGGAAAAAAACGAGGGCAATGGGTACACTGGGGCGGACTCTTCGGAGCCTCTCCCATCATGCCCATACGGGCCTCCGGCACATCCAGCGCATTTGTTCAATGCGGAGGGCGTATACCCGCGCCTGTTCATTCTTTTAAAAACTAAAAAAAATCTACCCCGTACCCGTTCAAACGAGCTGAACGGTCTCAGGGTTTAAGCCCGTCCCCTTTAACCATTCTTGGATGGCCCTGAAAAGCAGTTGGTAGTAGGCATCCATGCCGCCCAGCCCCCGTCTTCCAAAGTAGTAATTGACCTCCAGAAAAAGCGGCGTGGGATCCTCTTTGGAAAGGGGAAATACAAAATCTACAGCGGCCAGGTTAATCCCCGTGCGCCTGGCCAGAACCTGCGCCTGCACCTTTCCTTTTTCCTGAAGGGCAGGTTTCCAGTCATGGTCAATACGGGCACCTTTGCTGATGGTGGTGATGATCTGCCCCGGTTTAACAGGGCGTTTCCAGTAGGTTAGAATCCGTTTTCCCATAATAACCGCTCTCAGAACATTCCCGCCGGAAGGCACAAAATCCTGGGTTACGAAGCCGTTGTTTTCGCCACGCTCCTTCAAAGCGAGAAAACCCAATGCCGCCTTCAGGGAGTTCGGATCGGTTACCACAAAAACCCCTTCGGCTTCGTGGCTTCCATCGTCCTTGACCACAAAGGGAAATTCATGGGGTGGCCTCGGCACGTTGTTGAACAGGTCCACCGTTTTCCAGCGACAGGTCCCGGGATGGGGAAGTTGAAATGCATGGAACAGACGACTTTGCCCCACCTTGCCGGGATATGCGTGGCGCATTTCATAGT
>CAYPQJ010000005.1:18375-45241 GCA_964412835.1 uncultured Desulfobacteraceae bacterium | reverse complement strand
TGGAACAGACGACTTTGCCCCACCTTGCCGGGATATGCGTGGCGCATTTCATAGTTGGGAAACGTGGGCGTCCCGGAATCTTGACATTCATGAAACACCCCGTCGGCCCGTCCCTGCGGTAAAATGACCGCATGGGCGCTGCGGATCAGTCGCCGATCCTCTTCATTGAGTAAGCGATCCCCCAGAATAATCTGGTGGTCGGCCGTAAAACAGGGATGAAAAGAAAGGATCATGGTTGTTTGACTTTATTTGGGTTCGTGACTATATTCGACACTTATACGACATACCGAAGGAGCAAAACAATGCCTATTTATGAGTTCAGATGCGCCGAATGCGGTGAAGTTTTTGAAAAGCTTTTTATGAGTTCTGATGAAAAAGCCGATCTATCCTGTCCCAAATGTTCGGCATACACACTGGAGAAAGTAGCCAGCGCCACCAATTATGCCCTTGGCGTGGGCCCCGGCGGCAACCAACCCAGAATTTCAACCAAATCGTGCGGGTCAGAGAACCAGTGTATGACCCTGGATCTTCCGGGACCGGCAAAATGATGGAGCATGAAACCCTTTCATCGATGAAACGGGAGCTTGACGATGATGACAAGATCCATATCACCGAAATCTTTCAAGACGACATTGCCGCCAGGCTGCTGCAAATGGATGCGCGCAGGGGTAATATCAGTTGTGAATTTGCCGGCCCCCAATACCGAAACTGGGTTGTCGAATTCAAGTCTTCCCGATGGGGCTTGGAAATTGTCGATTTTGAGTACGACGAAGAGACCCGAAGTTTTAACCTGCCTTCACCCATAACCCTATTGGAACATCAATAAAAATGCTTGATCGAAAATTTTTTGGAAGAGAACCGATCCAAAGGGCCAAATGCCCTTTTTGTGACCTGCCCGTTGAAAAGCCAAAAGAACTTTCCACCAGAAAGCCGGGTGAAATGCCGGTGGGGATGTGTTCGTGTGGAGCGGTCTATGCCTGCGATGAAACCGGACACAACCTGGGCGCCGCCATGATCGAGGCCCTTTTGTTCGGCTGTAACATGGACTGGGACCTGGCGTGGGACCTGGCGGCCGATGACGATTATAAACAGGAGATTGTCGAGAATTACGATCTCATCACCCACCTCGTTATCCCTTCCGGAACCTATGAGGGCCGAAAAACATCCGGGGCACTTTATTTTATCAGGCTGCATCAGGAAGTTCAGGAAGTTACGGCTGAAGGGGCCAAAAAGCGTCTCGAGAGCGCTCCGGTCGATACGCCCGTTACGCGGCAAAATCAGACCCCTGCGAAACGAATGTCCAAAAAGGAGGTGGAGGCAAAGGTCAAAAGCTATGAGATTGACCCCATATTGGATGCCGCCCAAGACGACAAGAAAATCATCCGGTATCTTCAACGCCTGCTCTATTCCGGGGACAACCTCTTTCGCCAAAGAGCTGCCGAAACCCTCGGGGGCGCCTGTGCCATTGTTGGAGACAGGGATCCGGGGATCGTTAGCAAGCTCCTGCAGGGACTTTTCTATTCTCTCACGGATACAGCGGCTTTTCCCCTGGGCGCTTTTGAAGCCATTGGTGAAATCATTGCTCAGCGGCCCGATTTGTATGGTGGATATACGGCTCAACTCTACCAGTTCACGGGGGATGTGAACCGCAGGATTGATGCCTTGAAAGCACTGGGCAGGATCTCAAAAACCCAAGGGCCTTTCATCCGCAAGCACACCTTGTATTTTTTTGCTTTTCTCGAAGATCAGGACCCTTCTGTTCGTGGATACACCGTGTGGCTCATGGGCAATTTGGGCGCTCACGAAGCCAGAAAAGATATCGAAAAATGCCTTGGCGAATCCCATGAACTCGAAATCTACGAATCCGGCAATATCAGAAAAATGTCGGTGGACGAAATCGCCAAAGAGGCCCTGCACAAATTATGATCGTTCTGTATCTGTTCTCTTCTCCTGAAGGCGACATTTCCCTCGACCCTGAAGATCTGTCAAGACCGTTCCTCGTAACCCCCGAAAAAGTCCATCCGCATCTGACCCTTGGCAACTATTTTGATACCGTTAAAGCATGTGTTTTGAAAGACCGGGGTGAACTGCTCAAATGTGCACTAAAAAGCGGATCCCATGAGGACTTCAGTCTGGAAGACGTACGGAAAATCAAAATACGCAGTGAAAAGCACGGCATCTTATACCACCTGGCCAGCGTGGAAGTATTCATGGTTGAAACCCATGTGAAATTCACACTGAGCACCGCCATTTCCCAAAAGGGCGTTGAATGTATCACGCATGAGCATAATATCCTGGACCGGCTGAACCATCATTCTGAATTCTCATTTTTGCCCGAAATCTACGGCATCAGAAAAATGACCTGTCATACGGAACAGGGAAAAGCCGAAGAAATGGCCATGCTGGCCGCCCAGTGGTTTGAAGATTACCATGAATGGCATATGGCCATGGACCCAATAGATGGCAGGACAAAAATAAAAATATGGGATCTAAAAAGAGGCCCTCGATATGCCTCAACGACGGAAGCATCTCTTATCATTGAAGAATGCTCAAAAATCCTGGCCTTTTATTACAACCGCAGGGATTTCAGCCATATCGGTTCATGGCATCATGCCGCCGGGGATTTTATCGTCAATACCCAACGTAACGGGACATTGAATATCAGGCTGACCACTGTTCGGAAATACGAACCACCGCCGGCAACGAAAGATGCCAACCCAACGATTGCCATCATCTATTTTTTCCTGGATACAACCCTTCACATGCGGCTGGATCGGCTGGACGGGGTGGGGGAAACGGTCTGGCTGGACGATTTTGCCGTCACTGCCGCCGTAAAGGGCATTTTTAAAGGGCTCCGCGCACAGGAAGCAAGAGGGGATGGTGTTGCCGGGGTCCGGGCGGACGATCTTCTCACACTGATGCAGTCTTTTGATGCGCCGGAGCTGAAACGGGTTTTCGCGCCCCTGCTGGCCCATTACAGGGCGCAGCATTCAGATGAGGCAGCCCTCATCAGCACCCGTTTGGACAGCCACATCAGCATTCTGCGTCGGGCCCTTCAGGATTTTCATTGACCAAGTCTTCCACGGTGGTCTTTATTATTTTCGGGATGGAGATCAGCAGGGATGCCCTTTCCTCGGCAGAGTCTTTTTTTGCGTTCTCCAGAAGGTCCTTCGATAATTGAAACAGCTCTTTCTGTACTGCATTCATATTGAAAAAAGGATACGCCTCATCCCTCTTGAAGCCGGTACTGCCGCAGATCCGGGGAATCCCCTGAACCATGGTAGGGATGCCGTAAACCCGACAGGTGATGGGGCGGTACGGGTAGAGGATGCAGGCATCGTCATCGCCGAGCAAGGGGCATCGGATCCTCGTTTTGGCCATGGCATAGGCGCTCATTCGGGGATCATCTTTAAACTCTCTAAGGGTCCTTTCAAGGGTTTTAAGATCCTTTTCAGCAGCAAGCCCCCGTTTAAGCGCATCGGCTTTCTCCGTTTCCCCAAGCTGATCGAAATCATTTTTTAAAAACACCGCTTCAACAAGGAAAAGACCGAATACGGCGTGACAGCAATCGGCACACCCCGGCTTACAACGGATGCAATCCGGGAATTCCCCCGCAATGCGCTCAAACGATTTGTCCGCGAGACTTACCTGCCTGTCGTACGGTTCAAACAAATAAGAAAAGTCCATTGTTATCGGTGGGGCTCCAATGCTTTCAAGAATTCCGGATGAGGTTCAAAGCCTAACGCAATTGCCTTATCCAGATGTTCAACGGCCTTTTTGTTTTCACCCTGGTTGTAATAGGCCGAAGCCAGGTTGTTTTGGCCCAGGGCAAATTCAGGCGCTATTTCCACCATTTTTTCTCCCGTTTCCACAGCCTGATCCACTTCATTATTTTGCAGGTAGGCGTTGGTCAAATTGCTCCAGGCCTGAATGATTTCCGGGTTCAGTTCAATGGCTTTTGTAAGAGCTTGAATGGCCTCTTCGGTTTTCAGCATCTGAAGATAGGCGAACCCAAGATTGGCGTACCCCCTCGCGTATCTGGGTTCCATCGCTATGGCCCTTTTGTTGACCTCAATCACCATATCCAGATCACCTTTTTTAAAATAGATGTAGCCCAGATTCACATAACCTTCAAACATTCGAAAGCTGTTGGCGACGGCATCATTAAAGGCCCCGATGGCTTCATCCAGTTTTCCCTCCTCCATGAGGGAAACGCCAAGGTTATATTGGGTATTGGCGCATTCCGTATCTTCATCCCGTATTTGTTTTTGCTGGAAAATAAACTCTTCCGATCCTTGTGGTGTTTTCATAATATTCCTCAACTTATTCCTTGGCAGATGAAAAAAAACTGTTCATCACGTTTATAAATTCCGACCCGCGGTGCGCTGTGGACGATTTCGATTTTTCATTTAACAGCACATCCTTCTTTAGAAACGGCAGGAAATCCGATACCCCCGGAACCACAACCCTGACCACGGGGAAGTCCAATAGTGGATGGGTATGGTCCAAAATGATCAGGTCGGTGTTCAGATGTTTGCAGATTGTTTTGATGGCAGAAAGTTCATCAAAAATATCCTTATATTTTTTTTCCTTGAAGGGAACGGTTGTTCCTTTTTCCAGAAATGAAATATCTCTTAAGGACACCCCGCACCGCATCAGCATATAATAATCATCCACACTGGATTTGTGAACCACTGCTTTGTCGAAATTGGGTCTCGGTTTTTTAAATGTGGTGCGGCCCTGCATGCCTTCAGTAAAACATCGGGTTAACCCTTCCGTCAGGTTGAAAGAGGCACCCGGGTTAAGGAGCCTGTGCTCAAGCCGGTCCGGCTGCAAATTGTGGTTGATGTACAATACACCAATGACCGGTAACAGACCGTTAAAGGAAAGATCCTTTATCAATACAGAGACATTGTGCTTTTTATAAAATTGAATGAGTTCCTGAATGAAAGGATTTTTGATGCTGTCCCGATCAATGGTGGGGACTGATTTTTCCGGCTTGATGACCCGTATCTGCACATACCTTTCAAAAATTTCGCAAGTGGCCTGGACCATGGCTTCTTCAAGGACATTACCGGCAGCCATACCGTTGGAACCATGAGTATAATTGACAAAGTTGATGGGGACCTTGATGTTTTCCTGTTTCATAAGAGAGAAACCGTCCACCCAATGACGGCACATCTCGCTATCTTTCATGCTTTTGGTGTCTTCATTTGTCAGATGCGTTTCATTGACCAACAGGTTCTCGATCCGCAACGGATCATCCAAATCATCCTGGTGCGCATTCACGTAGCCTTTCATCCATTCAAAATTGAGAAACCGCCTGGTATTTTGGTTGTACAGTGCGGGCATATTGAACCGGACCTGTTCTTCAAACACCGGGTAGAACATACCGGCACTCAGCCGTTCGGTCAATTCCGCCAAGGCGCTGGCTTCACAAAGAGCCGGGCTCGTGCCCTTTCCCTCGCATATGAGCTTGATGGACTCGATCCAGATTTGCCCCCAATACAGATTGTCTGCCGCCTTAAACTGTTGGTATTCCGGTTGAAGGCCAAGCCGTTTAAAGCCCCTCTGAATTCGTTCTATGGTGTTGGCGGGGATATCTTTTTTCCCCTGAGCGTTTCTAACAAAATTTTCAAACTTCATTCCGGATGCTCTTTCGTAAGCTCTGGGTGGGTTTCCTGCAAGAGGCCGAAACACGGATTTTGGCGGTAAATGCCCAATTCATATAAAGCAAAAAGGCCGCACCCCACTCGGACAGCGGCCTTTTTGCTATCAGTTTGTTTTACCGGTACGGCAAGTGTCCCTAATGATCTTCAGTCTGACCTCGCCCTTTCATACCATACATGGTGCTGCTGCCGGTGGAATAATAGATCAGTTTTTCTTCAGTAATCAATGCGGTGGCAGCCTTTTTGATCGCCCTGGCATTGGCATCCGGAAGCACCTTTTGAACCGCTTTCTTGATGTCGTTAAAGTAGAATTTGGATTTTTTGCTCTTTTCAGCGAATGCCAAAATAGCTTCTTTCATGTCTTCCATGGGTGCTCCTTCATCTCATATTTCTTCCGGGGAAGAGACATCTTACAGCGATGGCTTTTTCCCCGGATGAAACTAATTGAGCGTTCGTTTATTTGATGCCGTTAACAGCCCTTGATACGGCCCAGGATGCCTCAGTATATTTAAACTGCGTGGAAGTCCTGTAGGTATCATACTGCAGACGATAATCGTCAATAAGGTGGTCCGTAAAGGGAAGATCGCATTTTTCGAAAAATCTTTCCCATCCGATTCGCTCGGCCCAGTCGCCGATACGCTCGTATTTGTTGGCATCCGAGGCATAAGCGTTGACGATTTTTTTGACGTCTGCACACACTTCCGGGAATCTCGGGAAGTTGTTGGGCAGTGCCGGCACAACCACCTTGGAGAATTTAGGCTGTGAAATACGGTTACTGACTTTTCCGCCCGCCATAATGGTAACACAGTCCCCTTCACTGTCCGAGAGGGGCAGGGCCATACACATGGTGTAGCAGTTGCCGCAGAACATGCAGCGTTCGTTCTTGATCTTAACCGTCTTTTTACCGGATTCGGTTTTGGTCGGAGAAATGGCGGCCGTGGGGCACGCCGCAATGACCAGCGGAATTTCGCAATACTGATCCAACACTTCGTTGTCAATCAAGGGCGGTTTCCTGTGATACCCCAGAAGGGCGATATCGGAACAATGGACCGCACCGCACATGTTCAGGCAGCAGGCCATGGAAATACGCACCTGGGCCGGCAGGTTCATCCCCTGGAATTCTTCAAAGAGATCATCCATGACGGCTTTCACCATACTGGAAGCGTCCGTGGCCGGGGTATGGCAATGGATATAGCCCTGGGTATGAATAATATTGGTGATACCGGCGCCGGTGCCGCCGATGGGGAATTTGTTACTTCCGGTCACATGTTTACGGCTCTGAAGATCCTTCTTCAGGGCTTCCATCTTGTCCTGGCTGTCCACCATAAACTCGATGTTGTTCCTTGTGGTAAACCGCAAGAAACCGTCGCAGTGTTTGTCGGCAATTTGGCAAAGCTCGCGCACGTTTTCAACGGTCATGAAACGGCAACCGCCGCATCTGACGGTAAAAACCTTGTCGCCGCCTTCAGCCACATGGACCAGAATGCCGGGTTCCAGGATTTCATGATAATCCCATTTACCGTAGTTATTCTGAATAATTGGAGGAAAATACTGCCAGAAATGCCGAGGACCCAGGTCCGTCAGCCTGTTTTCCATGGGTTTTTCAGGATTATATAGTCCCAATCTTTCAGTTGATAATGCCATTATTGATTCCTCCTATCTCGCATGTTTGGCTCGGTAGTCGTTGATATCGCGTTCCCATCCACCGGGTACATCCTCTTCTTTCCAGAAGATGTAGGGATTGCTCCTCGGCTCTTTCACCATCTGCGGCATGGGTGGAATCTCCAGAACCTCCAGCAGCTTGGAGATACCCTGACGCTGGATCAGCTCACCCAGACGTTCACGGTTCTTTCCTTCTTCCGGCCACCAGTCCCATATCTTTTCCACGATTTCCTTGATGCTGTCATAGGGCGCTTCACATTCCATGAAAGGAATGGTCAACACTGACATCTGCGCACCGTCCAGGATGGGGGCTTTGGCGCCGAACAGGACGCTACATCCCGTTTCAACACCGGGTTTCAACGCTCTCGGCATGGTGTTGATGCAATGCATACAACGGGTACATTCTTTATCATCGATCATGAGTTTACCGTCTTCCATCCACATGCAATTGGTGGGGCAGAGGTTGATCACTTCCTTATCGATGTCGAATTTACCCCAGTCTTTGCCTGCGTGGGCGCCGGCGTTGGGCGGTATCTCGCCGCCGATATAAGCCTGGACCGCTTCCTGGTCAATCCGAATGTTGTCCTTCCAGGTTCCGATAAAGCTCATGTCCGAACGGGCAATGGAGGCCACGCAACCGTTGGGGCAGCCGTCAAATTTGAATTTGAACTTATAGGGGAAAGCCGGACGGTGCAGCTCATCCTGATAGTAATGGGTTAATTCATAACACATGGCCTGGGTGTCGATGCAGGCGTATTCACAGCGGGCCTTGCCGACACAGCAGGCGGGCGTCCGCAGGTTGGAACCGGAACCACCCAGATCCTGCTGTAGCACGTGACCCAGTTCATAAAAAATGGGCTCCAGCTGCTCGGTGAAGGTTCCGATGCAGATAATGTCACCCGTGGAACCATGCAGGTTCAACAGACCGCTGCCCCGGTATTCCCAGAGATCGCAGATACAGCGCAGGTAATCACTGGTGTAAAACTTGCTGGCCGGCTGGTTGACACGCATGGTATGAAAATGCGCGATGGAAGGGAATTTGTCGGGCAAGTCTGAATATCGGCCGATCACACCGCCGCCGTAGCCGAACACACCCACGATGCCGCCATGTTTCCAGTGGGTTTCCCCTTCATCAAAGGAGACCTGGAGCTGTCCCAGCATGTCTTCAACCACGTCCCGCTCGATCATCATTCGATCTTCGGCCAGGTTCCTGCGGTGAAGGGCCTCGCGTTTAGCGTCCGCCACAAAGCTCGGCCAGGGCCCTTTTTCCAGTTCGTCCAGATCGGGAGTATCATGTTTGATTTTAAATGCCTTGAGGTCATCCTCCGTATAGTTGTTCAGCTCCTCATCGGTAAAGATGCGAAGCTCGTCGTACTTCAACATTTTTTGTTCTTCGTTAGGTTCAAAAGCCATCAGACTTGCCTCCTTAAAATATTATTATAAAAGGTGTCTCCAAGGAATATATCCTAAAATTAGCGCCGACCGTCACCTCCTCCCTCAAACAATCCTAATCCACGGCAGGGATTTCGAAAATTTGTTGACCATATTCCCACCGAATCCCCAAAACAATCGATCCGGTTTCAATCATTCTATCAGTAAATACCAATTAACCAATTTTCAGATAGTTAATAATCAAAAGGTCCACAGAATGTCAATAAAAAAAACAGAAACATCCCACGACTTTTTTGTTGACAATTTCAAACGACCATGTTCCTTATTCCCAACAGTTTTTTATCCATAGATTGGAACCCTACGAAACCGAATCGGTAAAATTAGAGACTGTTTTATGCATCCCCGTATCATTATCGCTGCCCTAAAAGGCGGCTCCGGCAAAACCATTTTATCCCTGGGCCTTGCAGCCGCATGGCGAGGAATGGGCCTCAGTGTAGCCCCCTTCAAGAAGGGACCGGATTTTATTGACGCCGGCTGGCTTTCCCTGGCAACGGGTGCACCCTGTTATAATCTGGACCCTTTTTTAATGGATGAAAGACAGATCCTGGATTCTTTTCTGCGCCATTCCGATCATGGGCAGATCGCCGTGGTCGAAGGAAACCGAGGGCTCTTTGACGGTCTCGACATTGATGGGTGCTGCAGCACCGCCGAAGTGGCAAGGCTTCTTCAAGCACCCGTGCTCATTGTTTTAGACGTGACCATGGCAACGCGAACCATGGCCGCCATCGTCCGAGGATGCCAGGTATTTGACCCCGAACTGAATATTGCAGGTGTTATTCTGAATCGGGTGGCCGGGCCCCGGCAGAAAAACCTGATCACCGAGGCCATTTGGAAGTACTGTGGCATTCCGGTGGTGGGTTCGGTTCCGAAACTGAAGGAAAATCCCTTTCCGGAAAGGCATATGGGGCTGGTTCCCCACCAGGAGAGCGGCCGGGCGCAGAAGGCGATTTCGTGGGCTAAAAAAACCGTCTCGGACAACCTGCAACTGGCGCGTATCCGGGAAATCGCCAACCAAGTCCCCCCACTTGACAGCATCAGTTCCCATGGTGCAGTGGAAACCTATCCTGGAAATGAGACATTGCACCCGCGAATCGGTTTTATAAGGGATCAAGCACTATGGTTTTATTACCCTGAAAACCTGTCTGAACTGGAAAAACTGGGCGCCGTTTTGGTGGAGCTCAATGCCATTTCCGCTAATGCCCTGCCGAAGCTGGATGCACTTTATATCGGCGGCGGCTTTCCTGAGACCCAGGCGCAGTCCCTGGCTGACAATGGCGTGTTTAGAAATGCTCTGAAGCGGGAAATCGAAATGGGGCTTCCCGTTTATGCCGAATGCGGGGGGCTCATTTATATGGGGGAACAAATCCGATTGGGAGATCGCCATTACCCCATGGTCGGCGCATTACCCCTGGATTTTGTTTTCCAGAAAAGACCCCAGGGTCACGGATATACCGTTCTGGAAACCTGTGACCGGAATCCCTACTATTCAGTCGGGAAAATTCTGCGCGGTCACGAATTTCACTATTCCAGAGCCGTTCTTACGGCTTCGAAAGAACCGGTTCACTTCGCTTTCAGGGTACAACGGGGTCATGGCATTGACGGCGAAAAAGATGGTATATGCAGAAAAAACATATTGGGGACCTATACCCATGTGCATGCGGCCGGCGAGTCCGATTGGGCGAAAGGTCTTTTTAAGGCAGCGCTTACCCACAAAAAAATGGCCGAGCCCTGAAGAAGTCGAAAAAGAACATTTGACAACCTACAAAACAGGGATTATA
Organism: uncultured Desulfobacteraceae bacterium; assembly: GCA_964412835.1. GTDB lineage: Bacteria > Desulfobacterota > DSM-4660 > Desulfatiglandales > Desulfatiglandaceae > NaphS2. Next base: position 34,680 of record CAYPQJ010000005.1, on the reverse strand, counting down.
CTGTTCCGATTGTGTGCGGCGTAGGCTGAAAAAATATTCAGGCATGATATTTTTAGGGTATTTTATTTAACAAAAGGAGGCAATTTAGGTATGGCAACAGTAGAATTCAAGGGGACCAACTATGATGTTGATGAAGACGGATTCATCGACGATTTCGCAAACTGGGACGAAGGATGGATGAGTTATGTAAAATCAAGTGAAGGCATTGATGAAATTACGGATGAACATAAGAAGGTCGTCGACGTTTTGCAGGGGTACTACAAGAAGAACGGCATCGCCCCCATGGTCAGGATTCTGTCCAAAGTCACCGGTTACAAACTGAAATATATCTACGAGCTGTTTCCTTCAGGACCGGGAAAAGGTGCCTGTAAAATGGCAGGACTGCCCAAACCGACCGGTTGCGTATAATCTTACGAAGGAAAATTCCGGGAAAACAACGTGTTTTCCGGAATTCAAAAGCACCCCAAACAAAAAGGCACAAGGAAAACGGTAACGCCGTTTCCTCGTGCCTTTTTTTCATTTAAACAAGGAAAGGGGCTACGATAAAATACAGTCCTAAGACGCCGATGAGGACCCCGGCCCCTTTTCGAAACCAGTTTCCGGCCCCCTGCCATCGGCTGCTTTCCATCACGCGCTTTACCACTGCGGTGGAGCTGCCCGCCACCACAATAGGCAGGCAGTGACCGAGGGCAAAAAGCAGAATAAACAGGACCCCCGTAACCACCTTCTCCTGTACCGTGACAATGGCCAGAACGGGGGCGATAAACCCGAAGGTGCAGGAACCGGAAAGGACCCCGTAGGCCAAACCCAGCACCAGGGCCCCGAACATGCCGCGTAGATTGAATTTATAGAGAAGATTGCCGCTCATGGAGCATTTTTCAACACCCAGCATGCCCAATGCGACCCAGACCAGGACCAGCCCAATGAGGATCTGCCAGTAGTTGCCCACGTCTCCCAGCATTCGTCCCAGCAAGGCGCAGATGATACCGATGACCGCGATGGTGATAAAGAGACCCACGGTGAAAGCCACGGAATAGAAAGCGGCCTGTCTCGGTTTCAAGAGCGTCTCCTGCCCGCCCACATAGGCGACGATCAAAGGAATGGAGGCCAGGTGACAGGGGCTGAACACCACGCTGACCATGCCCCAGATAAAGCAACCCAAGGCGGCGATGGCCGCACCTCCGGCAATCCACTCATTAACCGTCAGAAAAAAGGCTTCCAGCATCGATTCTCTCCTGTTTTCATCCTCTGCTACGGAACGATTATGCCTTCAGCTGATACCCATCTTTTTCAACTGCGAAACGATATCGGCCTCCCCCATAAATCCGGTGTGGCGAAAGACCTCTTTGCCGCTTTTGTCAAAAAAGATCTGGGTGGGAATGGCGCGAATGCCGAAACGTTTTGCCTGTTCCTTGTCTTTCCAGACATCGATGAAAACGATGGCAGCTTTTCCCCGGTACGTTTTTTCGAGTTTGGTAATGATGGGCGTCATCATTTTACAGGGAATACAGGAGTCCGCGCCCAGATCCACCATGGTCACCATCCCCTTTACCGGAACACCGCCGGCGGTCTTCGTATGGGTTGAAAGGGGTTCCTCGGATGAGCACCCGTACAACAGCAGGCCCATAAAACCGAGTAAAACCAAGCCAAGAACCAATTTCCTAATTTTTCGGGTCATTTAATTCCTTCAAACTTTTTCTATCTATAGTCTTCCACCCTGATCTGAACCACATCCTCTTTGGTCATGATGTTTTTCCTTTTTATTGCTGTGACCCTAACTGGCTATCATTCCGTAGATCATGCCCGCAATGGTGCTCAAAATTACGATGATCGTACAGAAAACCGCGGTCTTTTTAACCCCCATCACACCCCCGATTACCAGCATATTGGGCAGGGACAGGGCCGGACCCGCCAGCATCAGGGAGAGTGCGGGACCCTTTCCCATGCCCGCACCCAAAAGTCCCTGAAGGATCGGCACCTCCGTAAGGGTTGCAAAATACATGAGCGCCCCCGAAACCGAAGCAAAGAGGTTTGCCCAGAGGGAATTTCCGCCCACGAGTCCCTCAATATACTGATCCGGGATCAAGGCGGCATGCCCGGGCCTTCCCAGCATAAATCCTGCCACCAGGACACCGGCGCCCAGGAGCGGAAAAATTTGTTTCATGAAGCCCCAGGTGGATTGAACCCAGGTAACTCGTTCTTCCTTGACGAACCAGGCTTTCAGCATGAATCCCAGAATGACCAGAAGCCCGGCGGTGACATACCACTTTGCAGCGAATATGACCGGCCACACACCACTGGATACTTCGGCCGGTCTGGCAAAGGCGGCAAATATCAGAATGAGTACCATGGTAAGCATGAAAAGCCCATCCTGGACAAGGGTCCGTCCCTTTGCCTCATCTTCCGGCAAGAACATTTCTCCCTTGGCCCGGGCCGCGTCGTCCTTTCGAAAGATGAAGGCCATGAGGAGCCCTGTGATGACGGCAAAAAGAATCGCCCCGATGGCCCGCGCCAACCCCAGTTCCCAGCCCAGAATCCGGGCGGTCAGTACGATGGCCAGTACGTTGATGGCCGGACCCGAATAGAGAAACGCCGTTGCGGGACCGATGCCGGCGCCCCGTGTATAAATCCCCGCAAAAAGGGGCAACACGGTGCAGGAACAGACGGCAAGGACCGTCCCCGAAACAGAGGCAACCGAATAGGAAAGAATTTTTTTAGCTGTGGCGCCAAAGTATTTGAGAACAGAAGCCTGGCTCACAAAAACGGCAATTCCCCCCGCGATGAAGAAGGCGGGAATAAGACAGGTAAGCACATGTTCACGGGCATATTCCTGGAGCATCATAAAAGCTTCCAGACCGGATCGGCGAATGACCGGACTTGCCCAGGGTACATAGTAGGCTGCCATAAAGATCAATACGATCATCAGCAGTTTCCAGCGTTCCTTCATGATTCGAATTCCCTCCCTGCGGCCGCGTGGCCGCGCTGCGAATTTACAAATCGCTATATATCAATATATTAAGCGCAAAAAAAATTACTTTTTGCAGATATCTTCTCTTCGAATCGAGGGAAGTTTTCTGATAAGCCGGGAAACCGCCTCGTCGTCTTCAAGCCAGCGCCTCAAATTCCCGAGAAGAGCTCCGGCGTATGGACTTTCACTTCCGTCAGAGAGAAAATAGTCCACCCACAGACCATCTTTCTTGAAACCAACCAAACCTGCCCCCTCAAGTATTTTCAGATGCTTGGATACGGTGGGCTGAGAAATGCTCAGTCCCGCTTGAAGCTCACACACACACATGGTGCGGTGCTGGAGCATCTTCACGATTCTGACCCGGTTGGGGTCGGAAAGGGCTTTCATAACATCGGTAAATTTTTTCACTTGAACTCCCGTATGCAGTTTCAGCAATATATAGCTGCCCGATTGGTAAGTCAAGGAAGTTTTTTCGGCCTCAGCAAAAAAATATACTTGAAAATGGGTTGACATCAATAGACGACCGGTCTATGGACCTGCACCATACCCACCCATGTGGTTTATGGTGCAGAAACGTAGACCCAAACCATTTTATTATCCAGGAAAGGAGATATAAATGTCTGGACTGAAAAAGAAAATTTTGGCAAAAATGGATCGTCCAACCTTATCCGTTCTTTCTACCATCACTGAAGACGGAAAACCCTGGGCCCGTTATGTCACCCCCATGGCGGACGAAAACCTGACCATCTGGATGGCCACTTTTCTCAATTCACGCAAAGTGGTCCAGATCCGTAAGAACCCTGAAATCCACCTGACCACCGGTGTCGCCGATATGGAGACGGCGGCGTCATACCTTCAGATTCAAGGCAGAGCCGAGATCCTGACTGATGACGCGACCAAAAAGGCGGTCTGGAATGACCATCTTGAAAGCTACTTCGCCGGCCCGGATGATCCCAATTACTGCGTCTGCAAGATCACACCGTACCGCATCGAATACCAAGGCAATGGAATGGTCCCGCCGGAGGTATGGGAGGTTTAAATCCAAGCACCTTTAAACAATGGGGGGGCGTCTTATGAAGCCCGATAAAGCTCGGGCCGTCTTTTGGGAAGGAAGTATTTCATTCGGTGTTGCCTGATGCTTTTCAGGGCTTCGCCTTTCAGCACCGCGAAGAGGACCTTTTCCTCTTTTCCCTGATATCCCTTCATCAACCTGCCGTCAGGCCCCAACACCAAGGCGACCCCTGGAAATGAAAGCCCTGCTCCATTTCCACCCACCGGGTTGCAGGCCGCCACAAAAACGCCGTTATCAAAAGCCCGAGCCGGAAGGTGTCGCATCCAGCTTTCAAATTTTTCTAAAGGGTCACTTCGGGGTGATGCGTGGGGTATCAGCAGAAGATCCGCGCCCAAAAGGGCCATTTTCGTGCTGATATCCGGGAAATGCGCCTCATAACAGAGTTGCACACCGAAACACCAGTTGCCGTAATCAAACACACCGAGCGTTTCTCCCGCATCATAAATTTCGCTCTCCGTGGGCGACAGGTGCGTCTTGCGGTATATACCGATCAGACCTTCAGGACCGGTGATCAGTTGCGCGATATAAGGTTTTTTGCTGCCTGAATTTTCAATAAACCCGACAACCAGCACCATTTTCATATCCCGGCCCATTTGAATCAAACCATCCATAATGTGGGCAGTATCCTGGGCGCTGCAATACTTCTCGGGCTCTTTCAGAGCATAACCGGTGGCTGCGGACTCAGGAAAGCAGATCATGTGAGTGCCTGCCCGAGCGGCTGTTTCGACCCACTGCGCAATCCGATCCAGATTCCCTTTAATATCTCCCAGGACCGAATGCATGGAAACAATGGCAAGTCTAAGATCAATCATCCGTTTCGGTTTTCAGGTCTCAGAGAACGAACCGCCTTGCCGGCCCGCCACATCTCGGATTCCCTGATTTCCGTGAGTTCCTGATTCAGTCGATCCCGATAGTCGTCCCGGCTGTTGGCTTCCAGAACAATCCGGGCTTCCTCTCCGGATTTAACGCTGTCATAGAGTTCTTCGAATACAGGGGCCACAGCTTCCTTAAATTTTTCACTCCAGTCCAGTGCACCCCGCTGGGCCGTGGTGCTGCAATTTCCAAACATCCAGTCCATGCCGTTTTCCGCCACCAGTCTTATGAGGCTCTGGGTCAGTTCCTCGACGGTTTCATTAAAGGCCTCACTGGGGCTGTGGCCGTTTTTGCGCAGAAGATCATACTGGGCTTCCATGACGCCGGCAAGGCACCCCATCAACACCCCCCGTTCACCGGTTAAATCACTGTACACCTCTTTTTCAAACGTGGTGGGGAACAGATACCCCGAACCGATGGCCACGCCCAGGGCCAGGGTTCTCTCCTTGGCGCGGCCCGTATGGTCCTGAAATATGGCATAGCTGGAGTTGATGCCGCTACCGGCCAGAAAATTCCTGCGAACGGTTTTTCCGGACCCTTTGGGGGCCACCAGTATCACATCCACGTCTTCAGGGGGAACGATACCTGTCTGGTCCTTGTAGGTGACCCCAAAACCGTGAGAAAAATAAAGTGCATCCCCTGAATTCAGGCAGGCCTTAACCATGGGCCATGTGGCCACCTGACCGGCATCGGAAACCAGATACTGAACCACCGTCGCACGCTTTGCGGCTTCTTCCAGAGAAAACAGGGTTTCTCCCGGCACAAAACCATCCACCACAGCATGGTCCCAGGATGAACTCCCTTCACGCTGCCCCACAATCACCTCGATACCGTTGTCTTTCATATTGAGGGCCTGACCCGGCCCCTGGACGCCATACCCTAACACGGCAACTGTTTCATTTTCCAGAATCTTTTGTGCTTTTTCAAGGGTGAATTCCTCTGAGGTAATCACCTCTTCAATGGTACCGCCAAAATCAATGTTCGCCATTTTTTCTGCTCCTTATTTTCGTTTTTCGCGAGGCAGTGCAATCGTGCCCGTCCTCGCAATTTCTTTAATGCCCATGGGCTTCAGCAAGCCCAGGATGGCATCGATTTTTTCCAGATCCCCGGTTACCTCCAAAGTATAGTATTCCGATCCCACGTCCACCACTCTTCCTCTGAAAATATCCGTGACCCTCAGGATTTCAGCCCGGTGTTCGGGTTTGGCCCTGACCTTGATGAGCGCCAGGTCCCGTTGAACAAAGGGCGTATCCATAAAGTCCACCACCTTGATGACATTGATCAGTTTGTTTAACTGTTTTTTAATCTGCTCAATGACAACCATTTCCCCGCAGGTAACCAATGTAATTCTCGACACATCGGCCTCTACGGTTTCAGCAACACAGAGGCTTTCAATGTTAAACCCCCGGCCGCTGAAAAGCCCCACAATCCGGCTCAAAACGCCGGGCTGGTTTTCCACCATGAGGGACAAAATATGTTTTTCTCCCTTTTTCTGATTCATGCATTCTCCTCGGATACCAACGGCTAACAGCTAACCGCCAAAAGCGTCTTATACCAACAACATTTCAGTAATGGGCGCACCCGCCGGCACCATTGGGTAAACATTTTCCTCTTTTTCCACCTTAAACTCCATCATCACAGTCCGGCGGGTGGAAAGCCCCTCACGCAGGACCGGCTCAACCTCCTCGGGCCGGGTGGCGCGCAATCCCACAGCGCCGTAGGCTTCTGCCAGCTTCAAGAAATCGGGGGCGTGCTCCATGCAGGTTCCGGCGTAACATTTGTCGTAAAAGAGTTCCTGCCACTGTCTTACCATCCCCAGATACTGATTGTTGAGGATCACAACCTTGACGGGGAGCCCGTATTGAACGGCTGTTGCGAGCTCCTGGATATTCATCTGAATGCTGCCGTCACCGGCAATGTCCACCACCACCTTGTCCGGGCAGGCCATTTGAGCGCCAATGGCGGCAGGTAGACCGAAACCCATACACCCCAGGCCCCCTGACGTAATAAAACAGTTGGGCCGGTCAAAATGGTAATACTGGGCCGCCCACATCTGGTTCTGTCCCACTTCCGTGGTGATAATAGCTTCACCTTTTGTGAGCCGGTGGAGCGTCTCAACCACATATTGGGGCTTGATCACATCCGTCTGCCGATAATCGAGCTTCTTGGTGCTCTTCCACTCCCTGATTTGATCAAACCAGGCGCCGCGCGAACCATTAAACACGCCCTCCACCTGGGCTTTTACCAGCTCGTTCAGCATTTCCAGTGTCTGTTTGCAATCACCCACCACAGGAATGGCCACGGGGATGTTCTTTCGAATGGAGGTGGGATCAATATCAATGTGAACAATTTTGGCTTTCTGAGCAAAAGCATCTATTTTACCGGTTACCCGATCATCGAAACGAACGCCTACGGCAATCATCAGATCGCAGTTTCCAGATGCCATATTAGCACGATAGGTGCCATGCATACCGATCATACCCAACCATTTGGGTGTATCCGTGGGAAATCCCCCCAGACCCATGAGGGTCGTTGTCACCGGGGATTCGATGGCTTCAGCAAACTTTTTCAATTCACCCGCCGCCTTTGAAAGGATCACTCCCCCACCCGCCAGGATCAAAGGCTTTTTGGCCTTTTTGATCAACGCCACCACTTTGCCCAACTGGCGCACATTGGGCTTGTAGTTGGGCCGGTAGGATTTCAGTGTAACGGGTCTGGCCGGTTTCAGATCCGTTTTTAAAGCCATCATGTCCTTCGGCAAATCCACCAGCACCGGCCCCGGCCGACCGCTTCTGGCGATATGGAAAGCCTCTTGAATGGTTCCGGCCAGATCCTCAATCTTTGTAATCAGATAGTTGTGCTTGGTGCAGGGCCGGGTAATCCCCACAATATCCACCTCTTGAAACGCATCGTTTCCAATCAGCCCGGTGGGCACCTGCCCTGTGAACAGGACAAGGGGAATTGAATCCGCATGGGCTGCGGCAATGCCGCTGACCGTATTGGTGGCGCCCGGCCCGGACGTCACCAGACAGACGCCGACTTTGCCCGAAGCCCTGGCATATCCATCCGCCGCATGGACAGCTCCCTGCTCATGACGAACCAGGATATGCTTGAAATCCGTTTTCACCAGGGCATCGTAAATATCGATAACCGCCGCCCCGGGATAGCCGAAAATGGTATCCACGCCTTCATCTTTCAGGGCTTTGAGAAATATTTCAGTTCCTGTGAGTTTAATGGTAACACCCCCTTTTGTAGAGGCGAATAATTGTTCGCCCGTACTCAGAAAAAATCATTTTGAATTCCGGGCCTGCTGTTTTATGTACGGCACCAGGCCGCCGCATTCCACCATTTTGCGCATAAAGGGCGGCAGGGGCATTGCCTGGATGAGATTCCCATTCGTTTCGTTTCGAATTTCCCCTGAAGTGGGATCGATACTGACCCGGTCGCCTTCCTCAATGAAATCCTGTTCCATGGACGCTTCCAGGATAGGGAGACCGATGTTAAACGCGTTCCGATAAAAAATCCTGGCAAAACTTCTGGCGATGACACAATTGATACCCGCCGCCTTGATGGCGATGGGCGCATGTTCTCTCGAAGACCCGCAACCGAAATTTTCACCGGCGACAATGATTCCCCCCGATTTCGCCTTCACTGCAAAATCGGGCCTCAGATCTGCGAAACAGTTTTTTGCCAATTCATCTTTGTCCGATACGTTTAAGAATCTGGCGGGGATAATCAAATCCGTGTCGATATGGTCCCCGAATTTCAAGACGTTGCCTTTCAGTTTCATGTTTTTTTATTATCCTCCAAGCCATTTCGGAGATTTACAATCAAAGTTCTTTGGGTCAAAGTTCTTCCGGACCACCGATCCGGCCCAAGACCGCAGAGGCAGCCGCAACCGCCGGACCCGCGAGATAAACCTCACTCTCGCTGTGGCCCATACGGCCGATAAAATTCCGGTTGGTGGTAGACAGGGCCTTTTCCCCTTTGGCCAGGACCCCCAGATGACCGCCCAGGCACGGGCCGCAAGTGGGAGGACCGATGACCGCACCGGCATCCAGCAATATTTCAAAAATCCCTTCCTTCATGGCCGCTTTGTAGATGTCGGGAGAGCCCGGGATAACGATCAGCCGGGTTTTTTTCGCGGCTTTGCGCCCTTTTAAAATACCGGCCGCTGCCCTTAAGTCTTCCATTCGGCCATTGGTGCAGGAACCGATAAAAACCTGGTCCAGGGGCACCGGTTTCACGGAAGATACAGGCAATACATTGTCCGGAGAGTGGGGACAAGCCACCTGGAGGGCAATGCCGCTGACGTCTATTTCAACGACTTCATCATATTGCGCGTCCGAATCGCTTTTCCAGTAAACCCCTTCCCGTTCTGCCCTTCCTTCCAGATAGGTTCGCAGTTGATCATCTGGCTCAAAAATGCCGTTCTTGGCCCCTGCTTCCACCGCCATATTGGCCATGGTAAACCGATCATCCATATGGAGATCCGCTACGGTACTTCCCGTAAACTCCAAGGTCTTGTAACGGGCGCCCTGAACCCCCAGCCGACCAATGGTGAACAGAATCAGATCCTTTCCACCGATCCATGGGCCCGGTTTACCATTGTACACGACCTTGATGGCCTCAGGGACCTTGAGCCAGGTCGTTCCGGTGGCCATAATGGCCCCCAGGTCGGTACTGCCGACCCCCGCAGAGAAAGCGCCCATGGCCCCATAGGTGCAGGTATGGCTGTCCGCCCCGATGACGAGATCCCCCGGAACCACAAGGCCTTTTTCCGGCAGAATCACATGCTCGATTCCCGCCTCCCCCACTTTGAAATAGTGTTTGATATCATATTGATAGGCGAATTCCTCCATAATCTTAGCCTGCTGGGCGGAAGGGATATCCTTGTTGGGAACAAAGTGGTCCGGCACAAGGGCGATTTTTTCCCGGTCAAAAACCCGGGCTACGCCCAGTTCATGGAATACCTCAATGGCCAGGGGGGCCGTAATATCGTTGGCCAGAGCCAGATCCACCTGAACCTGGATGAGCTCTCCCGGGCAAACTGATGACTTCCCCGCATGGGCCGCGAGAATTTTTTCCGTGATGGTCATGCTCATTTAATCGTTACCTCCTGAATTCAACAATTCGCTAAAGGCTAACAGCTTCATTGGGGGACAACCTGGGATTCTCCCTCATATATTCCAACCGGTTCAACCCGTTGACAAAGGCTTTTGCGCTGGCGGTGATAATATCCGAATCGGTACCCTTGCCCAAAACCACAAATCCATTCTCCTGAAGGCGTGCCGTCACTTCTCCCTGGGCATCCATTCCTCCGGTAATGGCATTTACGGAAAACCGCATGAGCCTGGCGTTACTGTCCGTCATCTTGACGATGGTGTTAAAGGTTGCATCGATGGGGCCCACGCCAAAACCGGCGCTCTGAGCCTCTTCATCTCTAATTTTCAATTTCACGGTGGCCGTGGGGACCGCTACGGTACCACTGACCACATTCAGGTAGAGGAGCTCATAAATATCGGGAACTCTCAGGATTTCTTCAGCCACCAACGCTTCAATATCCTCCTCCAGAATCTCTTTTCGCTTGTCCGCCAGCTGTTTAAATTTTGCAAAAAGGGCATTTAATTCTTCCCGGGATAATTCATATCCCATCTGGCGCAGCTTTTCCTGAAAAGCGTGACGTCCCGAATGTTTTCCGATGACCATACGGTTGCCGGAAAGGCCCACCGTATCCGGACTCATGATTTCATAGGTCATGGGGTTTTTGAGTACGCCGTCCTGATGGATGCCCGCTTCATGGGCAAAAGCATTGGCACCCACAATGGCTTTGTTGGGTTGTACCACAATGCCGGTAATCATGGAGATCAGACGACTGGTGGGATGAATCTCCTGTGTTTTAATCCCGGTGGACAATGCCATTTGATCCCTGCGGGTAAAAAGGGTCATCACAATTTCTTCCAGGGAAGTATTCCCGGCCCGCTCACCGATGCCGTTGATAGTCACCTCCACCTGACGAGCGCCGGCGTTTATGCCGGCCAGTGTATTGGCCGTGGCCAGGCCCAGATCATTGTGACAGTGAACGCTCATGACGGCCTGGTGGATATTGGGGGTGTGCTCCCGCACATACTTCACCAATTCACCGAATTCTTCGGGCACGGCATATCCCACCGTATCGGGCAGATTGACAGTGGTGGCGCCGGCAGCAATGGCCGCCTCAAATACGCGGCATAGATAATCCCGATCCGAGCGGGTGCCGTCTTCCGTTGAAAATTCAACACTGTCACAGAGGCTTCTGGCGTACTTGACACTTTCCACCGCTTCATGAATGACCGCCTCACGATCCATTTTGAGCTTGTATTTCAGGTGGATATCGGATGTGGCGATAAATGTGTGAATCCTGGGGTGGGCCGCGTCCCGGATGGCTCTCCATGCCTGATCGATATCGTGTTTGGCAGTCCTGGCAAGGCCTGCAATCTCAACATTCCTGACTTTATTGGCAATCATCTGAACCGATTCAAAATCGCCGGGGGATGACGCGGGAAAACCCGCCTCCATCACATCAACACCCAGCTTTTCCAATTGCATGGCAATCCTGAGTTTTTCGGCGCTGTTCATGCTGGCGCCGGGGGATTGTTCTCCATCCCTCAACGTGGTATCAAAAAAAATAATGCGGTCTTCCATTCCTTGTTCTCCTTAAGGTAAAATGCAGGCAAAAAATCTCATTCCTTCAACCAGCAAATGATTTTCTGTGGGTCTTCTTCACCGTTTATTCCACCATAAGGACCCTCCGCAGATTCACGTTGAATGCTGAATCTGCGGCGGAGGTCCCCCTGTTTATCCAATTGGTTTTCATGGATTTGCCTTTATTCTTGTTTTTGATCCAATTCCTTCATCAATTTGTACTGAACGCTGTCCACCAGAGCCTGCCAACTGGCCTCGATGACGTTTTCCGATACGCCGATGGTGGACCAGATCTCTCGGGCATCCCTTGATTCAATCTGGACCCGTACTTTGGCGGCTGTGGCATCTCCCCCGTCAATAACGCGTACCTTGAAATCCACCAGGGCCATTTCATCGATCTGTGGGAAAAATTTGGTGAGCGCTTTTCTGAGCGCATTGTCAATGGCATTGACCGGACCTTCACCCTCGGCTGCGGTAATTTCGTACTCATCTCCCACTGCGATTTTAATGGTCGCCTGCGATAAACTGGGTTGATCGCGACCCTTTTCAGTGGTTACCCGCAGGGATTCCAGAAAGAAAGGTTCTTCAAACTGCCCCGTCACCTTCTTGATCAGCAGTTCCAGGGACCCTTCAGCCGCATCAAACTGGTAGCCCTCGTCTTCAAGACGTTTGATTTCCCGAACAATCTTTTCACTCCCATAGCCGTTGCCACCCAGCTTGATACCCATTTCGCCGGACTTGAAATCGATGTTGCTCCTGCCTGACAGATCCGATACCAGAACACGGCGGCGATTGCCCACCTGTTCAGGGGAAATATGTTCATAGGCTTCCGGAAGCTTCAAAACGGCACTCACATGCATCCCGCCCTTATGGGCAAATGCGCTTTTTCCCACAAAGGGACGGTGATTCTGAGGGGGGATATTGGCGACTTCGCTCACAAACCGTGAGAGTTCCGTCAATTGCTCCACGCTCTTTTCGGACACGCATTGCGCACCCAATTTAAAATGAAGATTCCCCACAACGCTTATGAGATCCACATTTCCACAGCGTTCTCCATAGCCGTTGATGGTGCCCTGCACCATGCTTGCCCCTTCCTGAACCGCCACCAGGGAATTTGCCAGCGCCAGACCGCAGTCATTATGCGTGTGGATACCCAACTTGGTCTGATGGCGGGATCTGACCCGTTTCATGATAGCGCCCACCTCATCGGGCATGCTGCCGCCATTGGTATCGCACAGCACGATAAAATCGGCACCTCCCGCTTCGGCGGCTTGAATGGCTTTAAAGGCATATTCTGGATTATTCTTGTATCCGTCAAAAAAATGTTCCGCATCGAAAACAACATGACGGTCTTGCTTTTTCAGGTACGCTACCGTGTCTTCGATCATGAATAGGTTTTCATCCAGGGAAACACCCAGAATCCGGGTGGCGTGAAGGTCCCAGGCTTTTCCGAAAATGGTGACGGTGTCCGTTTCGGTTTTTAGAAGGGCACGAATATTATCGTCTTCCTCCGGACGTAACCGAGCGTGACGGGTGCAACTGAAAGCTGTCAGACGGGTGTTCTTAAAGTCGATCTTTTTTGCTAATTCGAAAAAACGCTCGTCTTTCGGGTTGCTTCCGGGCCATCCCCCTTCAATATAATCAATCCCGAAGTCATCCAGTTTTCTGGCAATTCTCACTTTATCTTCTGCGGAAAGGGTCACTTCTTCGCCCTGAGTACCATCGCGAAGGGTGGTGTCGTAGATGAAGATTTCTCTTGCCATCGTCTTTCTCCAGTTAAAATCCCGAATCTAAAAACAGCGTTCTCGTTTTCACCCCAAAAAAAAACCGTTATCAGGAAGACCTGATAACGGTTCGGGGAAAATCTGTTTGGGCTGCTACGTCATTATCAGGTCATGGCTTTTGGTCGTTCCAACCAAAAGGGGTAGAAGCAACAAGGATACGACGATCCCTGCTGCATTAATAATGACGATGATGTTGTTGGGTGTTGAAATCATTTTGGGTACGGGTTTCAAAAAATCAGATTATTTACTCGTATAAGTTTTGCATACTGGATCAGCACGGTTCCTTTGTCAAGTACTTTTTTACGCCTTAATCATCCTTCTTCTCAGAAATTGAGATTGATAAGAAAAAATCTTTCCCTATAACTCTTCTATCTGTATAACTTTAAACATGAAAACATTACTCATATACCCCCCGTTTCTTGAAGCACGGGTCCATGAAGAGGAGATCAGTGCCCCGCCTTTAGGCCTATACTATGTGGGAGCGCTGTTGAAGGAAAAGGGTTACCATGTGGAAATCCTGAGCTGGGCGCACATGGGCAAAACTTCAGATCTCGTGGTTCAGACGCTCCGGGAAAAAGACCCTGATATTCTTGGGTTTTCAGTCCTTCAAGCCAATCGATGGGGGGCTCTTGAAATTGCAAAAACGGCAAAGGCGGTCAACCCGGACGTTGCCGTGGTTTTTGGCGGGATTGGGGCGACCTTTCTGTGGAAGCATTTCCTCACCCATTTTAGTGCAGTGGACTTTTGTGTCCTGGGAGAAGGAGAATACCCTTTTTTGAAGCTGATTCGGACCCTTGAAAAAGGGAACCCTAAAAATCTCAAGTCCGTCAAGGGAATCGCTTTTAGAAGCCAAGGACGTCCAATGAAAACAGAGCGCCCACTCCCCATCAAAAATCTGGATGATCTGCCCATCCCGTCAAAATACTTTGACTTTCAACATGTGGCCTTCACCCGCGGTTGTCCCGGCAACTGCACCTTTTGCGGCTCTCCCCGATTCTGGGGTCGCAAGGTACGGTTTCATTCTTCCGAATATTTCGTCAAACAGTTGGAATACCTGTACAACAAAGGCACCCGATTCTTTTATTTCTCAGATGATACATTCCTGATCAACAAGGCATTGGTCATTGATATCTGCCGGAAAATAATTGAAAGGGATTTGAAAATATCATGGTTTGCCATCTCCAGGGTGGATCTCGTTGACAAAGAAGTCCTTTACTGGATGAGATTGGCCGGGTGCACACAAATCAGTTACGGCGTTGAGAGCGGTTCAGAAAAAATAAGGCATTTCCTGAACAAGAACATTCGGTCGGAACAGATCAAAAAAGCATTTAAGTTGACCACCCGCTATGGGATTCTGGCAAGGGCCTACTTCATTTACGGCTCCCCGGGTGAAAACAACCATACCATACAGGAAACCATTGATCTCATAAACGAAATCAAACCCCTAAGCGCCATTTTTTACATTCTGGATATTTTCCCAGGGACCACCCTGTATGACATGTATTTGAAACAATGGGGCCTCACCGATGACATATGGCTCCAGAAAATTGAAGATATCCTCTATTTTGAAACGGACCCCCATTTAACGGAAAAAATGATCCTCACCTTTGGGAAAACGCTGCGGAACACCTTCCACGAGGGCCTATCCGACTTTACGAGAGAGGTTGAACTCACGGAAAAAGAGGACTTCCGTGAATTAAACGCTGATTTCCTCTCCAGACTGGCCATGACCTTCAGCCATGGGGACTATGCGAAAATTGAACGTATCCCCAACAAAAAGGAGACCGCAAAGAGACTGTACGGAAGATCCCTGGATTATGCACCAAACGATCGTGCCTATCTGGGGTTGGGCATGATTAAACAGCAAGAAAGGGCTTTCAGGGAATCCATCACCCTTCTTGATGAAGGGGTGCGGCTGTTTCCTCTAAATGATCAGCTGAAACTCTGTCAGGGAATCAGCCACATGAATCTGGGGGAATTTCAAAAGGCACTGGGGTGTTTTCAAGGGATTCGGGATTCGAAGCAAGCGGAATCTTATAAACAGGAGTGCCATAAAGCGCTTGAGGCAATGGGATAAAAATTTAGCCAAAAATATTTGGAATTTTCAAAAACGAATATCGAATATCGAACAAGGAATGTCAAATCATGAAGTTTTCCTTCGACATTCGTTATTCCTTGTTGGATATTCTGCAGTTCAAAAAAGCGTTTAAATGCAACGCGTTACGAGTGTGGGCGATGAACTCTCAGAGTGAAACTGTAAGAATCTTATTATCCAAATCAAAGTTTCTCCAGCCTGTACCGCAGTGAACGCAGGTTAATGCCCAAAAGATCCGCCGCCTGCTGTTTCGAACCATGAGCCATTTCCATTGCCTGCGTCACATAACCCTTTTCAATTTCCGCCATCACCTTGTCCAATTGAATGCCCTTTGGATCGAGAGACCTTTTCTGGCTTATTTCCGAAACATCGCCCCCCGTACGCAGGTTTGATAACGTCAGGCTCCCCGGCAAAACGATGTTTGAAGACTCCAGCGCCACGCTTCGCTCCACAATATTCTCCAATTCCCTTACATTGCCGGGGAATGCATATTCCTCAAGAATACTCATGGCATAAGCGGAGATTTTACCGATATCTTTCCCCATCTCCCGGGAATATTTTTCAAGAAAATGCTGGGCCAGCAGGGGAATGTCGCCGTCCCTTTCCCTCAAAGGTGGAAGATCAATGGGAATCACATTCAAGCGAAAGTAGAGATCCTCCCTGAAGTTACCACCAATCACTTCCGCTTCAAGATCTTTGTGGGTGGCTGCGATGAAACGGACATCCACCACTTTCTCATGGGTGCCGCCAACAGCCGTAAAAGTCCGATCTTGAATGACCCGCAACAACTTTACCTGGATGACCGGT
Source organism: uncultured Desulfobacteraceae bacterium (assembly GCA_964412835.1). Classification (GTDB taxonomy): domain Bacteria; phylum Desulfobacterota; class DSM-4660; order Desulfatiglandales; family Desulfatiglandaceae; genus NaphS2. The sequence continues at coordinate 18,397 of CAYPQJ010000005.1, read as the reverse complement.
GAAAGCTCACCGATCTCATCTA